>NZ_JBIVXW010000048.1:0-72241 GCF_044769405.1 Streptomyces sp. NPDC090442
ACCAAACTCGGCGACCCCATCGAAGCCCAAGCCCTCCTCGCCACCTACGGCCGAAACCGCACCACCGACCAACCCCTCCACCTCGGCTCCCTCAAATCCAACATCGGCCACACCCAAGCCGCGGCGGGGGTCGCCGGCGTCATCAAAATGGTCATGGCAATGCACCACGCCACCCTGCCCAAAACCCTCCACGCCAACGAACCCAGCCCACACGTCGACTGGACAACAGGAGAGGTATCCCTCCTCACCGAACCACACCCCTGGACCACACCCGACGACCGCCCCCGCCGCGCCGCCGTCTCCTCCTTCGGCATCAGCGGCACCAACGCCCACCTCATCCTCGAACAGACCGAAACCGCAGAGGAAGCCAACGACCAGCCGGCCCCCACAGGCACCGTCGTCCCCTGGATACTCTCCGCGCGCAGCGAAGCAGCGCTGCGCGCTCAGGCCGCACGGCTACGCGAGCGCCTGACGGAGCTGCCGGAAGTCTCCGCCACAGAGGTCGGCCACGCCCTGGTGACCACACGCACACAGTTCCCACACCGCGCCGCAGTAGTAGGCACCGACCACACGACACTGATGAACGGCCTGACAGACCTGGCAACGGGCTCCGGCACGGTGACGGGCATCGCATCGACGCCAGGCAAGCTCGCCTTCCTCTTCACCGGCCAAGGCAGCCAACGACCGGGAATGGGACGGGAGTTGTACGCCGCATTCCCCACCTTCGCCGCCGCCTTCGACGAGGCGTGCGCCGCATTCGACGCCCTCGGGGTGCCGTTGCGCGAAGCGATGACAGACGAAACCGTCCACCGGACGGAATTCGCACAACCGGCCCTCTTCACGATCGAGTCAGCACTGTTCCGACTGTGGGAATCCTGGGGCGTGCGACCGGACGTGGTAGCCGGGCACTCCGTCGGCGAACTGACAGCCGCCTACGCGGCCGGAGTCCTCTCCCTCCAAGACGCAGCACGCCTCGTGGCGGAACGAGGCCGACTGATGCAGGCACTGCCCTCCGGCGGAGCGATGCTGGCAGTCCAGACATCAGAGGAAACAGTACTGCCACTGCTGGCCGGCCTGGAAGGCAAGATCGCACTGGCAGCAGTGAACGGCCCAGAGTCAACAGTCGTCTCCGGCGACGCGGACGCGGTCACCTCCATCGCCGCACACCTCGACGAACTAGGCGTCAAATCCCGCCAGTTGACAGTCAGCCACGCCTTCCATTCACCGCACATGGACCCGATGCTGGACGACTTCCGGGCCATCGCGCGCGGCCTCGACTTCCAAACTCCGAAGATCGCACTCGTCTCCACCCTGACAGGACGTCCGGCCACGGCCGAAGAACTGGCCTCCCCGGACTACTGGGCCACGCACGCACGAGAGGCCGTGCGCTTCCACGCCGCCGTGCGCACCCTTGAAGCCGACGGCGTCACCACCTTCGTCGAACTCGGGCCAGACTCCACCCTCACCGCCCTGGCACGCACCAGCACCGGCACAGCAGCCGTGTGCGCCGCATCGTCACGCAAGGGCCTCCCCGAACCACAGGCCGCCGTGACCGCCCTCGCACAACTGCACGTCCACGGCGCCACGGAAATCGACTGGCGCGCGCTGTTCGGCTCCGGTGACCGCTCCGTGGACCTGCCCACATACCCCTTCCAACGCGAGCGCCACTGGCTGGAAGCACCGACCGGACACGGCGACCTCGGCGCGGTAGGACTGACGAAGGCCGAACACCCACTACTGGGCGCCGCCGTCGAACTGGCCGACGGCCAGGGGCATCTGTTCACCGGCCGACTGTCGCTGGCGGCCTTCCCGTGGCTGGCCGACCACGCGGTGCTGGGCGCGACCCTGCTGCCCGGTACGGCGATGGTGGAGCTGGCGCTCCTGGCGGGGGTGCGGCTCGGCCTGCCCGTGGTCGAGGACCTGACGCTGGAGGCCCCGCTGCGGCTGGACGGCGCCGACGTGGACGTCCAACTCGTCGTCGGTGCGCGGGACGAGGCCGGGCAGCGGCCCGTTCAGCTGTACTCCCGCGCGGACGAGGGCGCCGAGTGGGTCCGGCACGCCACCGGCACCCTCGCTCCCGCCCCGCTCGACACCGTCACCGACGCCAGGGACTCCGCCGCGTCCTGGCCGCCCGCCGGGGCGACCGCGATCGACACGGACGGCCTCTACGAGCGCCTGGCCGGGCACGGCTACACCTACGGTCCGGCCTTCCAGTGCCTGCGCGCCGCCTGGCGGGACGGTGACGACCTGTACGCCGAGGTCCGGCTCCCGCAGGGCGCCGCGGGTACGGTCTCCGATGACGACGACGCGCTGTTCACCGTCCACCCGGCGCTGCTGGACGCGGCGTTGCACGTGCTGGCCCTGGAGGCGTTGCCGGAGGAGGGCGAGGCCGCGAGCTTCCGGCTGCCGTTCGCATGGGGCGACGTGCGGCTGTTCGCCGCCGGGGCCGAGGAACTGCGCGTCCGGCTGTCGCAGCTCACGCCCGACACCGTGGCCCTCTCGGTCGCCGACGGCGCCGGGGCCCCGCTGCTGTCCGTCGGTTCCCTGTCGGTGCGGCCCGTGGAGGCGGCCGAGCTCGGCGCCGTTCCGGCCACCCGCGACGGCCTCTTCGGCATCGACTGGACGCCTCTGCCCGTTCCCGCCGGGACGTCCTCGCCGGCGCCGGCGGTCCTCGGTGACGACCCGGCCGGGCCGGCCGGTCCCGGCCGCTACGCGGGCCTGGCCGACCTCCCCGCGGACGCCTCGACCGTGGTGGCGCAGTTCAGCGCGACGCCCGGGGAGGATGTTCCCGGTGCGGTGCACCGGGCGACCGCCGTGCTGCTGGAGACCGTGCGGGAGTGGCTGGCCGACGAGCGGTTCACCAACGCCCGCCTGGCCGTCGTGACCTGTGGCGCGGTGGCGTCCGGTGCGGACGACCAGGTGCGGGATTCGGCCGCGGCCGCCCTGTGGGGCCTGCTGCGTTCGGCCCAGACCGAGCACCCCGGCCGACTGCAGATCGTCGATGTCGACCGCACGGAGGCGTCCCGTACGGCGCTGCCGGCGGCGCTGGCCTCCGGGGAGCCGCAGTTCGCCCTGCGCGACGGTGTGGCCTCCGTCCCCCGCCTCGTGCGCATCGACGGCCGGGCAGCGGAGTTGCTTCCGCCGGCCGGGGCCGACGGCTGGCGTCTGGATGTCACGGCCAAGGGCACCCTGGAGAACCTGGCCCTCCTGCCCTCCCCCCAAGAACCGCTGCGCCCCGGACAGATACGCATCGCGGTACGCGCAGCCGGACTGAACTTCCGCGACGTCCTGATCGCCCTGGACATGTACCCCGGCAACGAAGCCCTGATCGGCGGCGAAGCAGCCGGCATCGTCACCGAAGTCGCCCCCGACGTCACCCACTTCACACCCGGCGACCGCGCCTTCGGACTCTTCCCGGGCAGCGCCGGGACCTTCGCGGTCACCGACCAACGCATGGCCGCACCCGTACCCGAGAACCTCACCTTCGCCCAAGCAGCCGTGCTACCGGTCGTCTTCCTCACCGCCTACTACGCCCTACGAGACCTCGCCAACATCCAACCCGGACAACGCCTCCTCATCCACGCCGCCACCGGCGGCGTCGGCATGGCCGCCGTCCAACTCGCCCACCACTGGGGCATCGACGTCTACACCACCGCCAGCCCCACCAAATGGCACACCCTCCACACCATGGGACTGCCCGACACCCACATCGCCAACTCACGCACCCTCGACTTCGAACAACACTTCCTCACCACCACCAACGGCCACGGCATGGACGTCATCCTCAACTCCCTCGCCGGAGAATTCACCGACGCCTCCCTACGCCTCCTCCCCCACGGCGGACACTTCCTAGAAATGGGCAAAACCGACATCCGCCAACCCGACACCCTCACCCAACAACACCCCCACATCACCTACACCCCCTTCGACCTCCAAGCCGACGCCGGACCCGACCGCATCCACGAGATGCTCACCGAACTCCTCACCCTCTTCACCCAAGGCCACATCCACCCCCTCCCCCTCACCGCCTGGGACATCCAAAACGCACCCCAAGCCCTCCGCCACCTCCAACAAGCCCGCCACACCGGCAAAACAGCCCTCACCCTCCCCACACCCCGCAACCCCAACGGCACCATCCTCAGCACCGGCGGGACCGGCACCCTCGCCACCCACATAGCCCGCCACCTCATCACCCACCACGGCGCACGCCACCTCCACCTCACCAGCCGACGCGGACCCAACACCCCAAACGCCACCCAACTCCACAACGAACTCACCGCACTCGGCGCCCACATCACCATCACCGCCCACGACACCACCAACCCCCACCACCTCACCAACCTCCTCAACACCATCCCCCACCAACACCCCCTCACCGCCATCATCCACACCGCAGGCACCCTCGACGACGCGGTCCTGGAGAACCTGACGCCCGAGCGGCTGCGGCAGGTCCTGCTGCCCAAGGTGGACGCGGCCTGGCACCTGCACGAGCTGACCCGGCACGCCGACCTGTCCGCCTTCGTGCTCTTCTCCTCGGTCGCCGGCACCCTCGGCAACGCCGGGCAGGCCAACTACGCGGCGGGCAACGCCTTCCTCGACGCCCTGGCCGAGTACCGCCGTGCCCAGGGACTGCCCGGCACCTCCCTCGCCTGGGGTCTGTGGGACGAGGCGAGCGGCATGACGAACACCCTGGACGAGGCCGACCGTGCCCGGATCGGCCGGACAGGCGTCGTCCCCATGACGCCGGACGAAGCCCTGGAGTTGCTGGACGCGGCACTCGGCGCGGGGCGTGCCGTGACGGTCCCGGCGTTCCTGGACCTGGCCGTACTGCGCCGTCAGGCGGACGCGGGCACACTGCCGGTGCTGCTGAGCTCCCTGGTACGGCCGCGCCTGCCCCGTACCGCCGCCCGTCGCGGCGGGTCCGACGAGCGCTCGCCGCTCGCGGGGCTCGCGGAACTCACCGCCGCCGAGCGCGAGCGGGCCGTGCTGGACCTGGTGCGTACGCAGGCGGCCATCGTGCTCGGGCACGCCGCGCCCGAGTCCGTCGACGTCGCGCGCCCCTTCAACGAGATCGGCTTCGACTCGCTGACCTCGGTCGAGCTGCGCAACCGGATGGGCGCGGCGACGGGCCTGCGCCTGTCGGCGACCCTCGCCTTCGACCACCCCACCCCCACGGCCCTCGCCGGGCATGTGCTGGAACTGCTCGGCGGGCGTACGGAGAAGGCCGCAGCCCCCGCGTCCGTCGCACCGGCCGCGGCCGGGAGCGCGGACGAGCCGATCGCGGTGGTGGCGATGAGCTGCCGCTACCCGGGCGGCGTCGCCTCACCCGAGGACCTGTGGAAGCTGGTGGCCGAAGGCACCGACGCCATCGGGGAGTTCCCCACCGACCGCGGCTGGGACACCGAGGGCCTCTACCACCCGGAGATCGGCACCCCGGGCCGGACCTACACCCGGCACGGCGGCTTCCTCCACGACGCGCCGCTGTTCGACGCCGAGTTCTTCGGCATCAGCCCGCGCGAGGCCACCGCCATGGACCCCCAGCAGCGGCTGCTGCTGGAGACCGCCTGGGAGGCGTTCGAGCGCGCCGGCCTCGACCCGGCGGCGCTGCGCGGCAGCGACACCGGGGTGTTCGCGGGAACCAGCTCGCAGGACTACACCGCGCTGCTGGACGCCTCGCCCGAGGACGCCGGCGGCTACCGACTGACCGGCAGCTCGGCGAGCATCATCTCCGGCCGCGTCGCCTACACCTTCGGGCTGGAGGGCCCGGCGGTCAGCGTCGACACCGCCTGCTCCTCGTCGCTGGTGGCCATCCACCTCGCGGCCCAGGCACTGCGCCGGGGCGAGTGCTCGCTCGCGCTGGCCGGCGGCGCGTCCGTCCTGGCCACTCCCACGCTGTTCGTCGAGTTCAGCCGCCAGCGCGGGCTGTCCGCCGACGGCCGCTGCAAGGCGTTCTCCGCCGACGCCGACGGCACGAGCTGGGGCGAGGGCGTGGGTCTGGTGCTGCTGGAGCGGCTCTCCGACGCGCACCGCAACGGCCGCCGGATCCTGGGGGTGATACGCGGCAGCGCGGTCAACCAGGACGGTGCCAGCAACGGGCTGACCGCGCCCAACGGCCCGTCCCAGGAGCGGGTGATCCGCCAGGCGCTGGCCGACGCCCGGCTCACCCCCGCCGACGTGGACGCCGTGGAGGCACACGGCACGGGCACCACGCTGGGCGACCCCATCGAGGCCCAGGCCATCCTGGCCACCTACGGGCAGGAGCGGGCCGGGGACCTCCCGGTCCACCTGGGCTCGGTGAAGTCCAACATCGGCCACACCCAGGCGGCCGCCGGTGTCGCGGGCGTCATCAAGATGGTCATGGCGATGCGCCACGGCGTCCTCCCGCCGACCCTGCACGCCGACACCCCCACTCCGCACGCCGACTGGGGCACCGGCACCGTCCGTCTGGTCACCGAGGCCACGCCCTGGCCCGGGACCGACCGTCCCCGCCGCGCCGCGGTCTCCTCGTTCGGCATGAGCGGCACCAACGCCCACCTGGTGCTGGAAGCGGCTCCGGAGCCGGAGGCCGCGGAGGCCCCGGCCGCCCCGAACCCCGGTGCGGCGGTGGTGCCGTGGCTGTTGAGCGGGCGGTCCGCCGAGGCCCTGCGGGAACAGGCGCGCCGGCTGCTGGCCTGGACCGACGCGGCTCCCGACGCCGACGTACGGGAGGTCGCCCACGCCCTGGCCACGGCCCGCGCCGGCTTCGAGCACCGCGCGACGCTCGTCGGAGCGGACCGGGAGGAGCTGCGCTCCGCGCTCGACGCCCTCGCCCGGGACGTGCCCGCGCCGCAGCTCACGCAGGCCACGGCCAGGTCCGGTCATCAGACGGTCTTCGTCTTCCCCGGCCAGGGTTCCCAATGGGAGGGAATGGCCCTGGAGTTGCTTCAGACGTCCGATGTCTTCCGGGAGCGGATGCGGGCGTGCGCCGAGGCGCTGGCCCCGCACACCGGCTGGGACCTCTTCGACCTCCTGCACGGCAGGCCGGGGGCGCCCGCCATGGACACCGCCGACACGATCCAGCCCGCCCTCTTCGCGGTGATGGTCTCGCTGGCGGCCCTGTGGCGCTCGTACGGAGTGGAACCGGCGGCGGTCGTCGGCCACTCACAGGGCGAGATCGCCGCGGCCTGCGTCGCGGGCGCGCTCTCCCTGGAGGACGCGGCCCTGGTGGTCGCCCTGCGCAGCCGGGCACTCGACGCCCTGCGCGGCCGCGGCGGCATGCTGTCCGTCCCCCTGCCGCACGGCGAGGTGGCGGAGCTGCTCGGGCGCTGGGAGGACCGGCTGGCCGTCGCGGCCGTCAACGGCCCCCGCGCGACCGTGGTCTCCGGTGACACCGAGGCCCTGGCGGAACTGCACGCGCACTGCACGGCCGAGGGTGTGCGCAGCAAGGTGATCCCCGTCGACTACGCCTCACACTGCGCCCATGTCGAGGCCGTCCGGGACCGGCTGGCCGAGGTGCTGGCCCCCGTCTCCCCGCGCTCCGCCGCGATTCCGTTCTACTCCACGGTCACCGGCGGCCTCGTCGACACCGCGACGCTGGACGCCGCGTACTGGTACCGCAACCTGCGGCGCACCGTCCGGTTCGAGGAGACCATTGGTGTCCTCGCGGCGGCCGGGCACCACACCTTCATCGAGGTCAGTCCGCATCCGGTGCTGACGATGAGCCTTCAGGAGACGCTGGAGGAGCTGGACCCGCGGCAGGACACCACGGTCATCGGCACCCTCCGCCGCGGCGAGGGCGGCCCGGCCCGCATGCTCACCGCGCTGGCCGCCGCGCACACCCGCGGCCTCGCCGTGGACTGGACCCCGGCCCTGCCGGGCGCCCCGCGGGGCGCCCTGGACCTGCCGACCTATCCCTTCCAGCGGCGCCGTCACTGGCTGGACGTGGCACCGTCGCAGGCGGACCCCGCACAGCTGGGGCTGCGGCCGACCGGCCACCCGCTGCTGGGTGCCGCCCTGTCGCTGGCCGGCAGCGAGAGCCGCGTCGTCACCGGCAGCCTGTCGCGACGGGCCCGGCCCTGGCTGGCCGACCACGCGGTGACCGGTACCCCCCTGCTGCCGGGTACCGCCTTCGTGGAGCTGGCCCTGCACGCCGCGGGCGAGGCGGGCCGCGCCCGGGTCGAGGAACTGACCGTGCTGGCACCGCTGCCGCTGCCGGAGGAGGAGACGGTGCACCTCCAGGTGACCGTCGACCCGCCGGACGACGCGGGGCTGCGGCCCTTCCACATCCACTCCCGTCCCGGCGACACCGACGCGGACCTGCCCTGGACCCGCAACGCCACCGGCACCCTGGGCACGGCGGCGCAACCTGCCGCTGAGCACGCCCTCGCCGCGTGGCCGCCCGCCGGGGCGACCCCGGTGGACCTGAGCGGACACTACGAGGCCCTGGCCGCCCTGGGGTACGAGTACGGGCCGGCTTTCCAGGGGCTGACGGCCGCCTGGCGGTCCGGCGAGGACCTGTACGCCGAAGTCGCCCTGGCGGAGGGGCAGTCGGCCGAGGCCGGTGCCTTCGGCCTGCATCCGGCACTGCTGGACGCCGCGCTGCACGCCCTCGCCCTGGACGGTTCCGGTACCGAGGAGGGCCCCGTGCGACTCCCGTTCGCCTGGAGCGGTGTGCAGTTGCACGCCCGGGGCGCCGGGGCGCTGCGGGTGCGGCTCTCTCCCGCGGGCACCGACGCGGTGGCCCTGACCGTGGCCGACGCCGCCGGGCAGCCGGTGGCCTCGGTGGACTCGCTGGTCCTGCGGCCGGTCGCGCCCGGGCAGTTGGCGGCGGACGCGCGGTCCGACGCGATGTTCCTCGTGGAGTGGACCGCCGTGCCGGAGTCCGGCCGCGACGACACCTCGTGGGCCGTGCTCGGATCGCCCGCCCTGGCCGGGGCCCTCGATGCCGAGCCGTACGCGGACCTGGGGTCCCTGGAGGGCGAGGTGCCCTCGGTGGTGGCCGTCGAGTGCCGTACGGAGTCCTGGGACGACCTCGCCGGGGCGACGCGGGAGGCAACGCTGCGGGCACTGGGTCTGGTCCAGTCCTGGCTGGCCGACGAGCGGTTCGCCTCGTCACAGCTGGTCGTCCTCACCCGGGGCGCGGTGGCCGCCGGTGAGGGCGATCGGGTCAGCGACCCCGCGCACGCCGCGGTGTGGGGTCTGCTGCGGACGGCGCAGTCGGAGAATCCGGGACGCGTCGTGCTCCTCGACCTCGACGGCCGGGACGGCTCGTACGAGAAGGTCCGGATCGCGCTGGCCACCGGCGAGCCGCAACTCGCCGTCCGGGACGGCGAGTTGCGTGCCGCCCGGCTCGTGCGCCCGAGGCCGTCCGACGGGCTGACGCCGCCGGCGGAGCCCTGGCGTCTGGATGTCACGGCCAAGGGCACCCTGGAGAACCTGGCCCTCCTGCCCTCCCCCCAAGAACCGCTGCGCCCCGGACAGATACGCATCGCGGTACGCGCAGCCGGACTGAACTTCCGCGACGTCCTGATCGCCCTGGACATGTACCCCGGCAACGAAGCCCTGATCGGCGGCGAAGCAGCCGGCATCGTCACCGAAGTCGCCCCCGACGTCACCCACTTCACACCCGGCGACCGCGCCTTCGGACTCTTCCCGGGCAGCGCCGGGACCTTCGCGGTCACCGACCAACGCATGGCCGCACCCGTACCCGAGAACCTCACCTTCGCCCAAGCAGCCGTGCTACCGGTCGTCTTCCTCACCGCCTACTACGCCCTACGAGACCTCGCCAACATCCAACCCGGACAACGCCTCCTCATCCACGCCGCCACCGGCGGCGTCGGCATGGCCGCCGTCCAACTCGCCCACCACTGGGGCATCGACGTCTACACCACCGCCAGCCCCACCAAATGGCACACCCTCCACACCATGGGACTGCCCGACACCCACATCGCCAACTCACGCACCCTCGACTTCGAACAACACTTCCTCACCACCACCAACGGCCACGGCATGGACGTCATCCTCAACTCCCTCGCCGGAGAATTCACCGACGCCTCCCTACGCCTCCTCCCCCACGGCGGACACTTCCTAGAAATGGGCAAAACCGACATCCGCCAACCCGACACCCTCACCCAACAACACCCCCACATCACCTACACCCCCTTCGACCTCCAAGCCGACGCCGGACCCGACCGCATCCACGAGATGCTCACCGAACTCCTCACCCTCTTCACCCAAGGCCACCTCCACCCCCTCCCCCTCACCGCCTGGGACATCCAAAACGCACCCCAAGCCCTCCGCCACCTCCAACAAGCCCGCCACACCGGCAAAACAGCCCTCACCCTCCCCACACCCCTCAACCCCAACGGCACCATCCTCATCACCGGCGGCACCGGCACCCTCGCCACCCACATAGCCCGCCACCTCATCACCCACCACGGCGCACGCCACCTCCACCTCACCAGCCGACGCGGACCCAACACCCCAAACGCCACCCAACTCCACAACGAACTCACCGCACTCGGCGCCCACATCACCATCACCGCCCACGACACCACCAACCCCCACCACCTCACCAACCTCCTCAACACCATCCCCCACCAACACCCCCTCACCGCCATCATCCACACCGCAGGCACCCTCGACGACGCGGTCGTCACCGAGTTGTCCGAGGCACAGGTGGACCGCGTCCTCGGGCCGAAGGCGAACGGGGCGGTGATCCTGGACGAGTTGACCCGCACCACGGACCTGGCCGCGTTCGTGCTCTTCTCCTCGGCCGCCGGCACGGTCGGTGCCGCGGGCCAGGGCAACTACGCCGCGGCCAACGCCTTCCTCGACGCCCTCGCACAGCGGCGGCGCCGTGCGGGCCTGCCCGCCGTGTCGATGGCCTGGGGCCTGTGGGAGCAGCGCTCCGGGATGACCGCCCACCTGGACAGCACCGATGTGGGCCGGATGGCGCGCGGCGGCCTGGTCCCGCTCTCCACACAGGACGGCCTGGCCCTCTTCGACAAGGCCCTCACCGGTGCCGAGCCGGTCGTCGTGCCCGCCCGGCTCGACATGGCCACGCTCCGGGAGCGAGCCGAGGCGGGCTCCCTGCCCGCCGTGCTGGGGAGCGTGCTGCGTACCCCGGTGCGCCGCGCGGCCGCGGCGGGGGGTGCGGCACCGGCCGACTCCTGGGAGCGCCGGCTGCTTGCCCTCCCCCCTGGCGAGCGGGAAGGCGCGCTGCTCGGCCTCGTGCGCGGGCAGGCCGCCGCGGTGCTCGGGCACGCCACGCCGGACACCGTGGACGCCGGGCGCCTCTTCAAGGAGAGCGGTTTCGACTCCCTGACCGCCGTCGAGTTCCGCAACCGGCTCGTCACCGCGACCGGGCTGCGGCTGCCCGCGACGCTCGTCTTCGACCACCCCACGCCCGAGGCGCTGGCCCGTCACCTCCTGGAGGCGCTGCTCCCCGGCGAGCCCGCCGCCGCGGATACGGCGCTCACCGAACTGGCCGGCGTGGAGGCCGTGTTGAGCGGTGCCGCCGAGGCGGACGACGCGGTCCGGCAGCAGATCGTCGAGCGGCTGGAGGAGCTGGTGACCGCCTGGGGTCGGTCCCGGCGACCGGAGGGGGAGCCGACCGCGTCCCAGCGGATCGCCGAGGCGTCGCCCGAGGAGATCTTCGCCCTGATCGACAACGGCCTCGGCCGGGCGGCGGGCCGCTGATGACCTCCCGACCGATCCATGCCGACACCGGTGCCGAGGCCGACAAGGAGAAACCCACGATGGCCAACGAAGAAAAGCTGCTCGACTATCTCAAGTGGGTGACCGCCGACCTCCAGGAGGCCCGGGAGAAGCTCCGGGAGGCCGAGGAGGCGGCCGGCGAGCCGATCGCGATCGTCGCGATGAGCTGCCGCTACCCCGGGGACGTCCGTACCCCCGAGGAGCTGTGGCGACTGCTGGAGACGGAGACCGACGCCGTCTCGGCCTTCCCCGGCAACCGGGGCTGGGACCTCGCGTCCCTGTGTCACCCCGACCCGGACCGCACCGGTACGACGTACGCCACCGGCGGGGGTTTCCTGCACGACGCGGGTGACTTCGCCGCCGACTTCTTCGGCATCGGCCCGCGCGAGGCCACCGCCATGGACCCCCAGCAGCGGCTGCTGCTGGAGACCGCCTGGGAGGCGTTCGAGGGGGCGGGCATCGTCCCCGAGACGCTGCGCGGGAGCCGCACGGGCGTCTTCGTGGGGGTGGCGGACATGCGGTACGCGCCGCATCCGCACGAGGCACCCGAGGAGTTCGAGGGCCAGCTGATGACCGGCACGTCGAGCAGCGTGGCCTCCGGCCGGATCTCCTTCACCTTCGGCCTGGAGGGTCCGGCGGTAACGCTGGACACCGCCTGCTCGTCCTCACTGGTCGCCCTCCACCTCGCCGTCCAGGCCCTGCGCGGCGGCGAGTGCGCGCTCGCGCTGGCGGGCGGTGCCACGGTGATGGCCACGCCCAACACCCTCGTCGAGTTCAGCCGTCAGCGGGGCCTCGCTCCGGACGGCCGCTGCAAGGCGTTCTCCACCGGCGCCGACGGGACCGGCCTGGCCGAGGGCGCGGGACTGGTGCTGCTGGAGCGCCTGTCGGACGCCCGGCGCAACGGCCGCCGGATCCTGGCGGTCGTCCGCGGCAGCGCGGTCAACCAGGACGGCACGAGCAACGGACTGACGGCGCCGAGCGGACCCGCACAGGAGCGGGTCATCCGGCAGGCCCTCGCCAACGCCCGGCTCACCCCCGCCGACGTGGACGCCGTCGAGGCACACGGCACCGGCACCGCACTCGGCGACCCCATCGAGGCCCGGGCTGTCCTGGCCGCCTACGGGCGGGGCAGGCCCGCCGGACGGCCGCTCCGGCTCGGCTCGCTCAAGTCCAACGTCGGCCACACCCAGGCGGCGGCGGGCGTCGGCGGCGTCATCAAGATGGTCATGGCGATGCGGCACGGGGTACTGCCGAAGACCCTGCACGTCGGCGAGCCCACCCCGCACGTCGACTGGTCATCGGGAGCCGTCTCGCTGCTCACCGAGACAGCGCCGTGGGAGCAGGACGCGGACCGCCCCCGCCGGGCGGCCGTCTCCTCCTTCGGCATCAGCGGCACCAACGCCCACCTCATCCTGGAGCAGGCGCCCGCCCCGGAGGAGCCGGCGGCCGTGGAAGCCGCGCAGGAGGGCCCGGTGCCGTGGGTGCTGTCGGCCCGCACCCGCGGCGCCGTCCGGGCCCAGGCGCGTCGTCTGCACCGGCATCTGCTCGACCACCCGGAGGCCGGGGCCGCGGACGTCGGCCTGTCCCTGGCGACGACGCGGACCCACTTCCCGCACCGTGCCGCGGTCGTGGGGCGCAGCCGTACGGAGCTGCTGGCCACCCTGGCGGACCTGGCGCGGGACCGCGGCACGTCCGGGCTCGTACGCGGCACCGGGGCCGGGGCCGGGGGCACCGCCTTCCTCTTCACCGGGCAGGGCAGCCAGCGCCTGGGCATGGGGGCCGAACTGAGCGAGGTCTTCCCGGTCTTCGCCAAGGCCCTCGGCGAGGTCTGCGACCACCTGGACGTGCATCTGGACCGCCCGCTGCGCGAGGTCGTGTTCGCCGCGCCGGACAGCCCGGAGGCGGAGCTGCTGCACCGCACCGCCTACACCCAGCCCGCGCTGTTCGCCCTGGAGACGGCGCTGTACCGGCTCCTGCGGCACTGGGGGATCACGCCCGGGTACCTCGCCGGGCACTCCATCGGTGAGCTGACCGCCGCGCACGCGGCAGGGGTCATCGGCCTGCCGGACGCGGCGGCTCTGGTGGCCGCCCGGGCACGCCTGATGGACGCGCTGCCCGCCGGGGGCGCCATGATCGCCGTGGAGGCCGAGGAGGCGGAGGTCCTGCCGCTCCTGGCCGGGTACGAGGACGCCGTCGGCATCGCCGCCGTCAACGGCCCCCGGGCGCTGGTGCTTTCCGGGGAGCGGGAAGCGACCGGGCGGATCGCCGGGCACTTCGCGGAGCAGGGGCGCAGGACCACCTCGCTCCAGGTCAGCCACGCCTTCCACTCGCCGCTGGTGGAACCCGCCCTGGCGGAGTTCCAGGCGGTCGCCGAGTCGCTCGCCTACCACCCGCCGACGATCCCCGTCGTCTCGCTCGTCACCGGCCGCCGGGCCACCGCCGAGGAACTGTGCTCGCCCGCCTACTGGGCCGGGCAGATCCGCGCGACCGTCCGATTCCACGACGGCGTCCGTCACTTGAAGGACGCGGGCGTGTCCACCTACCTGGAACTCGGCCCGGACGCCGTGCTGTCCTCCATGGCCCAACTGAGCCTGCCCGCCGGGGCTACCGTGTGTGCTCCGGTGCTGCTCAAGGGCCGGCCCGAGGCCCCGCGCGCGCTGGACGCGCTCGCCCGGGCCTGGGCCAACGGGGTGGAGGTGGACTGGCCGGCCGTCCTCCCCGGTGCGCGCCCCCTCGACCTGCCGCCCTACGCCTTCCAACGGCGGCACTACTGGCTGGAGTCGGCCGCCACCCGCGGCACGCACCGCGCGAGCGGGAGCGAGGCGGAGTTCTGGAACGCCGTGTCGGGCGGGGACCTGGACACCCTGGCGGAGCGTCTCGGGCTGGACGACGGCCGCCGGGCCGCGCTCGGCGAGGTGCTGCCGGCCCTGTCCGCCTGGTGGCACCGCTCGACCCCGGAGACGCCGGAGGAAGCGGCCGAGCCGCCCCGGCCCCTGGAGGACACCGACAAGCAGCGGCGGCTGAGCGAGAGCCTCGCCGGCGCCGCCCCCGAGGAGCAGGACCGCGTTCTGCTGGACATCATCCGCACCCACGCCGCCGCCGTGCTCGGACACGACACGCCGGACGCCGTCGAGGCGGAGGTCACCTTCCAGAACGCCGGCTTCTCCTCCTTCACCGCCCTCGACCTGCGCAACCGCCTGTGCGAGGCCACCGGGCTGCTGCTGGAGCCGGTCGTCGTCTACGACCAC
Organism: Streptomyces sp. NPDC090442; assembly: GCF_044769405.1. NCBI lineage: Bacteria > Bacillati > Actinomycetota > Actinomycetes > Kitasatosporales > Streptomycetaceae > Streptomyces > Streptomyces sp. NPDC090442. Next base: position 14,946 of record NZ_JBIVXW010000048.1, read on the forward strand.
CCGGCCCCCGTCTCCCTCGCCCGGTACCTGCGCACCGTACTCAGCGCTCTGCACACCAAGGAGTGACTCGCATGACGACGAACGAGAACCGACGACCGGTGGTGGTCTGCGGCGCCGGTCCGACCGGGCTGATGCTGGCCGCCGAACTGCGGCTCGCGGGCGTGGACGTGGTGGTCCTGGAGAAGCGGCCGGGATTCACCGGAGAACGCGAGTCGCGCGCGCCGGGGGTGTACGCGCGGACGATCGAGATCTGGGAGCAGCGCGGGATCCTCGACCGGTTCACCGGGAGCCGCACGGGCCGGTACAGCCACTTCGCGCTGCTGCCGGTGGGGATCGACCTCGGCCGCCTCGACAGCCCGCACGCGGTGCTGCTGCTGCCGCAGGCGCGCATCGAGCGGGTGCTCGCGGAATGGGCGGAGGAGCTCGGCGCCGAGGTGCGGCGCGGCCACGAGGTGACGGGGCTGCACCAGGACGCGGAGGGTGTGGAGTTGGAGGTGACGGGCCCCAAGGGGCCGTACCGGCTGCGGGGTGCGTACGTCGTCGGCTGCGACGGCGGCCGCAGCACGGTCAGGTCGCTCCTCGACGTCGGCTTCCCCGGCACCGACGCCACCGCGGACGTGCTGCTGGCCGACGTCTCCGGGGTCAGCAGGGACCTCCCCGGGCTGCAGGCACGGCCCTTCCCCTTCGTCCGGACCGAGCGCGGCTGGCTCGCGGTCTCGGCGGTGGCGGTCTCGACGGCGGGCGAGGACGTCCTGCGCTTCATCGTCGGCGACTTCTCCCGGCCGCCGGTGCGCCGGGCCGGGCCGCCGAGCTTCGAGGAGGTCCGCGAGACCGTCGCCGCGGTCGCCGGTATCGATCTCTCGGGCGCGACACCGCAGTGGCTGAGCCGGTTCGGCAACACCACCCGGCAGGCGGCGCGTTACCGCGTCGGCCGGGTGCTGCTGGCCGGTGACGCGGCGCACGTCCACCCGCCGTTCGGCGGCCAGGGGCTCAACCTGGGGGTGCACGACGCGGTGAACCTCGGCTGGAAGATCGCGGCCGAGGTCGGCGGCCGGGCCCCGGCAGACCTGCTGGACACCTACGAGCGGGAACGTCACCCGGCCGCCGCCCGCGTCCTGCTCAACACCCGGGCGCAGAACGTCCTGATGACCGGTGGCCCGGACATCGACGCGTTGCGCACGGTCGTCGCCGAGACCCTGGAGTCGACCGAGGTCAACGACCGGCTGGCCGGGGAGCTCAGCGGCGTCGACGTGCGCTACGACCTCGGGCACGACCACCCGCTCGTGGGCCGGCGGATGCCGCACCGCGAACTGACCGCTCCGGACGGCTCCACGTTCGGCAGCCTGGGGCTGCTGGAGCGGGCGCGCGGAGTGCTGCTCGACCTGACCGGCGCGCCGGAGCTGAAGGCGGCCGCCGACGGCTGGGCGGACCGGGTGGACCTCGTCACCGCCACCTGCCCGCGAGCCGGGGCCGACGACCTGTCCGCCGTGCTGATCAGGCCCGACGGGCATGTCGCCTGGGCCGCGCCGCAGGGCCACCCGCCCGCCCCGCGGGAGTTGGAGGCGGCCCTGGGCCGCTGGTTCGGGCCGGCCACGGAACCGGACGGCCACTGAACCGCTTTCCTTTCTCTTTCTCTGACGTCCCGTTTCCCTGAAGTCCCTTGCAAAAGAAAGGCATTGACATGCGTCTGATCGACCCGTTCCGTGCGGCGGTGGAGATGTGCCCGGAGTGCGCGGCCGCGATGGTCACCGAGCCGATGACGGTGGCCGAGAAGCCGGCGGGTGACTGCTTCGCCCTCACCGGCCTGTCCGAGACGGTGAACCTGGACTACAAGGCGGTCGCCGAGGCCGGTTTCCACGCCGGTGACCGCAGCACGCACACCGACGAGTTCTTCGACGCCGACGGCAACTCCGTGGGCCACCTGGTCGGTCACAGCTGGAAGGTCGTCAACCAGCCGTCCAGCGGCCACCTGATGGCCTTCTACCGGGAGGAGATCACCCTGCCCGACGGGGAGATCCAGACGGCGGGCTGGATCGATGTCAACGCCATCCTCGCCGGCGAGTGGCAGGCGCTCCACGCGGTGGGCACCGGCGGCCGCTACCTGGGCAAGGTCGGCGTGCGGGAACTGCGCAGCGAGGTGCTGCGCCACCGGTTCCAGGCGAATCTCGTCCTGTGCGGTGCGGCCGGCCAGTGAGCGAAAGCGGGGGCGGCGGCCCACCGCCGCCCCCGTACCGCCCCTTCCGAAGGAGACCCTCCGAACTAGATCCGGGACGCACCTCCGTACCAGGTGGCGGTTCGGTCCGAACCGCACCGCAGCCTTCTTCCACTTCGTTGACTGTGTCGAACGCGGCCGGTTAGGTTGCAAATACGTCGGGATGACTTTACGTCACTTTTCTTCCGTCGATTTCCACACTTCCACCGAAGCGGCTTGCCCCACCTGAGGACTTGGAGTTTCTCGTGCGGTACAGGATCCTTGGAAAGCTCCACGTCATTCACGACAACGAACCGGTTTTCCTCTCGGCCCGGAAGAAGGAAATCGTTCTCGCGTCACTGCTGGCCCGCGCCAATCACGTGGTTTCGCTGGAGGAGCTCATATCCGAGATCTGGGGCGGGAATTCACCGCTGCGCGCCACCACGGCGATCCATGTCCGCATCTGCGAACTGCGGAAGTTCCTGCGCTCCTGCGGAATGCCCGTGAGCCCGATCGTCACGCGCTCCCCGGGCTACTTCATCCATGTCGCGCCGGGCGAACTGGACGCGCACGTCTTCAGCCGGTTCGCCGAGGAGGGCCGGGCGGCGGCACGGGCCGGGCAGCACCACGAGGCCGTCGAGAAACTGCGCGCCGCGCTGGAACTGTCCCAGGAGACGGCTCTCGGCGGACTGCGCAGCGGCCCCATCATCAACGCTTTCGTGCACTGGCTCGACCAGGCCCGCCTGGACTGCACCGAGCAGTTGATGGAATCGGAACTGACCCTGGGCCGGCACCGCGAGGCGGTGGGCCGCCTCTATTCGCTCTTCAACCAGTACCCGTTGCACGAGGCATTTCACCGGCAGCTCATTCTGGCGCTGTACCGCTGCGACCGGCGGGCGGACGCCCTGCACGTCTATCAGGTGGCCCGGAACACCCTCCGGGAGGAACTCGGTCTGGAGCCCTGCCTCGCCACCCGCCGGGTCCACCACGCGATCCTCGCAGCGGACGACCACCTGGCCGCCCGGCTTTCCGCCTGACGGCGCACCGACGGATCCCCCGCCCGTCGGCCGGGAGCGGAAGCCTCAGCCCGATCCGGCCATGCGCAGCGCCCCGGCCAGTTCCGGACGGCCGCGGACGGCCAGTTTGCGGTAGACGGCGGTGAGGTGTTTCTCCACCGCCCGGCGGGTCACCCCCAGTTCGTCGGCGATGGCGCCGTTGGGCAGTCCGCGGGCCGCCATGCCGGCGACCGTGAGCTGAACCGAGGACAGGCCGGGTGCCGGGTCCGGGGCCGGTCCGCCCAGGAGGGCGCGGGCGCGGGCCGCGAGTGCGGGCACCCCGCAGGCGTCGGCGAGCGCCGCGCCCTCCCGCAGCCGGCTCTCCGCCCGGGGATCCCCCTCGCGGCTCTCCCTGACGCCGAGTTGCACCAACGCCCTGGCCAGTTCCAGGCGGTGGTGCGAGCCCCACAGCACGTCCACCGCCTCCCTCAGCAGGGACTTCCCCCGCTCCCCCGCCGTCAGCGTGCCGTGCACGCGCAGGGCCCTGCCGAGCGCGGCCGGTGCTCCCCAGGCCCGGGCGCGTTCGCCTTCCTCGCCCATGAGGTCCTCGGCCGCCCGCGCGTCGCCGAGGCGGCGGTGGGCGAGGGCCGCCCACGCGCGCCAGGGGCCGAGCGCGGGGTTGTGCCAGCCGTCCCGTTCCAACCGCCTGCCGCAGGCCAGGAAGTGGTCCAGTGCGGTGGCGTCGTCGCGTCGCTGGTAGGCGCGTACGCCACGGAGCATCCGGTGGGTGACGCTGCGGTAGACGTCGGTGACGTCACCGTAGGCGGGGGCGGAGTCCTGGGCGAGGAGGCGGTCGCACAGCTGTGGGTCCACGGTCTCGATGGCGACGGTGGCCAGCGCGACACCGGCCGCCGTGTGGGCCTCCCACCGCTCCCCCGCCAGCCGGTGGGCCTCCAGGGCCAGTGCCCTGGCCCGCGTCACGTCCCCCGACCACAGCCGCACCAGGGCCAGTTCGGTCCCCGTGATCACCTGGGACACCAGGGCCTTCTGCTCGACCGCGCGCGCCAGGAGCGCCTCCAGCCAGGCGGGCAGGTCGGCCAGGTCGTCGGCCGCGACCAGCGTGATCGCCAGCAGCGGCAGGGTGGTGTGGGACAGCTCGGGCACCGCCGGTTCGCGTTCCAGGATCCGCCGGGCGAGCCGGACGGCGTCCTCCCGCGCGATCCGGCCCGCCGCCACCGCGTCGTGCAGGAGTACGGCCACCAGCTCGCGTTCGGCACCGGTCCGCAGCCCGGGCTCCGGGCCCAGCTCCGCCAGCCGCCGTACGGAGTCCGCGAGGCGTCCGGGGGCGGTGGGCTCCGCACAGCGGACCCGGGCCTCCAGCCGCAGCGCCACCTCGCGGGCGGCGCCGCCCGTCGCGCGGCCGGGTCCGAGCGCGGCGAAGACCTCGCGGAACAGCTCCACCGTCTGCGGTGCGGCGGTGTCGAAGACGGGTGGCGAGATGCGCAGCAGCGCCGCCGCCCGCTGCTCGGCCGACGGCAGCAGGGACACCGCCTGGGAGATGTGCCGCGCGGCCATCCAGGGGTCGGTGACGCGCTCGGCCCCGGCCAGGTCCACCAGGACCACGGCGCGGTCCTCGCCCTCCGTGGAGGCTTCTTGGAGGGCCCGGCGCAGGAATCGCACCGCGTCCTCGGGTGCGCCGCGATCGAGCGCGGCGTCGGCCGCCGCACGCAGCACGGTGACCGTCCACGGCGCGTCCGGTGAGGGGGACGGTGCCGTCACCATCAGCCGGGCGGCGATCTGTTCGGCCGGATGGCCGGCCCGCAGGAGCAGCACGGCCGCCCGGCTGAGCAGCCGTTGCAGCTCCTCGACGGTGAGGGTCTCCTCCGCCGCGTCCCGGAAGACGGGATGGCGGAAGGCCGGTGCCGATGAGCCGGCACCGGGGCGGAGCACGCCCAGGGCCCGCAGGGCCCGTTCGGCCGCGCGGCACCCGACGGCGTCCAACTCCGCGAGCCGCGCCAGGAGTTCCGGCTCCGCCTGCTCCCCCAGTACGGCCAGGGCCCGCGCGAACTCCGGCAGGGGCGAGGGGAGTTGACCCAGGCGCGCGGTGAGGCGTTCCCGGAGGACCGGCGGGCTCACGCGCACGGCCCGCTCCCCGTGCTCCGCCACCGGTCGCAGCCCCGCCTGGCGCAGGGTGTGGCCGACGGCGGTGGTGACCATCGGGTTGCCTCCGCAGGCGTCGTGGCAGGCCCGCGCGAACGCGTCGTCCGGGGGCTCGCCGAAACTCCGCTCCACCAGGGTCCGGGTGCCCTCGGGGGACAGCGGGCGCAGCCGCAGGACGCGGCTCCCGGTCGCCAGCAGGTCGCGTACCAGGGGCGTCCCGGCCCCGGGGTCGCCGTCGGCGAGGGTCACGACGACCGTGACGGGCCGCGCGACGGGCCGTTTGGCGAGGTACGCCAGCCAGCGCAGCGAGGGCTCGTCCGCCCAGTGCGCGTCGTCCACCACGATCAGCAGCGGTGTGTCGGCGGCCATGTGGGCGGCCAGCGAGCGCAGTTCCCGCCACAGGCGCGGGTGCGTTCCGGCCTCCAGCGCGGGCGTCTCCTCGGCGATGACGCTCCGCAGGGTCTCCCCGCCCGGTCCCAGCCACCGCCGCCGGGCCGCGTCCGCTGCCTGCGCGAGTACCGGCTCGAAGAGCTGGCGCACCACGCCGAAGGCGAACTCCCGCTCCGAGCGCGCCGCGTCGGCCCGTAACACCCGTACGTGCCTGTCCTCCGCGAGCGGCGGAAGGTGGTTGAGCAGTTCCGTCCTGCCCGTTCCCCAGGCGCCGGTGACGGCGGTCAGGGAACTGCCGTGGGCGGCGGCGGTGTCCAGGGCGCCGGCCACCGCGCGCAACTCGGTGTCCCGTTCGAGCAGCAAGCAGATCAGTCCTCCTGCGGGATGAGGCGGGCGAGGTCCTGGCGGCCGGAGACGCCCAGCTTCCGGTAGGCCCGGGTCAGGTGCATCTCCACCATCCGCCGGGAGACCGAGAGTCTTCGGGCGACGGCGGAGTTGGTCATGCCGTCGCGGACCAGTTCGGCGATGCGCCGCTCGGCCGCGGTGAGTTCCCGGCCCGCCGCCGGTCCGGGGAGGTCCGGCGGCTGTGCCGCGGCCACGCGGGGCGGTGCCGTGGGAGTGCCGGGTCCGCCGGTCAGTTCCCGGACCAGGCGGGTGCGCCGCGGGGTGTCCCACTCGGGCGGGGTGGCGTCCCGCAGCAGCCGGGCCGCCGCGGCCCTGGCCTCGCGGGACCGCTCGCCCTCGGTCACCAGGCCCAGGGCGAGCAGGGCCGTGCCGGCCGCGCTGGCGCTCCCCCACGCCTCGGCCGCCGCGTGCTCCTCCGCCGCCAGGCGCTCGGCACCGGCCCGGTCGCCGCAGCCCAGCCGGGCGGCGGCCGCGGCCGAACGCCACGGCACGACGGCCGGGTTGGTCCAGCCCCTGGCCAGCAGCCCGCGTCCGCACTCCAACAGGTCGGACAGGGCGACCTCGTGGTCGCCGGTGCGCAGCGCCAGCCGGCCCCTGGCGTAGAGGAACAGCGGCCACCACATGCCGTTCACGGCGCGGACCGGCATCTCGGCCGTCGCGCACCGGCGCGCCTCGTCCGCCTCGTCCCGTTCCAGGTGCAGCAGCAGGCGCATGGCCACGACCAGCGGCCTGGCCTTGACGGGCGCGGGGCTGGGCAGCTCCGCCCACTCCACCTCCGTGAGGTCCCGCTCCGCCTCCTCCAGCCATCCCCGGCGCAGGGCCACCAACGCGCGCAGGCTCAGGGCCGCCGTGACGGCCGTGCCCGCGCCCTGCTTCCGGGCCTCGGCGACGATCCCGTCGAGACCGGCCACCGCCTCCTCGTACGCGTCCGTCAGGGCCAGGGTGTAGCAGGCCGCCAACTGGGCGGTGAACAGGGCGGGATGGCCGCGCTCGGGGCGCAGCGCGGTCTCGGCCAGGGTACGTACGCGGGCGAGCGGCAGGCTCTGGTCCACGGCGGAGCGCAGGGCCAGGACGCCGGCCTGGGCGGGTCCTCGGGGCGGCCCGCTCAGCGGCGGCACAGGGGGCACGTCCACGCCTTCCTCCCTCGGCGCCCCGCCTCCGATCAGCCAGTACAGGGCCTGGCAGGCGTCCCGTTCCGCCGGGCCGGTGCCGGGGAGCGAGCGGGCCACCGCCGTGCCGCGGCGGACGGTCGCGGCGTGCCCCCAGGCGGCGAGCAGGTCGGCGGCGCGCAGCCGGGCCGCGGGGGGCACGTCGTGCGCCGGGCTGTACAGCACGCGCCACAGCGAGCGTTCGCCGCTGTCGGGGGCGTCCGTCAAGGAGGCCACGCCCAGGTCGACGAGCATCTGTGCCCGCCGGTGGGGAGCGAGCGGCTCGGCCAGCGCGCGTTCCAAGTAGCGGGCCGCGCGGGCGGGTTCGGTGTTCCGGTACCGGGCGGCGGCGCCGGCCAGGGCGTCCGCCGCCCATCCGGCCCCGGCCGCCCGGCCGCCCAGCAGCAGTTCAGCCAGCGGTACGTCGGGCAGGGCCATGCGGTGGCCGAGCGCGGCGGCTCGGGTGCGCAGGTCCTCGCGCTGCCGCACGGTCAGCCCGGCGAGCGCCTGGTCGGCCACGCCCGGGGGCGTGCGCGGGTGGTCCCCGTCCTGGACCAGTCCGGCGCCGGTCAGCAGGCGCAGCGCGCGGGGGGCGGGCAACGTGCGCAGGCCGGCCAGTTCGCAGAGCTGGCGGAGGCCGAGGTGGGGGCCGCCCACCGCGATCGCGCGGAGCAGGGAGGTGAGTTCGGGTCCGAGGCCGTCGACGATCCGCGCGGTGCGGTCGGCGACGGCCTCGGCGGCGCGTCCCGGCAGGCCGGCCGCCGCCTCGGCGGTGGGTCCGAGGCCGTCGGCCGCCAGCGCCGCCAGCACCGGGCGGAGCACCGCCGGGCTGCCCTCGCACGCGGCGGCGGCCGCCTCGGCGAACGTCTCCTCGACGGGTCCGTCGCAGACGGCGGCCAGCACCGCCGCCACCCCGTCCCGGGTCAGCGGCCGCGGCGTGAGGTGCGCGGTGGTGCCGGACAGGGCGGCGGGCACCATGCCGGGCACGCCGGCGACCAGGAGCGTCAGGGGCGCGCCGCGGGTGCGCCGTGCCATGGCCTCCAGCCACCGCAGCGAGTCGGCGTCGGCCCACTGCACGTCGTCGACGGCGAGGAGCAGCGGCCGTTCGCGCGCGGCCGCGAGGAAGGGATGGCAGAGCAGGGGCAGAGGCCGGTCGGCCGGGTCGTGGGCGTCGTCCGCGCGCAGGTGGGCCAGGAGTTGGGAAACGATGCCGAAGGGCAGGTCCGTCTCGGCCGGGGAGCCGTACGCGCACACGGCGGTGAGGCCCGCGCCGCGAGCCGTCGTGACGGCGTAGCGAAGGAGGGCGCTGCGTCCGGTGCCGGGGAGCCCCTCGACCGCGATCACCGCCGGACGGCCGGCGGCCAGTGCGTCGACGGCCTCGCGCAGGAGTGCCGTCTCGCCGTCCCGCTCGACGAGCACCTCCGCACCGTTCACCGGCCGCTGTCCGGGCGCGGTCCTCGTCGCCGTGCCGCCGCTCATGAGGCGACCGGGGCGGCCGGACGGGCGGCGGTCTGTGCGAGGGCGCGCAGCGCGGCGGACAGGTCGGCGCGGCCGGCCAGCCCGAGTTTGCGGTAGGTGGAGGTCAGGTGCATCTCCACCGTGCGCCGGGCGAGGAACAGGGACTCGGCGATCTCCTGGTTGGTGGCGCCCGCCGCCGCGGACTCGGCCACCCGTCGCTCGGTGCCGCTCAGCGAGCCGACCCCGGCCGGAGCGGTCCGGGAGCGGCCGGTGCCCGCTGCGGTCAGCGCTTCGCGGGTCGCGGCCGTCAGCCGGCGCGAGCCGCAGCGCCGCGCCGTCGCGTGCGCGCGGGTCAGGTGCGCGTGGGCGCCCGTGAGGTCGCCGCGCCTCGACAGCTCCCGGCCCAGCAGGAGTTCGGAGCGTGCGCGGTCCAGCCGGGCCTGCGAGCGGGAGAGGGTCTCGACGGCGGCGGCCAGCAGGTCCAGGCGGCGGTCGCCGCGGGCCGCCGTGCCCGCCGCGAGGAGCGCCTTGCCCAGCGCGTGGGGGGTGCCCCAGCGGCGGGCCCGCTCCAGGTCCTCCTCGGCCAGGGCGGCGGCCTCGGCGGTACGGCCGAGCCCGGCCAGGGCCGTGACGGCCACGGTGCGCCACGTCGCCCACGCCGGGTCGCCCATGCCCGCCTCGGCGAACCACCGCCCGCAGCGCCGGGCGCGGGCCAGCGCACCCTCCGGGTCGCCCGCGCGCAGCCGGACGCAGGCCCAGGTCGTCAGGTGCCAGGACCGCCCCAGGACCGACTGGCCCAGACCGGACTCCGCCGCCCGGCCGAGGGCCGCCTCCGCGGCGTCGGTCGCCCCCTGCTCGCTCTGGACGGCGGCCCAGGCGATGAACGGCAGCGCGGAGCCGGGGCTCTGCCGGGGGCGGCCCATGCTCTCCAGGGCGGCCCGCGCGTCGGCGAGGGCGGCGGGGAAGTCGCCCAGCCGGTGGCGCACCATCGAACGGTCCGCCAGCAGCCACCACCGGGGCAGGCATCCGTTGCCGTCGGCCATCGCGGGTTCCAGCGTCTCCAGGGCCCTGCCGGGCTCGTCGGCCAGGTGGAAGAGCACGGCGGCCTGGACGCGCATCCAGTCCGGGGCACCGGCGCCCGCGGCGCCCACGGCCCGGGCGGCCAGGTCGACGACCTTGCGGGCGGGCGCGCCTTCCAGGGCACCCAGTTGGGCCCGCACGAGCAGACTGCCGCCCGCGGCGGTCTCGGCGGGCTCCCGCGCGGTGGCCGCGCGGGCCCGTTCCCGCACGGCGGCGAAGGCCGGCTTCTCGTGCAGTGCGGCGAAGAGGACGGCCGACTCGATCCGCCAGCACAGGTCGCGGCCGGCCTCGTCGCCGCCGGGGCCCAGCGCGGCCCGCAGCGTGTCGAGGGCGCGGGAGAGCACGGTGAGCGCCGGGCGGCCCACGGCCTGCGCGGTCATGCCGAACTGGAGGGCGACGGACGCGCGCAGCCGTGCGTCGGCGGTCCGTGCCAGCAGGCTCTGCAAGGTGTCCAGCGCGGCCTCGGGGTCGGTGGCGGCGAGGGCTCCGGCCAGTTCCAGCCCGGTGCGTACGCGACTGCGCTCGTCGCTCTCGTCCGCCAGCAGGCGGCGCAGGTACGGGACGGCCGGGGACCGGTCCTCGTGCCGCCGGGCCTGCTCGGCCGCGTCGCGCAGCACGCCGCGCATCCATCCCTCGCCGAGCCGAGGCAGCGGCAGCAGGTGGACCGCGACCTCGGTGGCGGCTAAGCCCTCGTCGTTGAGCAGCCGGGCCGCGCCGGCGCGTAACCGCGCCACCTCGTCGGCCGGTGTGACTTCGAGGACCGCCGTGCGGAGGGTCTCCAGCCCGCCGGTGGCGAGCAGTTCGTCGTCGCGGTAGCCGCCGAGCACCGCCGACACCAGACGGGTCGGCACTCCGGCGAGCGCTCCGACGCGCTCGGGCGACGCGACGTCACCGGTGCCCGCCACGGCGTCCGGAGGGGAATCGGTCCAGCCGAGCACGGCCGCGGCGCGCACCACCTGACGTTCCGTCACATCCAGGCTTCTCAGACGCGCCCGCACTAAGGAGGTGTGGATCCGGCGCCATGCCGCGTCGACGTCCGCGGCGGCCCGCGCGCCCGGCCGTAGGCCCTGCCCGCGCAGCCGCGTCAGAAGGCGCCGGAGCAGCAGGGGGTTCCCGCCGGAGAGTTCCGCGCAGCGCCGTACGACCTCGGCCTCGGGCGCGCCGCCCAGGCAACGTGCCGCGGCCGCGGCCACGTCCTCCTCGACCAGCGGCCCGAGGGCCAGCAGCCGGGTCGTCGGGTGACGGACGATCCTGCCGAGCGTCGGGCCGGCCGGACCGGCGGGATGGCCGTCCCGCCCTCCCCAGGCCAGCACGACCAACAGCGGGAGTCCTTCCGGCCGGTGGAGCAGGGACTCCAGCCAGCGCAGGGAACGCTCGTCGCACCACTGGGCGTCGTCCACGACGAGCACGACAAGCCCCGCCGAGGCGGAGGCTTGGGCCAGCCGTTCCCGGCGGGATGGCGCGCCGCCCCCCACGTCACCGAAGAGCCGGCCGACCGTGGCGTCCGGAGCCTCCGCGGTTCCCCGGCAACCAGCCGCGGACAGCACCGTGGCTCCGCCCAGCCGGCCGTCGTGCCGGAACCCGTCGAGCAGCGCCGTCTTCCCGCTCCCCGTGTCCCCCCGCACGACGACGCAGCGCGCGCTCCCGGCGCGCGCCTTCCCGGCGCGGGAGAACAGGGTGTCCAACTCGGAAGAACGGCCGACCATGCCCCACTCCGTCGCCGGGACGGAAGATCTCACCTTGCCGGACATGACACCCGTTCCTTTCGACGCTGCCGACGACGCGGCACCCGACAGCGCGGCCGTTCTCGTGCGGTGGTTCCCCGGGCAGTCTCGAAGGCCCCGATCAAGATCCGATCAACAGCCGGTCATCGTCCCCGCCACCGCGCGCCAGGTCGTCCGTCCGGCAGGCGTAGGCGTATCCGGCGACGGCGTACGGCTGGTACTCGGGGACGCGAGCAGGCGCACGCCGCAGAGGAGGACGGGCTCGTGCCGCCTCGCCCCCCGCCGTGCCGCCGTGTCGCCGGATCAGCGGGCGGCGTTCGGACCAGGCACGGGGCGGACCCGGGCACCGTCATGCGGTACGGGGCCGACCGCCGCGTCAGGGGTGGCCGCGAGGCGTTCCAGTTCCCGGACGAGACGGCCGGCCAGTGCCCTGGCCTGGATGCTGTCGTAGCGGTCGGTCCGATGGTCCAGTCGCAGGGTCAGGCCGGCACCGGACGCCCGGGCGTCGAGGGACAGCGGGTAGTGCGTGCCACCCCGGACATCGACGCCACGCACGTCGACGCCGCCCATCCGCCGCAGTGCCGTGGGGTCGAACGGGGCGTCGTGGAAGGCCATATGGGCGTCGGACAGGTCGCCGCCGCCCGCGGCGGGGTCGCTGTTCTCCCGGTTCTCCCGGTCCGGGCGCCGGAGCGACCGGACGACCGCGTCCTCGTCCCGGAGGCGCGCCGCGAGATCCACCAGAGTGTCCTCGGCGGCGGCCCGGAACCGTACCGGCACGAGGTGCGCGAACGGCCCGATGAGGGACGCCGCGCCGGGTGCGTCGGAGGCGCGGCCCGGGACGGTGGCGCCGAAGACGAACTCGTCGCGGCCCGTGTGGGCGCGCAGGACGAGCCCCCAGGCCGTGCGGACGACGATGCCGAGGGTCAGCCCGTGGTGGCGGGCGGTCTTGCGCAGGGCGTCGGTGCGTTCCTCGCCCAGCTCGGTGGTGTGCGACTCGGGCAGCAGCCTGCCGCCGACGTCGGCGACGAGGGCCGAGGACGCGGGGCCGAAGCCCTCCGGGCCGCGGGTCCACTTGTCCCGCGACACCTCCCCAACGACGCCGTGCTCCTGACGGTGCAGACGGGCGAGGTGGGTGAGTTGCTCGGGGAAAGCGGCTCCGGGCACGGACGGCGACTGCTCCGGCCCCGCCTCGTAGAGCCGGAAGAGCTCGGCGCGCAGCAGCGTGAGCGACCGCTCGTCGAGCAACGCCTGATGGGCGCTGACGAGCAGGACGTGGTGGTCGGGCGCCAGCCTGACGAGGGTGAAGCGCATGAGTGGCGGCCGTGTCACGTCGAAGCGTCTGGCCCGGTCGGCCTCCAGGAGCTGGGTGCACCAGACCTGTTGGTCTTCGCCGAGCATCCCGGACAGGTCGTTGAAACGCCACGGAAGGTCCGCCTCCCGGGCGATGGTCTGGAGCGGTCCGGCGCGATGGTCCAGGAGGAACGAGGCCCGGAGCGCCGGGTGGCGTTCCAGGAGCGAGCGGCAGGCGGTGCGCAACGCGTCTGCGTCGAGGGCGCCTTCGAGGTCGTACGCCATCTGCAGGGTGCAGACGTCGGCCCCGTGCCGGGTGCGCAGGGTGTGCCGCAGCTGTTCCCGTTGCAGGGGGGTGACCGGCAGGATGGCGGCCGCGTGCGGGTGGGCCGTCTCGATCTCTTCGATCTCGTGCTGTTCGAGGTGTGTCAGGGGCACTTCGGCAGGGTCCGATCCGTCGGTGTCTTCCGGGGCGTCTTCCGGGTCCACGAGGTGCGCGAGTGCGCACAGCGCCCGGACCCGTGGTCGGCCAGTTCGCGGGCCCCGTTCTCCGTCAGCACGGTCCTGGCCCAGGTGCAGGTCGTCGTCAGCAGGGGGACGCCGTTGCCGTCGTCGTGGACGAGCGCGTTGATCTCGACGCTGTGGGCGGGCGGCGGATCCGGGTCGGCGCCACCGCTGAGCGCGTCCCGCACCGCAGCGAGCGACCGGTTCGCACGGCCGGCGGCGTCGGCGTGGCCGAGGTAGAGGGGCTGTGGGCCGGCAGCCCGGCCAGGTGTGCCGCGGCGGGTGGGTTGAGGTGACGCAGGAGCCCGTGGCCGAGGCGGTGCGCGGACGCCGCGGGGAGTTGGCGCACGAGCCGGCCCGCGGTGCCGACGGTGTCCTGTTCCGGGTCCGGTGCGGGCAGCCCGTGGAGCGGGGCGGGATGACCCAACACCCGTTTTCCGTAGGCGAGTTCGGCGTTCCGACCCGCTTTCACGGCCGCGTGGGTCGGCTCGGTGACCCGGGCGCCGAACGACGTGCGGGGCTGGCCCGGCGTGGCCCACCCGGGGCTGGCGTACTGTCGCCAGGCGTGGGCGAGGTCGGCGGTCAGGATGCCGCCTGACACCGCGGCCGCGACGGGGCCACGGCGCTCCGCCGGCCGGCCTGTGACCGGGGGCAGCGGGAAACCGCCGGTCACGGGGCCGGAGCCGGGCTGCGATGCGGCGCGGCTGGGCAGCAGCGGGTGTCTGTCGGAAGTGAGCACCAATGCCTCGCGCAAGGTCGTGCGCCATGCATGACGGAACATCAGGCGGCGGGGGCTACGGAAGGGCGGGCGGCGGTGGAACGCCGCCCTCCTGTACCGCCCGAAGCTATTCCGCGGTGGTCAACACCGGACCAACGCGGAGTCAACGCGGTGTCAACACGCTGGGGACCGTAGGACTTGCGGAGGTCAACAGGCTACGGGACGACCGCCGGACCGCACCCGAGAGGGCCGTCGGCGGCCACGCCGCGGGGGATCACACCCCGTGGCCGGGCAGGCCCAACTCCTTGAACAACGAGGCCGCGAGCTCCAGTTGCTCGTCCGCCTCCTCGCCCACGTCGCTCCCCGCACCGCCGTCCGGGCCACCGCCCCGGCCGGCCGTGCCGAGCGCCCGCAGGACGGAGCCGAGGAGCCGGTGCCCGCGGGCCATGATGAGGTTCTCCTGGACCAGGGTGGCCCGCTCGACCGCGCGGCGCGCGTGGGCGAGGGCGGCCGCCGGGTCGCCGCCCTCCAGGAACACCTCGCCCAGCCGACACAGGCATTCCGTCTCGATCCGGACGTGCCCGCTCGCGGCGGCCCGCTCCACGACGTCCGTGTACAGCTCCACGGCCCGCTCGTGGCGGCCCGCGCCGCGGTGGCTGTCCCCCTCGATCATCATGACGGTGATCAGCCACTTGAGGTCGTCGGCCTCGGTCAGCGTCGCCGCGAGGTCGCGGCACTCCTCCCCGACCCGGTCGAGCTCGGACCGGCGCGCGGGGTCGGTGGCCTCGACGCCGAGCAGCACGGTGCGCCGCCGGGCGACGAGCCGGTGGTCACCGCTGGTCTCCGCCAGGGCGACGGAGAGCCCGGCGTGGGCGCGGGCGTCGGTGAAGTCGCCCCGCTGGTGGTGGAGGTCCGCCAGCATGGAATGCGCGAAGAGCACGGCGAGAAACCGCCGGGTGCTGTCCCCCGGCCACCGGCCGCCACCGAAGATCTCGACGGTCCTGAGCAGGTGGCCGCGTGAGCGGTCGAAGGCGACGTGGTGGCGGAGGATGACCCCCGCCGAGTAGTGCGCCGTGCCGTAGACCCCCTGGTCGCACCGGTCGGCGGCCGTGTCGACGATCGCCGTGGCGGCCCGCGCCAGGGTCGCCAGGGGGATGGAGTCCTCGAAGCAGGGCAGGAGGGCCAGGATGTCGACGCTGAGGGCGATCGCCGTCGCGTCCGCGGTGGCCGCGGCCTGCTCGACGAGGGCCGCCATGGCGGGCATGTTCGCCCGGACCCACTCCACGGCGGCGGGGCCGCGGCCCACCCGGGCACCGGCCGAACTGCGCGGGTGGATCTCGTGGGTCAGCGGCTGGGACAGCGGCTGGGTCTCCACGACGGCGGTGACGAGGGAGGAGCACATGAAGTCCACGGCGGAGCGCACGGCCAGGTCCCGCTCCCGCTCGCTCAGCGTGGCCCGCGCGCGCCCACGGGCGTAGGCGGCGATCAGGTCGTGGAAGCGGTAGCGGCCCGCCGCGACGGACTCCAACAGAGCGACGTCCACGAGGGATTCCAGCACGTCCTCCGCGTCCAGCTCGGAGAGGCCGAGCACGGCGGCGGCCTCCTGCGCGCCCCACTCGTGCCAGTGCGGCACCGCGATCGTCATGAAGGCCCGCTCCTGCTCCGGTGTCAGTTGGGAGCATGACAGCTCGAAGACCGCGTCCACCGCCAGGTCACCGGCACGCAACTCGCCCATGAGGCGCGCCTCGTCGGACACCCGGGCCAGCAGGGCGGCGACCGACCAGGACGGGCGGACCGCCAGCCGGGCCGCCGCCACGCGCAGCGCCAGTGGCAGGTAGCCGCAGACGGCCACCAGGTCCGCGACGGCTCCGGGCTCCTCCTCGACCCGGTGCGCACCGGCGATCCGGCCGATGAGCGCCACCGCCTCACGCGGACTGAGCACGCCCAGCCGCAGCATGGCCGTCGCGGGCATGGCGGTGAGCGCCCGGGCCGTGATCAGGGCCGCGCACCGGGGGCCGCCCGGCAACAACGGCTGGACCTGGGCCACGCTGTGGGCGTTGTCGAGGACGATCAGCAGGGAGCGGCGACCGACGACGGACCGGAAGAGCGCGGCGCGGTCGGCCTCCCGCACCGGGATGCGTTCCGGCGGGGTGCCCAGCGCGGCGAGGAAGCCGCCCAGCACGTCCCTGGGCTCGGCCGGCTCCCCGTCGGCACCGCGCAGGTCGGCGTAGAGCTGGCCGTCGGGGAAGCTGTCGGCGACCGTGTGGGCCACGTGCAGGGCGAGAGAGGTCTTGCCCACGCCGCCCATGCCGGTAACCCCCACGACCGTGTGGGCGTCGCGATCGGTGAGTACGGTGGTCAGCTCGGCGATCTGCTTGTAACGCCCCGTGAAGTCGGCGGGGGGCGCGGGCAGTTGCGCGGGGCGGGGCGCCGCACGGGAGCCGTCCGGGGCCGGGGCTGCGGCCCGGCCCTCACCGGCGGACGCGGGCTCCGCCGCCGCGAGCAGCCCGGGGTCACCGGCCAGGATGCGGGCGTGGAGCTGCCGCAGCTCGGCACCGGCGTCGATGCCGAGTTCCTCGGCCAGGAGGGTGGCCGCGCTCGTGTAGGCGTCCAGGGCCTCCGCGGTACGTCCTGACCGGTACAGGGCGGTCATCAGGAAGGCGTGCAGCCGCTCGCGGTAGCGGTGGGTCTCCAGCGCGCGCAGGATGCGGGGGATCGCCACATCGTGCCGCCCGCACGCGAGGAGCAGCTCCAGATGGTGCTCCAGGGCGGTGGCGTGCTGTTCGGTCAGGATGCGCCGCTGTCCCTCGGCGTTCGGTCCGGACAGCCCGGGGAGGGCGGCGCCGTGCCACATGCCCAGGGCTTCCTCCAGCTGGGCCAGCGCCAGGTCCTGCTGCCCGCCCACGGCGGACTGGCGCGCCTGCGCCGTGAGACGGCCGAATCGCAGCGCGTCCACGGCGTCCGCGGGGAGCCGCAGGGTGTAGCCGCCGTCACCGGACTCGATGAGGCTCGCCCCGTCGTGGCCGCTGTCGATCCTGGAGCGCAGGCGGTGGACGTAGTTGACGACCACGCGGCGCGCGGACGCGGGAGGGGCGCCGTGGTAGAGGTCCTCGATCAGCTGATCCGCCGTCACCAGGCGCCCGGCGCGCAGGGCCAGGGCCGCCAGCAGTGCCTGCTCGCCCGGAGTGCCGGGCGAGCCCTCCTCACCGGTCGGCGAGAGGAACCGGACAGGGCCCAGCAGCCGGACGCGCACGCCATCGTCTATCGTGCCCAACGACGAGGACTCCTGTCTCCACCAGCGCGTATGCGGGGAAGTCTACCTACCGGCACAGGGTGCCGGACCGGGCGGCGGCGAGGACCGACCACGCACCGCCGCCCTCCGCCCGCATCTCCCCTACGGCGCTCGGGAGTTGGCGAGCTACTCGCCCTTGAGGCCCTGGTGGGTACGGTCCCCGCACGCCGCCAGGACGAGCGGCGGCGGCCACGCCGGACCCTGCCACTCCGCCCCGGCCGCGGCGACGAGCGCGAGCCGTGTCACCCGGAGTCGGGGGCGGGCCGGGTCCGCGGGGGCGAGCCGCCGAGGTCACCAGCCGCCCATGTCCCGCGGCGCACCTCGCTCGCGCGTTCCCCTCCTGGCCCGATCAGGCGGGAAACCGGGAAGCCCACCGAAAACGATCATGCAAAGCTCCGCGGGGTACCGCACGACGGCGCGGCGAACTACCCGCACACGCACGCTACTTACCAGGTCAGGCAAGAGCCGTCGTGCCGGCCTGCCGTGTGGTATTGCTTCCGGGCATGGACGTCAAGCGGGCCCCGGGCCACCCCTTCCAGCGCATCTCACTCCCCCACCAGCCGCCCCGGTTGCCGCCACCGCGCGCCCGACGCCCGGTGGCGGAGGACACCCCGATCTTCGACCAGTTGCTCAAGGAGTGGCGGGCCGGCACGCTGCGGCCGGTGGTGACCTGGCCGGTGGACGATCCCGGGAAGAGCAGGCAGGGCACGGTTGTTGCGGGTGAAGATGGACGTCCCCGACCACGGAACCGCACCGAGGAGCCCGAGCATGAGCCTGTACGACATTCCGCTGCGCACCCTGACCGGTGAGCCCGCCTCCCTCGCCGACTACCGGGGCAAGGCCCTGCTGGTGGTGAACGTGGCGTCCAAGTGCGGACTGACCCCGCAGTACACGGGGCTGGAGCGGCTCCAACAGCGGTTCGCCGACCGCGGGTTCAGCGTCCTGGGCTTCCCCAGCAACCAGTTCGCCGGCCAGGAGCCCGGCACCGCCGAGGAGATCGCCACGTTCTGCTCGGCGACGTACGGCGTCAGCTTCCCGCTCTTCGAGAAGACCGACGTCAACGGCGAGGACCGACACCCGCTCTACGCCGAGCTGACCGACACCCCGGACGCGGAGGGGTCGGCCGGCGACGTCCAGTGGAACTTCGAAAAGTTCGTCATCGACCACACCGGCGCGATCGCCGGCCGCTTCCGGCCGCGGACGGAGCCGGAGGCGGACGAACTGGTCGAGGCGATCAAGGCGGCCCTGCCGGCCTGATCCCGGGGGCGCCCGGAGGGGCGGGCCGTGGCCTTGTCCGGCCGGGGCCCGCCGTCCCTCGCACGCGGCCGGGCGCGTTGACGGTCGCGGCGGAGCGGTGAGGCCGTCGGCGGGCGGGGGCGACGGCATCGCCTTGGTGCGCCCGTTCCGTTACCTCCCCGATGTCATCCTTCCGGGCGAATTAGACTGGTCGCAGACGTACCGTCCGACACTGTCAGCCCAGAAGGCGCCGCCCATGCCGCCGTTCCCCGAGCCCGTCGATCCGCACGACGGCGCCGGGCCCGCGGGTTCGGCGGCGGAGCTCGCCGAGCGCACCGCGCAGGACCTGCGGAATCTGGCCGGCGGCCCGCTGGCGCGGCTGCCGCAGTTGCTGGAGGCGATGGTCGCCATCGGCTCCGACCTGGACGTGCACCGGGTGCTGGACCGGATCGCCGAGACCGCCGCGTCGCTGACCGGCGCCCGTTATGCGGCCGTGGAGGTGCTGGACGAGGACGGCGAGGGGCGGCGCGATCTGATCACCCACGGCAGCCCGCCCGAGGGCCGGCCGACCGCCCCGTTCGCGCTGCGGGTGCCGATCAAGGTGCAGGGCGAGCTGTTCGGGAGCGTCTACCTGGCCGGGAAGGCGGGCGGCGGGGCGACGCGGCCGTTCGGCGAGGTGGATCTGCACCTGGTGCGGGTGCTGGCCACCGAGGCCGGGATCGCCATGGGCAACGCCCGGATGCACGCCGCGGCCCGGCAGCGCAGGCGCTGGATCGACGGGGCGGCGTCGGTGACCACGGCGCTGCTGGCCGGTCCGGAGAGCGGCTCGGCGGCCGAGCACGCGCTGACCGTGGTCGCCGAGAAGGGGCGGGAGTTGGCGGAGGCGGCGACCGGGGCGGTGCTGCTGCCGCGGTCCGACGGCGCGATGGAGGTGGTGGCGATCTCCACCCTGCTGTCGGAGTCCGTGCGGGCCGAGGCGTACGGCGGCGCGATCCCGCCGGAGAGCCCGGTCCTGCACCAGATCCACGCGGGGCTGGCGGTGTTCTCCGACGACTTCGCCGACGACCCCCGGTCGATCTCCCCGCTGTCGCGCCACTACGGGCCGACGATGCTGCTGCCGCTGCGCAGCGGCGACCGGGTACTGGGCGCGCTGGCGCTCTGCCGGGCGTCCGGGGGCCCCCGCTTCACGCACGTGGAACGGACGTTGGGCACCCAGTTCGCCTCCCAGGCGGCGCTGGCGCTGGTGCTGGCCGACCGCCACCACGACCGCCAGCGGCTCGCGGTCTACGAGGACCGCGACCGGATCGCCCGCGATCTGCACGACCTGGTGATCCAACGGCTCTTCGCCACCGGGATGTTGCTGGAGAGCGCCCACCGCACCGCCGTCCGCCCGGACGTGAAGGAGGACGTGCGGCGGGCGGTGGACGAGCTGGACGCGACGATCCAGGAGATCCGCACCGCGATCATCGCGCTCCAGCAGGGGCCGCCGGAGGCGCCGGCCGGGCTGCGCACCCGGATCCTCCGGGAGGCCGGGGCGGCCGCGGCGGTGCTGGGCGCCCGGCCGTCGGTGCTGTTCGTGGGGCCGGTGGACGCCCGGGTCGGCGCGGAGTCAGGCCGGGCACTGGTGGCCGCGGCCGGCCGGGCGCTGACGGAGCTGACGCCGGCGGCGGAGCCGGCCCGGGTCGTCGTCGACGCCACCGTCACGCTGGCCGACGGCCGGGCGGGCGTCCGGCTGACGGTGATCGGCGGAAGTGAACGCGAGGGCGCGGAGGGCGGGGCCGACGCCGACCCGGACGGGGCGGTGGTCTGGGAGGGGCCGCTTCAGCCGTAGGCGGGGCGGGGTGCGGGTCGACGGCGTAACGTCGGCCGGGCCAGGGCACGTTGGGGACGGTGGCCGCTCGACGGTCGACGGCCGGCGGCGGTGCGGTCGTCGGTGGGGCCCGCCCCGACGACGTTTCGCGGCGGGCCCCGGCGCTCGCCCGGGTGCCCCTGGCCGGAATCCCTTGACCTCAAGATTGGTTTAGGTTCTAGGTTCTTTCGTGTCGCCGGTCATCCACGGCGATCCCGTGACGACGACCCCGGCAATCAGGAGGCCGCGATGGACATGGAAGTCACCGCCTGGCATTCGTTGCACAGCACGATCACCGCTCAGCAGGGGAAGCGCCGCCTCTCCCCCGGAACGCTGCGCCGGATCGCGGCCTTCGCCCGCCCGCATCGCCGGATGCTGGTGTGGTTCCTGGTGCTGAGCACGGTCACCGCGCTGCTCGCGGTGGCCACCCCGCTGCTCGCCGGGCGGGTGGTGGACGCGATCGTCGGCGGCAAGTCGGCCGGGCTGGTGCTCAGCCTGTCCGGGCTGATCGCGGGGATCGCCCTGGCGGAGGCCGGGCTCGGACTGCTGACCCGCTGGCTGTCGGCGCGCATCGGCGAGGGCCTCATCCTCGACCTGCGCACCACGGTCTACGACCACGTCCAGCGGATGCCGATCGCGTTCTTCACCCGCACCCGCACCGGGGCACTGGTCAGCCGGCTGAACAACGACGTGATCGGCGCCCAACGGGCGTTCAGCGACACCCTCTCCGGAGTCGTCAGCAACATCGTGACGCTGCTGCTCACCCTCGGCGTGATGCTCACGCTGTCCTGGCAGATCACCCTGATCGCGCTGGTGCTGCTGCCGATCTTCGTGCTGCCCGCCCGCATGGTGGGCCGGCGGCTGGCGGCGCTGCGGCGGGAGGGCGCCGACCACAACGCGGCGATGGGCACGCAGATGACCGAGCGGTTCTCCGCGCCCGGCGCGACCCTGGTGAAGCTGATGGGCCGGCCGGCGCGCGAGTCCGCGGAGTTCGCCGCCCGGGCCCGCCGGGTGCGCGACATCGGCGTCCGCTCGGCCATGGTGCAGACGTACTTCGTCACCGCGCTCACCCTGGTCTCCGCGCTGGCGCTGGCCGTGGTCTACGGGCTGGGCGGGTTCCTGGCGCTGCGCGGGCAGTTGGAGGCGGGCGCGATCGTCTCGCTCGCGCTGCTGCTCACCCGGCTCTACGCCCCGCTGACCGCGCTGTCCGGCGCGCACATCGAGGTGATGAGCGCGCTGGTCAGCTTCGAGCGGGTCTTCGAGGTGCTGGACCTCAAGCCGCTGATCACCGAGCGGCCGGACGCCCGCCCGGTGCCCGAGGGCCCGGTGTCGGTGGAGTTCGACGCGGTGCGGTTCGGCTACCCGGCCGCGGACAAGGTGTCGCTGGCCTCTCTGGAGGAGGTCGCCACGCTCGACACCCGGGGCGGCGAGGAGGTCCTGCACGACGTCTCCTTCCGCGCCGAACCGGGTCACATGGTCGCGCTGGTCGGCTCGTCGGGCGCCGGCAAGTCGACGATCGCGCAGTTGCTGCCGCGGCTGTACGACCCGGATTCCGGCGCGGTGCGGCTGGCCGGGGTGGACGTCCGCGAGCTGACCGCGGCCTCGTTGCGGAACACCCTGGGCATGGTCACCCAGGACGGCCACCTCTTCCACGACTCGATCCGGGAGAACCTGCTGCTGGCCAACCCCGAGGCCACCGAGGACGAGCTGTGGGACGCGCTGCGCCGGGCCCGCCTGGAGGAACTGATCGCCTCGCTGCCGGACGGTCTGGACACCGTCGTCGGCGAGCGCGGCTACCGGCTCTCCGGCGGCGAGCGGCAGCGGCTGACCATCGCCCGGCTACTGCTGGCCCACCCCCGGGTGGTCATCCTGGACGAGGCCACCGCCCACTTGGACAACACCTCGGAGGCGGCCGTCCAAGAGGCGCTCGCCGAGGCGCTGGAGGGGCGGACCGCGCTGGTGATCGCGCACCGGCTGTCGACCGTGCGGGCCGCCGATCTGATCCTGGTCGTCGAGGCCGGCCGGATCGTCGAGCGGGGCACCCACGAGACACTGCTGGCGGCCGGCGGCCGCTATGCCGAGCTGTACCGGACGCAGTTCGTCACGGCGCGGCACGGGGCGGCGGACGCCGGAGACTCCCCGGCCCCGCTGGGCGTTCCGGCCGGGCCGGACGACGACCGTCCCGAGCCGGCCACCGAGCCCTCGTTGGTGAACTGACGCCCCAAAGCCCCCGGCACCGCGCGGCCCCCGTCCCCAGGGCGGGGCCGCGCGCATGCCCGTATCGGGCCCGCCGGTGCGCGCTAGTAGGACGGCACCACCCCGCGACATTCCGGATGTCCAAGAAGTGGCGGAAGTCGCCCATGCCTGATCACCCTTGAGCGTGGCAAGAGATATCGACGTGACACGGCAGCACACGTTGGGGCGCGCACGGCGACAGGGGGCCCGTATGGACATACCGCTCGGCCACCGGGTGCGAGGGGACGGCTCCCTCTGGACACGAGGTCCGGCCGCCGCCCTCGCCGGCGCGCTGCCGGCCCTCGCCTTCCCGGCGCCGTCCCTGTGGTGGCTGGCGTATGTGGCGCTGGTGCCGTGGCTGCTGCTGGTGCGGTCGGCCGGCAGCGCACGGCGGGCGGCGCTGTACGGCTGGTGGGGCGGCGCCGGGTTCATGCTGGCGGTGCACCACTGGCTGCTGCCGAGCCTGCACATCTTCATCGTCGTCCTGGCGCTGTTGCTGGGGGCGCTGTGGGCGCCGTGGGGGCTGCTGGTGCGGGCGCTGCTGGGCGGGGCGCCGGGCCGCGGGCGGTGCGCCGCGGCGCTGGTGTTGGTACCGGCCGGCTGGCTGATGGTCGAACTGGTCAGGTCCTGGGAGTACTTGGGCGGACCCTGGGGGCTGCTGGGCGCCAGTCAGTGGCAGGTGCCGCCCGCGCTACGGCTGGCCTCGCTCGGCGGGGTGTGGCTGCTGAGCCTGCTGATCGTGGCGGTGAACACCGCGCTGGCCGGGCTGCTCGCCGTCCCGACGGCCCGGGTGCCGGCCGTCGCCGGGCTGTTGGTGTGCGCGCTGGGCGGCGCCGCGGCCTGGTGGTGGGCGCCGCTCCCGCGGCCCGCCGGGACGGTACGGATCGCGGTCGTCCAACCGGGCCCGGGCGGCACGCCCACCCAGCGGCTGGCCCGCAGCGAGGCGCTCACCGCCGCACTGGCGGGCCGCGGGGTGCGCCTGGTCGTCTGGGGCGAGAGCAGCCTCTACGAGGACCCGGCGGACCACCCGGCGCTCGCCGCCCGGTTGGCCGCGCTGTCCGCGCGCACCGGCGCCGACCTGCTGGTCAACGCCGACGCACCGGACTCCGGCCGGCACGGCATCGCCAAGAGTGCGGTCCTCATCGGCCCGCACGGTCCGACCGGGGACCGCTACGCCAAGATGCGGCTGGTCCCGTTCGGCGAGTACGTCCCGGCCCGGTCCGTGCTGGGGTGGGCGACGAAGGTGGGCAAGGCCGCCACCAGCGACCGGCGGCGCGGCACCCGTCAGGTGGTGATGCCGCTGCCCGCCGCGGGCGGCCTGCGGGCCGGCCCGCTGGTGTGCTTCGAGACGGCGTTCCCGGACATGAGCCGCCATCTGGCCGCCGACGGCGCGCAGTTGCTGGTGGCCCAGTCGTCCACCGCGACGTTCCAGGACAGTTGGGCGCCCGCGCAGCACGCCTCCCTGGGGGCGCTGCGCGCCGCCGAGACCTGGCGCCCCATGGTGCACGCCACGCTCACCGGGATCAGCGCGGTGTACGGGCCGCGCGGCGAGCCGGTCGGCGAGCGCCTCGGCACCGACCGCAGCACGTCGGCCGTCTACGACCTGCCGCTGGCCCGGGGCACCAGCCCGTACACGCGCTGGGGCGACTGGGTGCTCTACGGGGCGGTCGCCGCGCTGCTCGTCTACGGGCTGACCGGGGCGGTGCGGGCCATCGGGCGGCGCGGCGCCGCCCGATGAGGCGGTGCCCGCGCCGGTCCCCGGTTACCCGAGTGCCTCGGTGACCACCCGTTCGCACAGCTCGTGCGTGCGGAGGGCGTCCTGGGCCGAGGGGCGCCGCCCGGCCCGCACGTCGTCGAGGAAGGAGCTGACGATCTGCTCGATGCCGCGCTGGCGGGCCACCGACTCCCAGTCGCCGCGGCGCCGGATGCTCGGCCGCCCGTCGTGGTCGATGACCTCCGCGAGGTTGATCACCTGGCGCCGCGCCTCCTGGCCGGACACGTCCAGCACCTCCTCGGCGGAGCCGCTGCGGCGGTTCATGGTGCCGATGGCGGTGAACCCGTCGCCGGAGAGCTGGAGCACCACGTGGTCCATCAGGCCGTCACGGACCCGGGCCCGCACGTCGACGTGCTCGATCTCCCCGGGCGCCAGGAAGCGCAGGGTGTCGACGACGTGGATGAAGTCGTCCAGGACCAGGGTGCGCGGGTCCTCGGGCATCCCGGTGCGGTTCTTCTGCATCAGGATCAGCTCGCGGGGGTGCTCCCGGCACGCGGCGTATCCGGGCGCGTGGCGGCGGTTGAAGCCGACGGCCAGGCCCACCCCGCGGCGTTCGGCGAGGGCCACGATCCGCCGGGTGTCGGCGAGGTCGTAGGCGATCGGCTTGTCGACGTAGGTGGGGATCCCGGCCTCGATCAGCCGGGTCACGATCTCCGGGTGGGCGACCGTCGCGGCGTGCACGAAGGCGGCGTCCGGGCCGGCGGCGAGCAGCGCGTCCAGGTCGGCGTGGAGCTGCCGGTCGGCCAACCGGTAGGTCTCGCCTGCCTGTTGGAGCGCGACCGGGTTACGGGTCTGCAGGTGCAGCTCGATCCCGGGCTGGACGCCCAGTACGGGGAGGTACGCCTTGCGCGCGATGTCTCCGAGTCCGATGCAGCCGACCTTCACTCAACTTCTCCCTTGCGGTTCCGGGGTCCGGGTGCCCTGGTCCGCCGTGGCGGGTGACGGGGCGCCCGTCCTCGCAGCTTACGGGGCGGTCGGCGGCCGCCAGTCGGCGATGCCGTCCAGGCCGCGCAGCGCGAGGTCCGGTGCCAGGCGGGCGGTGGTCGCGACCAGGGCGGCGCGCAGCGCGCAGGCGGGCCGGGAGCGCCAGGTGGTGAGCCGGCCGATCCGTCCCGACCGGCGGACCACGTCCATGGTGCGGGGCAGCCGCTGCCGGGTGTAGGCGACCAGCGCGGTCGCCAACGGGGCGTCCGGGGCGGCCTCGTGGGCGAGGACCACGGCGTCCTCGACGGCCTGGCAGCCGCCCTGCCCGAGGTTGGGCGTCATCGGGTGCACCGCGTCGCCGAGCAGGGCGACCCGGCCGCGGTGGAAGGCGGGCGGCGGGCCGGCCGCGGCGTACACGTCGTTGCGGAGGACGGCGGCCGGCTCGACGGCGGCCAGCAGGTCCGGGACGGGCCGGTGCCAGGCGCCGAACCGCCGTACCAGTTCGGCCCGTTGGTCACCGCCGGCCCGGTCGCCGCCGGGCGGCACGGCCGCGGTGGCGTACGCGTAGATCCGCCCGTCGCGCAGCGGCAGGGTGCCCCACAGGCCACCGGGGCCCCAGGTCTCGTGCGCGGTGTCCGGGTCGGCGGCATGACCGGGGGCGGCGGCCGCGGGCACCACGAAGCGCCAGGCGGTGAAGCCGGCGTAGCGGGGCGCCGGGTGGTCGGGGAAGAGCGTCCGGCGGGCCGCGGAGTGGATGCCGTCGGCGGCGACCACGAGATCGGCGGTGAGCTCCTCCGGCTCGCCGTCGAGGGCGGCGCACCGCACCCGGGCCGGGCGGTCGTCCCGCAGCGGATCGCCGGCGTCCGCGAGGGCCGCCGGGACCCCGGTACGGACCGCGGCGTCGGGCAGTCGGGCCGCGAGCAGGGCGACCAGGTCGGCGCGGTGGGCGACCACGACGGGGCCGCCGAACCTGCGGACCGCCGCCGCGTTGTCCGTACGGGCCAGCAACCGCCCGTCGGGGCGGCGGATCTCGCCGGCCAACTGCCAGGAGGCCAGGGCACGCACCGCGTCGCCCACGCCGATGGTGTCCAGGGCCCGTTGGGCGTTGGCGGCCAGCCCGATGCCCGCGCCCACCGGCTCCAGCGCGGCGGCCCGCTCCAGGACGGTGACCCGCCAACCCCGCCGGTCCAGGGCCACCGCGGCGGTGAGCCCGCCGATCCCGCCGCCGATCACGATCGCGGTGCGCTGCCGCATGCCGCCGCCTCCCTCACCTCTGCCGCGCGCCGGTGCACCCGCCCTTCGAGCGCCCGCACAGCGCGTGACTACACCTGTAGTTCCGCACGGACAGAGGGAGACTACACCTGTAGTGAAGGAGGTGTAGCCGGCGGGGCGCAGCCCCCAACTACGGGCGTAGTGACGGCCCGTCCTCCCGCGCTAGGCTCGCCGGCATGAGTCCCCGCAAGGCCGGCGCGCCGCCCGCGTCCCTCCCCCGGCACCGGCTGATCGCCGACACCGCGCTGTCCCTGCTCGCGGAGCGCGGGATGCGGGGGCTGACGCACCGGGCCGTCGACGAGGCGGCCGGACTGCCGCAGGGCTCCACGTCGAACCTCGCGCGGACCCGGGCGGCACTGCTGGCGGCGGCGGTGCGGCGACTGGCCGAGCGCGAGGCGGCGGTGCTGACGCCGCAGGAGGTCGCGAAGGCGGCGACCCCGGCGTCGGCGGACCCGGCGGCCGACGGGCCGGCGGCACTCGCGGACGCCCTCGCGCTCGCCCTGCACCGCTATCTCTCGCACCACCGCGAGCTGTTGATCGCCCGTTACGAGCTGGCGCTGGAGGCCACCCGTCGGCCGGAGTTGCGGGAGGTGTACGACCGGGCGGGCCGGGCGTTCCGGGAACCGGTGGCGGCGCTGCTGGCGGCGGCCGGCTCCGCGGCGCCGGAGCGGCACGTGCTGTCCCTGGTGGCCTGGTGCGACGGGGTGCTGTTCTCCTGCGTCGCGGGGCAGTTCCACGCCGCGGTCCCCACCCGCGATGCGCTGCGCACCTCCTGTGCGGAGCTGCTGGAGGGGATGTTGGGCGACTGAGGGGGCCGGCCTTGTGGGGACGCCCCGCCGCTGCCTAACGGAACGGTCCCGCCGCGCCCTCGATGCGGACTTCCAGGCGATCGATCGCCTCGGTGAGTCGCCGGCGGTACTCGCCTTCGGCGAGGGCGCGGACCGAGGTGCGGGCCCGGCGGAGCTGGGCACGGGCGTCGGCCGGGCGGTCGAGTCCGGCGTAGTCGGCGGCGAGGTTGAGATGGAGGGCGGGGAAGAACGCCCGTAGCGCGGCGAGCGGTTGACGGGGGCCCGGCCCCTCGGCGGCGCCCGGGGGGCGGGCCCGCGCGGGGCGCTCGGTGACGAAGCCCTCCGCCGCCTCCAGAGCGCGCAGGTCCCAGTCCAACTCGTCCCGGGGATCGTCCTGGGTGTCGGCCATGTAGTGCGCGAGGGCGCAGCGGTGGAAGGCGTCGCCGAGCGGCCCGATCTCCTGCCAGAGGGCGGCGAGACGGTTGCGGGCCTCCTCCCGGTCGCCGGCGCGATGCAGCATGATCGCCTGGCCGATCCGGGTCGGCACACCGTCCTCGCGCTCCGCCGACCGCCACTGCTCCACCACCGCGCACTCCCCGTCCTCGCTCGCCACCACCGGCTCTCCCGACGCTAACCGCCGGGCGGGGGCCGCGCGCGGTGTGCGCGACGCGCCGGGGGCCGGGGTCAGCCCAGGTCGGGGATGCGCCAGTCGATCGGGGTGTGGCCCTGGGCGGCGATCGCCTCGTTGATCTGGGTGAAGGGGTGGGAGCCGAAGAACTTCTTCGCCGACAGCGGGGACGGGTGCGCGCCCTGGACCACGACGTGCCGCTGCTCGTCGATGAGCGGCAGCTTCTTCTTGGCGTAGTTGCCCCACAGGACGAAGACGGCCGGGTCAGGACGCTCGGCGACGGCGCGGATCACCGCGTCGGTGACCTTCTCCCAGCCCTTGCCCTTGTGCGAATTGGCCTCGCCACCGCGGACGGTGAGCACGGCGTTCAGCAGCAGGACGCCCTGCTGCGCCCAGGGCATCAGATAGCCGTTGTCCGGCACCGGGTGACCGAGCTCCTCCTTCATCTCCTTGTAGATGTTCCGCAGCGACGGCGGGGTCTTGACGCCGGGCTGCACGGAGAAGCACAGGCCGTGGCCCTGGCCGGGGCCGTGGTACGGGTCCTGGCCGAGGACGAGGACCTTGACCCGGTCGTAGGGGGTGGCCTCCAGCGCCGCGAAGACCTGCTCGCGGGGCGGGTAGACCGGCCCGGCCGCCCGCTCCTGCTCGACGAAGTCGATCAGCTCCTTGAAGTAGGGCTTCGCCAACTCCTCGCCCAGGACCCCGCGCCAGGACTCGGGCAGCATGTCGGTGACCACGTCAACAACCTCCGGTGTGCGTTCCGTTCTCGTCACACGAACCTACCGGCGACCACTGACAGCCCCCGCCGCGGGCCGCCCGCGGGGGCCGTGCACGGCAGCATCCCCCGCGCCCTCGCGCGGTGTCCAACCGGGCCGCCCGGGCGCGCGTTGCCGACCCGGGAGTGCCGGCCCCCTGAGGGGACCGGCACCAAGCACCCCGCCTCCTGGAACGCACGCGGCGGAGGCACACCTCAACGGGGGCGCCCGGATCGACGGCCCCGGGTCGTCACACCCCGGCCTTCAGGAACAGTCCGCCGTCCACGACGAGGTTCTGCCCGGTGACCCAACCGGCCGCGTCGGACAGCAGGAAGGCCGCGGCCCCGCCGATGTCCTCCGGGACGCCCAGCCGCCCCATCGGATAGGCGGCGGCCGCCTCCTCCTCGCGGTTCTCGTAGAGCGCGGCGGCGAACTTGGTCTTGATCACCGCGGGGGCAATGGAGTTGACCCGTACCGCCGGCGCGAACTCGTGCGCCAGTTGGAGCGTCAGGTTCACCATCGCCGCCTTGCTGATCCCGTAGGCGCCGATGAACGGCGAGGGCGCGACACCGGCGATCGAGGCGATGTTGACGATCGCGCCGCCGTTGTCCTTCTGCCAGGCGTGCCAGGTGCGTTGGGCGAAGCCGAGCGCCGAGACGACGTTGGTCTCGAAGACCTTGCGCGCCACTCCGAGGTCGAGGTCCGCTATCGGGCCGAACACCGGGTTGGTACCGGCGTTGTTGACCAGGTAGTCGACCCGACCGAAGGTCTCCATGGTCCGCTCGACGGCGGCGGCCTGGTGCGCCTCGTCGTGCGCCTTGCCCGCGACGGTGAGCACCCGGTCGGCGCCCAGCGTCCCGGCGGCCTCCTTGAGGGCGTCCTCGTTGCGCCCGGTGATGACCACCCGGTCGCCGCGGGCGACGAGGGCCTCGGCGATGCCGTAGCCGATGCCGCGGCTGGCCCCGGTGATCAGTGCGACCTTGCCGGAGGGCGCCGGGAGACCGCTGTCCTGCTCTGTCATGTCCTGTTCTCCTGCTCCTGTGGTCCTGCGGTCGGTCCGGAGGTCAGCAGAGCGGACCGCCGGCGACGTACAGGACCTGGCCGGAGACGAACCCGGCCGCCTCGCCGGTGAAGAAGGCGATGGCGTTGGCGATGTCGTCGGGGTTGCCGACGCGCTGCACCGGGATCTGGGTGGCGGCCGCGGTCTTGAAGTCCTCGAACTCCATGCCGACGCGGGCGGCGGTGGCGGCGGTCATGTCGGTGGCGATGAAGCCGGGGGCGACGGCGTTCGCGGTGACGCCGAACTTGCCGAGCTCGATGGCAAGGGTCTTGGTGAAGCCCTGCAGACCGGCCTTGGCCGCCGAGTAGTTGACCTGGCCGCGGTTGCCGAGCGCCGAGCTGGAGGAGAGGTTGACGATCCGGCCGAACTTGGCGTCCACCATGTGCTTCTGACAGGCCCGCGACATCAGGAACGCACCGCGCAGGTGCACGTTCATGACGGTGTCCCAGTCGGTGTCGCTCATCTTGAACAGCAGGTTGTCGCGGAGCACGCCCGCGTTGTTGACCAGGATGGTCGGCGCGCCGAGCTCCGAGGCGACCCGCTCGACCGCGGCCGCCACCTGGTCGCTGTCCGAGACGTCGCAGCCGATCGCGACGGCCCGGCCGCCGGCCGCGGTGATCTTCCCGACGGTGTCCTTGCAGGCCGACTCGTCGAGGTCGAGTACGGCGACGGCGCGGCCCTCGGCGGCCAGGCGGACGGCGGTGGCCGCGCCGATGCCGCGGGCCGCGCCCGTCACGATGGCGACGCGCTGCTCGGTGGTGGACATGCGGGTTCTCCTCACCCTCGTTCGTCGAATCCTCGAACGCCTCGACCGGCGGCTGCCCCGCTACCAATGAGCAACCGCTTAGTAGCCTCAGCAGGGCTGACGCTAGAAGCCCGGCCACCCCCTGTCAACGCCCCACCACCGCACGCCCACCCGCACACGACGAACGGGGCGGGCCTCCCCCGAGGGAAACCCGCCCCGCTCCTCGCGCCCGAGGCGCCATCACCGTGCCGTCACCGCACCAGCAGCTCCAACAGCCGCTCCGCCTCCACGGTCGGATCGACGGTCAACCCGGTGTGCACCGGCCCCGGCTGGACGATCGTGCTGCGCGGCGCGATCAGCCAGCGGAAGCGCTGCCCCGGGTCGTCGCCGGCGGCCTGGCCGGCCCGCGCACCGCCCGCGCAGACGCCCTCGACGGCGCACAGCGCGGCCCGTACGCCGGCCACGTCCACGGTGGGGTCCAGCGCCAGCAGCCGGGCCTCGTCCAGGTGCGTGCGGGCCTCGACGAACCGCCACGCGCGGCAGTACACCACCACCCCGGCGTTGATCATCTCCCCGCGCTCGACCCGCGGGACGACCTTCAGCAGCGCGTACTCGAAGAGGTCGCGCCCATTGTGCAGTCCGCTCACGTGACGGCCCTCCGCGGCAACTTGCCCGCCAGCCACTCCGGGGCCTGGGACGGCTTGTCCTTCGTCGGCTGCCCGATGGTGATGTGGTCGCTGATGGTCCGCGCCCGGGCCAGCAGTGTGCGCACATACGCCGCGCGCAGTTCGTCCGGCGAGTCGAAGCCGGGCTCGCCGGCCAGCCACTCGTCGGGCACGTCCGCGGCGATCTCGTCGAGCAGCTCCTGGGTGATCCGCGGCGCGAACTCCTCGGCCGCGGCGGCCACATCGGGCCCGAACGTCGCCAGCGCGTGGTCGGAGGCGTCGTACGGCCGGGCCGAAGCCTTCTCGGCGGTCGGCCAGTTGTGGTGCCAGATCATCGCCGCGCCGTGGTCGATCAGCCACAACTGGCCGTGCCACACCAGCAGGTTGGGGTTGCGCCAGGACCGGTCCACGTTGTTGATCAGCGCGTCGAACCACACCACCCGGCCGGCCTCGCGCGCGCCCACCTCGAAGGCGAGCGGGTCGAACCCCAGCGAACCGGGGAGGTAGTCCATCCCCAGGTTCAGCCCCCCGCTGGCCTTCAGCAGCGCCTGGACCTCCTGGTCCGGCTCGCTCAGCCCGATGACCGGGTCGAGCTGCATCCGCACCAGATCGGGCACCCGCAGCCCGAGCCGACGCCCCAGCTCCCCGCAGATGACCTCCGCGACCAGCGTCTTGCGGCCCTGCCCGGCGCCGATGAATTTCATGATGTAGGTCCCGAGGTCGTCTCCCTCGACGATCCCGGGCAGCGACCCACCCTCACGCAAGGGCGTGACGTAGCGGGTCGCTGTGACTTCGGTCAGCATCCGCCCAGGCTACCCGGCGTGGCGGGACGGACTCCGGGGTATTTCGCCGGGGGCTCCGGCGGAGCTTGGCCACCCCGCGCGCGGCGCGGCCTGCGGCGGCGCGGCCTCGCCTCACCGCCCCGGACGGCGTGTACCCGGCAGCTGATGTCGTTCGGGGCCCGCCACTTGGCGACGGCCTGCGCGTCGGGCAGGGCTTGGTAGACGGCGGCGGGTGGGGCATCGATGTAGCGGGACACCGCTGTCACGTACATGCGGGAAGGGGAGGGCGGCGTCGCGGGCGGGGGCCTCCGGCGCGCGTCGCCCGTTAGGCGTCGGTCCTCACCGTCGCCCAACGGGCCGCACCGTTGCCCTTGGGGCGTCACCCCGCCCCAAGGGCGCTCGATGCCCCTGCCTCGCCCATGACTTCAGTGGACCTCGGCGTGGGTCTTCCCCGCCGCCGCGGGCTCCTCGTCGGACCGGCGTCGTGCCGCGCGCCGACCGGGCAGCACCACGAGGACGAGCAGTACGCCGGCGGCCATGATGACGCCGCCGATGAGGCTGGTGTGGGCGACGGCCCGGGCGAACGCCTCGTGGACCGCGCCCACCAGCGGCGCCGCGCGCTCCGGCCCGACGGCCGGGTCGTGCGCGAGGCGTTCGGCCACGGCCAGGCCGCCGCCCACCGAGTCCTTGGCGGCCCCCAGGGCCGCCGGCGGGAGGTGGTGGCCAACCAGGTCGGTCAGCTCCTCCCGGTATGCCGTGCCGAGCAGCGAACCGAGGACGGCGATGCCGAGGGAGCCTCCGAGTTCCAGCGCCGTGTCGTTGGCGCCGCCGCCGACACCCAGTTGCGCCTCCGGGAACGAGCCCATGATGGTGTCGGTGGCCGGGGAGACGCTCAGGCCGATGGCGAACCCGAGGAGCATCATCGGGGCCAGGAAGTCGGCGTACGTGGAGCCCTTGTCGACGAGCGTGAGCAGGAGCACTCCGGCGGTGCCGATCGTCATGCCGGTCACGACCATGGCCTTCACGCCGAGCCGCGGGGTCAGTCGGCCGGTCACCGCGGCGCCGAGGAAGACGGCGCCGGCCAGCGGCAGCAGCCGCACACCGGTGGCCAACGGGCCGTATCCGAGGACGAATTGGAGGTGCTGGGTGGCGTAGTAGAGCGCGCCGAACGTGCCGAAGAAGAAGAGCAGCACCGCGATCATCGAGCCGGCGAACGCCCGCTGCCGGAACTTCCGCACGTCCAACATGGGATGCGGGTGCCCGAGTTCCCACGCGACGAACGCGATCAGGCCCGCGCCGGCGACCGCGGCGGCGGTGATCGGCGCTGCGCCCCATCCGAAGTGCGGCCCTTCGATGGTCGCGTAGATGAGGCACCCGATGGAGACGATGGAGAGCAGCCCTCCCACGTAGTCGATCCGTCCCGTGTTCGCCGCCCTGGACGGCGGCACGAGCACCAGCGCGCCAACGAGGGCGACGGCGGCGACCGGGACGTTGATCAGGAAGGTGGAACCCCAGGAGTGCTCCCCGAGCAGCCATCCGGCGACCAGGGGGCCGACCGCGATGGCCAGTCCCGAGGTGGCGGTCCAGGCCGTGATGGCGCCGGCCCGTTCGCCCTTCGGGAAGATCGCGACCAAGAGGGAGAGGGTGGCGGGCATGACCACGGCGGCGCCGACTCCCATGACGGCGCGGGCCGTGATGACCAGTTCGGTCTGGTGCACCAGGCTGCCCAACACCGCGCCGCCGGCGAAGATCACGAGCCCCGCGAGCAGCGCCCCGCGCCGGCTGTACTTGTCGCCAATCGCGCCCAGAACCAGCATCAGCGCGGCATACGGGACGGTGTAGCCGTCGATGACCCACTGGAGGTCGCTGCTGCTGAGCCCCAGGTCCCGGGTCATGTCCGGCGCCGCGACTATCAGGGACGTGTTGGCCATGACCACGATCAACAGACTGAGGCACAGCACGAGCAGCGCCCACCGGCGCCGTGGATAGGGCGCGGTCATCTTCTCGACCGGCGTGTTCGCGACGAGCGGCATGGCGGCTCCTGGACGGATACGGAGGCAGTGAGGGGAGGGGGCGACGGGGCGCGCGGGCGGATCACACCCACCCTTAATTGCCCATCGATGTGCAGATTAGCTTCGCGATGCAGAGTAGTTTCTTGCACGTCAACGTGCAAATAAGCGAAGTGGCGACTGAGCTCCGGCGGGCAGACAGGGGGCTTCAGCGAGCGAACAGCCGGGCGCCGCGATGCCGTGCTCGGGCCAGTGCCGCCCACCGACCGGCGCGGCCCCGGTCGCGCTTGAGCGCCCCGGACGGCGCCCCGCACCCGTGCGAGAATGACTCCCGCCCGCCTCCCGTAGTGGCGCGCCCCGCCGTCCTTACTGGCGAGCCGTCCCTACCGGCGGGCCCTCGTCCGTACCGCCCGCCTCCCGTACCGATCCGCTGGGGTTCCGTTGGTGAACAAGCCCGTGGCCCGCGAGCCCGTGAGGCGCAACGCGCGTTCCAATCGGGCGCGCATCCTGGCCACGGCCCGGGACGAACTCGGCCGGAACCCGGACGCCACACTGGAGGAGATCGCACGGGCCGCCGGTGTCGTGCGCCGCACCCTGTTCGGCCACTTCCCCGGGCGCGCCGCCCTCTTGGAGGCCCTGGCCGACGAGGCGTCCGAGGCGCTGCGCGACGCGGCGGAGCAACGGCCGGACGCCGTAGAGCCGCCCGAGCGGGCCTTTGCGCGCTTCGTGCTGTCGATGTGGCCGGTGGGCGACTGCTACCGGCTGCTCCTGGCCCTCGCACGCCGGGACTTGGGCGTGGAGCGGGTGACCGAAGTCCTGGCTCCGGCACGCGAGGAGGCCACCGCCCTACTGGAGCGAGGGCAGGCGTCCGGCGTGTTCCATGCCCACGTCCCGCCGGCGGCCCTCAGCGCGGGGCTGGAGGCCCTCACTCTGGCGCTCCTTGAGAGCGTCAACTCGGGCGCGTGGGAGGACGATGGGCGGCGGACGGCCACCGCGATCCTGGTGGCCGCCGGCGTCCCGGAGCGCCGCGCACAGGACGTCGTCGACGACGTCGCCTCGGAACTTCCCTGAGGCATCGCCCCGGGACTTCCGTACGGCACGCCTCGGCACTTCCATCAAAGGGCTGCGCCGGCTCCCTCGGCTGTGAGTATGATCCGCTGGTCCTGCCCAGCGATCGACCACCGCCCAACTGCCGCGTCCACGCGAGGACTTCCCCGACGGGCTTCCGGCTGATCGACCGTAACCAGACCCCGGCCCGTCAGCCACCGGGCGCCGGGGCACTGCGCACCGACGCACGCCCGTCACCGCCCGCCCCGCGGCCCCACCGGCACCTGACAGCCATGGCCGCTTTGGCGCCTTCGGCGGCTTTGATAGCCCTCACCACGGCAGACGCACGCCCGACAGGCCTGCGCACCCGCCACACCCCGCACTCCCGACACGTCCAGTGCATGCATCCCGCACGCCTGGAGCCCCGGGTACCCGATTTCCAGACACCTGGACACCCGGTATACCTGCGCACCTCGGCTTGCCCCGGTACGGGCCTGCCGTGCCCCGCCACTCCGCTCACCGCCCCTTGGAGGAAACCACCTTGACGCAACAACCGGCCAACGCCGCAACGAAGGCAGCAAGCACCGAGGACACCGACGAGGCCACCCAGGCGCCCCAGACAACCAAAGCCACCACAGCCACCGAAGCCACCAACACCGATGGCTTTCCGGAGCAGTTCGCCCGCACCCGCCGCTTCTCCCTCGGTATACCAAGGGAGTTCACCGTCTCCCCCGACGGCAGCCGCGTGGTGTTCGTCCGCACCGGCTCGGGCCGCGATCCCGTGGGGCGGCTGTGGGAGTACGCGGCAGGACAGGAGCGGCTGTTGGCCGATCCGGCGCTCCTGGTAGGAGCCGGCGCCGAGGACGTCCCGGAAGAGGAGCGCCTGCGGCGCGAGCGGGCGCGGGAGCGTTCCGTGGGCGTGGTGGGGTTCGCGACCGACGACGCGACGCGGGTGGTGGCGTTCGCGCTGTCCGGCGCGCTGTGGGCGGTGCGGACGGACGGCGGCGCGCCGTTCGCGGTGCCGGCCGCCGGGCCGGTGGTCGACCCCCGGCCGTCCCCGGACGGGCGGCACGTCGCGTATGTGACCGGGCGCTGTCTGCACGTCGTCGGCCTGGAGGGCGGCGACGACCGGCAACTGGCGCGGGCCGAGGGGCCCGAGGTCTCCTACGGGCTCGCCGACTTCACCGCCGCCGAGTCGATGGGCCGGTCGCGCGGCTACTGGTGGGCGCCGGACGGTCGCCGCCTCCTGGTGGCGCGGGTCGACACCTCCCCGATGGAGCGGCGCTACCTCAGCGACCCGGCGGACCCGTCCCGCCCGCCGCGGATGATCCGCTACCCGGCGGCGGGTACCGCCAACGCCGAGGTGACGGCGCACCTGCTGAGCCTCGACGGCGGCCGCACGGAGGTCCGTTGGGACCGCGGGGCGTACGAGTACCTGGTGGACGCCGGTTGGGACGCCCACGGCCCGTTCGTGGCCGTACAGAGCCGCGACCAGGGCGTGCTGCGGACGCTCGCGGTCGATCCGGCGACCGGCGCCACCGAGGTGCGGCACGAGCGGACCGATCCCGCCTGGGTGGAGTTGGTGCCCGGCACCCCGTCCCGTACGGCAGCCGGCGCCCTGGTGCTCCCGGAGGACGCGGGCGGCACCCGCTTCCTGACCGTGGACGGGCAGCGGGTCACGCCCGAGGGCCTGCAACTGCGCGAGGTGTTGGGCGTCGAGGGCGAGCGGGTGCTGTTCACGGGGAGCGAGGAGCCGACGGAGACCCATGTGTGGCGCTACGAGCCCGGCGCCGGGTGCCGACGCCTGAGCGGCGGCCCCGGCATCTGGACGGGCACCGGGCGCGGGGGCACGACCGTGGTGGCGGGCCTGACGCCGGACGGGCACGAGGTGCGCGTCCTACGGGACGACGAGCCGGAGCCGCGGCCGTCCGGGACCATCGCCTCGTTCGCCGAGGAGCCGTTGGTCGCGCCGCGACCGATCCACCTCACCCTGGGCGAACGGGAGTTGCGTGCGTGCCTGTACTTCCCGTCCGGGCACCGCCAGGGCACGAAGCGGCTGCCGGTGCTGCTCGACCCGTACGGGGGCCCGGGGATGCAACTCGCCGTACGGGCGCGGGGGTGGACCGGTTGCGTGTCCCAGTGGTTCGCCGAGCAGGGCTTCGCGGTCCTGGTGACGGACGGGCGCGGTACGCCCGGGCGCGGCCCCCTCTGGGAGAAGGCCGTCCACGGCGACCAGTTGTGGCCGGCGCTGGAGGACCAGGTGGACGCGGTGCGCGCGGCGGGGGAGCGCTTCCCCGATCTGGACCTCGGGCGGGTGGCGATCCGCGGCTGGTCGTTCGGCGGGTTCCTGGCCGCGGCGGCGGTCCTGCACCACCCGGACGTCTTCCACGCGGCGGTCGCCGGCGCCCCGCCCACCGACCAGCGGATGTACGACACCCACTGGAAGGAGCGGTTCCTGGGCCACCCCGATGAGCACCCGAAGAACTACGCGCGCTCCTCCCTGGTCGGCAGCGGCCACTTGCTGCGCCGCCCGCTGCTGCTCATCCACGGGCTGGTCGACGACAACGTCGCCGTCGCGCACACCCTGCGGTTCTCCGCCGAGCTGCTGGCCGCGGGCCGTCCGCACACCGTGCTGCCGCTACCGGGCGCCACGCACCTGCCCGCCGACGACGCGGTCAACGCCAACCTGCTGCGCTTCCAACGGGACTTCCTCAAGGGCGCGTTGCCCACCCCGGAGGAGGGCGCCACGGCGAGGTGGCGGTAACGGGACCGACGGCCGGCTCAACGGGTGCGGCGCGGGCGCCGCCAGCAGTCGAGGACGGCGTCGGCGGTGGTGATGGTGGCCACCAGGGAGAGGGTGTTGCGGACCATTGCGGGGGTGTAGTCGGCGGGTACCCCCGCGATGGCGTCCGCCGGGACCACCACGGTGTAACCGAGGTTGACCGCGTCGAACACGGCATTGGGGATCGCCACGTTCGCCGAGACCCCGGTGACGACGAGCGTGCGGCACCCGAAGTTGCGCAGCAGCGCGTCGACGTCGGTGCCGGCCAGCGGAGAGAGACCGTGCAGCCTGCGCACCACCAAGTCCTCCTCCGCCACCGGGATGGGGTCGGCGACGCGCACCGCCGTGGATCCGGTGAGCTGTCGCACCGGCAGTCGTTCGGCCGCGCGGAAGAGCCGGGCGTTGCTGCTGGCGCCACGGCCGTCGGGACGCCGTTCGGCGACCGCGTGCAGCACCTGGACGCCGGCCTCGTGCGCCGCCCCCACCAGGCGGGCGATCCGCACCAACGCCCCCGAGGTGCGCGCCACTTCGGCGAGCTCGGGCAACGCGCTGTCGGCCCCGACGACCCCACGTTGGCACTCGACGGTGAGCAGCACCGTCGTGGCCGGGTCCACCTGCGCGACGAGCCCGGAGTCCGAAGGCACGGGCACTCCCCTCCATGGAAGGCGCGACGACGTCCGGGGATACGGGCGACGGGCGCCGGCGACGGGCCGGAAGGCGCGAGGGTATCGACCATTGCGCCCACCAGGAAGAGCCCCCATGCTTTCCTGACGGAGCATCAGGTTCGCTCGATGTGCCCGTCGGACACCACACCGAGCACGCAAACCAGGCATTCCCTCAGGCAATTCACCAGCAATCACCCGAGACTCCACCGGACAGGTGAGGGGCGGCGAGGATGACCGAGACACCGCGCACGGCCGGCACGGACGACGCGACCGCGACCGCGACCGCGACCGCGACCCAACGGCGCGGACGCCGGATCATGATGGCCCCGGACGAGCTGGACGCCTTCCTGGCGGCCCAGCGGACCTGCCGGGTCGCCACGGTCGCCGGCGACGGCACACCGCACGTCGGCGCACTGTGGTTCGTCTGGGACGGGGCGGCGCTGTGGCTGTACTCGATCACCCGCAGCAGGCGGTGGGCGCAGCTCCGCAAGGACCCGCGGCTCGCGGTGCTCGTCGACGACGGCCACGCCTACGGGGAACTGCGCGGCGCCGAACTGACCGGGCGCGCGGAGTTCGTCGGCGAGGCGCCCCGCGCAGGGGCCCCCAGCCCGGAACTGGCGGCTCCGGAGCGGCTGTTCGCGCAGAAGTACTTCGGGCTCGGGGAGATGCCGCACGACGGCCGGCACGCCTGGCTGCGGCTGACGCCCGATGCGGTGGTGTCCTGGGACTTCGGCAAGATCCCGGGCTGACCGAAGGACGCCGCCGGACCCCGCCCGCCGAGTTATCCACAGGCCGACGGTGCGGCGATCACAACGTCAGCGGTCTCTGCGAAAGTGGTCCCTGTCAGCCCGTTCCGCGCGGCGGCGCGTGCGGGATCGGGATGGTTCCGGCCCATCGGCCGGAAACCGACGAGGACGAAGGAGACCCGGTGAACGTGCTCTTCCCCGCACTGCGCGACGGCTCGCCCGCCCCCGCGCTGCGCTTCGGCGACCGTGCGCTCAGCCATCACCAACTGGCCGCCGTGGCCGGCCCACTCGCCGAACGGATCGACGAGCTCACCCCCGGCAGCGGCGCCACCCGCGTCGCGATCTGGGCGACGCCGACGCTGGAGACGTCCGTGGGCGTGGTCGCCGCGCTGCTCACCGGAGCGGCCGCGGTGCCGATCAACCCCAAGATCGGTGAGCGCGAGTTGGCGCACATCGTGGCGGACAGCCTCCCCTCCCTCGTCCTGGCCGAGCCGGGCGCCGACCTGCCCGGCCCGCTGGCCGCACTCCCCCGCCTCGACGTGGAGGTCGTCGAGCCCGACGAGCAACAACTGCCCGGCCCCCTCCCGTTGGAGCCCGGCGACGAGTCCCCCGCCCTCATCGTCTACACCTCCGGCACCACCGGCCCGCCCAAGGGCGTCGTCCTCCCCCGGCGCGCCCTCGCCCACACCCTCGACGCCCTGGAGGACGCCTGGCAGTGGACGGCCGACGACGTGCTGGTCCACGCCCTCCCCCTGTTCCACGTCCACGGCCTGATCCTCGGCATCCTCGGCCCGCTGCGCCGCGGCGGCAGCGTCCACCACCTCGGGCGCTTCAGCACCGAGGCGGTCGCCCAGGAGCTGTCCGCGGACGGCACGATGCTCTTCGGCGTCCCGACGATGTACCACCGCCTCGCCCTCGACGCCGGGGAGAACGCCGACCTCGCCGAGGCGTTGGGCCGCGCCCGCCTGCTGGTCTCCGGCTCCGCCGCGCTGCCGCTCACCGACCACGCACGGCTCACCGCCGCCACCGGCCGCCGGGTGATCGAGCGCTACGGCATGACCGAGACGTTGATGAACACCAGCGTCCGCGCGGACGGCCCGGACTCCACCGGCACCGTCGGCGTCCCCCTCCCCGGCGTCTACGTCCGGCTGGTGGACGACGCGGGCCAGGCCATAGAGGAGAGCGACGGCGAAACGGTCGGCGAGATCCAGGTGCGGGGCCCGAACCTCTTCTCCGAGTACCTCAACCGCCCCGACGCCACCGACGCCGCGTTCGACGGCGGCTGGTTCCGCACCGGCGACATGGCCGTGCGGGACGCCACCGGCAACTACCGCATCGTCGGCCGGAAGGCCACCGACCTCATCAAGAGCGGCGGCTACAAGATCGGCGCCGGCGAGATCGAGAATGCCCTGCTGGCACACCCGGGTGTCGCCGAGGCGGCCGTCACCGGCGAGCCCGACGAGGACCTGGGCGAGCGGATCGTCGCCTGGATCGTGCCGGTCACCGGCCCCGACGCCGGCCCGCGCCCGGACGCCCAGGAACTCGCCGACCACGTCGCCCACCAACTCGCCCCCCACAAGCGTCCCCGCACCGTGCACTTCCTCGAAGCCCTCCCCCGCAATGACATGGGCAAGATCCTCAAGCGGGACCTCCGGGCGACCACACCCCCTGCAGGGGCCGGCGATGCATGAGCAACCACCGCCCAGCGCGACCCCCTTGCCCAGCCTCCGCCTGACGGCCCGCCAAGCCATCTCCGCAATCACCGACTCCTACACCGAATTCACCCCCACCACCGACCCACCATCCGTCTCCCCACCCACCAACGGCCCACTCGGCTGGGACGGCTACGACGCCTCCCGGGAACGGGCCCGCGCCCGCACCGGCGAGGAGGAATCGGTGCTCACCGCGCTCGCCACCATCGGCGGCACCGAAGCCGTGGTGCTCTCCTTCGAGTTCGGCTTCCTCGGCGGTTCACTCGGCGAACGCACCGGCGACCGACTGGAGGCCGCCTACACCACCGCACGCGAGCGGCGCCTGCCGCTGGTATCGCTGATCGCCACGGGCGGCAGCCGGATGCAGGAGGGCATGCGGGCCCTGTCCCAACTCCAGCGCGTGGCCGGGCAGTCGGCGCTCAACCGCGCCGCCGGACTCCCGCAGATCGCGGTCGTCCGCGATCCGACCACCGGCGGCGGCTGGGCGACTCTGGGCGCCGGAGCCGATGTGATCCTCGCGCTCCCCAAGGCCCAGGTCGGCTTCGCGGGCTCCCGGGTCCGCCCTCCGGACGCCGATCCCACCGCCTACAGTGCCGAGGGGCAGTTCGCGGCCGGCCAGGTCGACGCCGTCGTCCCGGCCGACGAGCTCCGCGCCACCCTCCAGCGCTGGCTCCGCCTGCTCGCCGACACCCCACGACCACCCTCCACCCCGCCCGGCCCAGCACCCCCTCCCTCCGCCCTGGGCACCACCGACATGCCGGAATCCGGCTGGGCCGCCGTGCTCCGGGCCCGCGACACCAACCGCCCGCGCGCCGAGTCCTACCTCCGGGCGTACTTCGACGACTGGGAGGAGCTCAGCGGCGACCGGTGCGGCGGTCGCGACCCGGGGATGCGCTGCGGCTTCGGCCATCGCGACGGTCGCACCATCGCCTTCGCGGCCCAGTGCGGCACGGCCACCCGTCCGTCCGGCTTCCGTACCGCAACCCGGCTGATACGGCTCGCGGACCGACTCGGCATCCCGGTCCTCACCCTCGTGGACACCCCGGGCGCCGCCAACGACGCGGACGCCGAACGCGCGGGCGCCGGCGCGGCCATCGCCGACACCTTCGCCGCGCTCGCCTCCGCCCGCGTACCGGTCACCTCGCTCCTGATCGGCGAAGGCGGATCGGGCGGCGCACTGGCCCTCGCCGCCCCGGGCCGGCTCTGGGCCACCCCCGACAGCTATTTCTCCGTGATCGCCCCGGAGATGGCCGCCGCCATCCTCAAACGCGACACAGGCGAAATCCAGCACACCGCCGACCAACTCCGCATCCGCCCCCAAGACCTGCTCGAACTGGGCATCATCCGGGGCATCGTCACGGCGGAGGCTGATAGGAGGTAGACACCACGCACTTGGGGACTTCGGTCGCGCCGGCCGGAGGAGAAGGGGAGGGCAGGGCCACCGGAACGGCGAGCGGGCGCTTTGACGCGTCGTTCAAGTCGGCCTCCAACGGAGGGCGTTGCTTCGGCGCGCAGGTCGGGGAAAGGGGAGGGCAGGGCCAACGGAACGGTGAGCGGGCGCTTTGGCACGTCGTTCAAGTCGGCCTCCAACGGGGGGCGTTGAGCGTGCCGAGGGCGAGAGGACGGGGCCAACGGCACATCGTCCGGGTTCCGGCCTGCATCAGGGGCGTTCGGGTCCCCGCCCCTACCGGTGTTGTTCGGCATGCCTGGGGCGAGCGGAGAGTGCGCGCGCGGCGGAGCGGCTTGGCGGGGAGGGGGTGGGGGGGTGGGGGGGTGGGGGGGTGGGGGGAAGCCCCAAAACTGCGCGCTGCCCCCGCCATCCCGCCCAACTCCCCCGCCCCCAACCACCCCACAGACCACCTACACCTCACGCCCCGCCCCCGCCGAACGCCCCCCTTCCGACCCCATCCCCGCCTCCACGCGCTCGCCGGCCTTCCGCAGCGCCTCCACGGCAGCCCGGATCGAAGGCCGACGATCCGCGTCGGCACGCCAGATCGCGTAGACATGGCGCCGCATCGGATCACGCACCGGCACCACGCTCACCCCGTCCGGCACCGGCCCGCGCCCCAGCCGCGGCGCGACCGCGACGCCCAGCCCCGCCGCGATCAGGGCAAGCTGGGTGTGATGCTCCTCGGCCATGTGGGAGATGCGCGGCTCAACGCCCTTGCTCCGTAGCGTGAACATCAACCAGTCATGGCAGAACTCCGCCTGCGGCCAGGAGATCCACTCGTCGTCCGCGAACTCCTCCAGTTCCACGTACCGGCGCCCGGCCAACGGGTGGTCCGACGGCATCGCCACGTCCGAGGGATCGTCGAGCAACGGCGCCTTCGCCAGCCCTTCGGGCACGGGCAGCGGCCGGTTGTACCAGTCGAGAACGACGGCCACATCGACATCGCCCCGCACCACGCCACGCACCGACTCGTCCGGCTCCAACTCATAAAGCCTCGGGCGAAGTTGCGGGTGTTCGGCACGCAGCGCAACGAGCGCGGACGGAAAGAGCCCACGCGCCGCCGTCGGGAAGGCCCCCATCCGCAGCTCACCCACCGGCTGCCCGCGATGCGCTTCCAGTTCGGCCTGCGCCAACTCCACCTGGGACAGGATGCGCCCGGCATGATCGGCGAGCAGCCGTCCGGCGTCGGTGAGCCGGACCCCTCGCCCGTTCTTCGCCAGCAACTGCTGCCCGGTCTCGCGCTCCAGCTTGGCGATCTGCTGCGAGACCGCCGAGGTCGTCACGTGGAGCCCCTCGGCTGCCGCACTGACCGAACCGTGCCGGGCGATCGCGGACAAGGTTCGGAGGCGATCAAGGTTCAACATGTAAGCAACACTAAGCGATACCTGCCATTAATTCTCACTTGTGCTACGAATTTGCTTCGCTGCATCGTAGACGCCATGAGCACCACCACCGACGCGTCCACCGGATCCGCCGCATCCTCCTCCGCCGCCCCGGCCCCCAGCCCCTCACTTGCACCCGCCGGCCACCGGGACACCTCGCGCTCTCATCCGGACCGGCCCGCACCGCGCCGCGCCAGCGCCTGGCAGGTGCGTTTCGCCCTCCTCTGCCTGGTCTGGGGCTTCAGCTTCCTCTTCATCAAACTGGGCACCGAGGGGTTCGCGCCGCTCCAAGTCACCCTGGGACGCGTGGCGTTCGGCGCGCTGGTGTTGCTGGTGTTCCTCGTCATCAAGCGCGAACGCCTCCCCCGCTCCGCCCGCACCTGGGGGCACCTCGCGGTCGCCGCGTTCCTGCTCAACGCGCTTCCGTTCTCCCTCTTCGCCTACGCCGAGCTGACCATTCCCTCCACCTTGGCCAGCATCTGCAACGCCACCTCGCCGCTGTGGGGCATGCTGCTGTCGATCGTGGCGCTCTCGGAGGACCGGCCCACCCGTCGCCGGGTCGCGGGCCTCGGCCTCGGATTCCTCGGGGTCCTCACGGTCCTCGGCGCCTGGCAGGGCTTCTCCGGGGTCGATCTGACGGGTACCGCCATGGCGCTGGGCGCCTCGCTGAGCTACCCCGTCGGCTGGATCTACGTCCGACGCACC
The DNA here is from genome assembly GCF_044769405.1 of Streptomyces sp. NPDC090442. Lineage (NCBI taxonomy): Bacteria > Bacillati > Actinomycetota > Actinomycetes > Kitasatosporales > Streptomycetaceae > Streptomyces > Streptomyces sp. NPDC090442. Next base: position 59,512 of record NZ_JBIVXW010000048.1, read on the forward strand.
CTCGCCCGGGACCAGCACTCGCACCTCGCCATGTCCAGCACCCAGTTGCTGCTCGCGACCGTCCAACTGGCCATCGTCACCGCACTGTTCACCCCGATGCCGACCGCGTTCCCACTCGTCCCCGTACTCGCCGTCTTCGGCCTGGGCGCGCTGGGCACCGGCGTCGCCTTCCTCCTGCAATACGGCATGGTCGCGGAGGTCGGGCCCACCACGGCCCAGATGGTCACCTACTTCATCCCCGTCATCGCCACCGCGGCCGGCGTGGCACTGCTCAACGAGCACCTCACCTGGAACACACCCGTCGGCGCCCTCATCGTCCTGGCAGGCGCGGCCCTCACCCAGAGCAAGCCCCGTACCCCGTAACCGACCGCGATCACCGCTCGAAGTAGCACCCCAGGCCAACCCGGACAGGACCAAGCCCAACCGAGCAGAACCGATCCGAGCCGAATCGAACCGGCGAAGGCCAAACCGGCAGCCCTCAATCCGGCGACCACCACCCAACCCCCGGTTCCCTCCCGGGGGTTAACGCCTACACCACTCCCCTCAGGCACTCCCTCCCCCCTCCTGCACTCGCCAACGTTCCCGTCCCCACGCGAGTCACCCCTTCTCGCGGCCCCACGCCAACGCCCCGCCTACGGCCGCCCGCGTGACCGCCAGCACCCGCTTGACCACCAGCCGACGCTCTCGGCGACACACCTCTCCTTTCCCCTCCCCCGGGGTCTCCCCCATCCCACCCGCCACCACCACCTCACCCATGCCTGCCCCCCCACCCCCCGCCCCACCATCGACACCCGCCCCGCCCCAGCCTCCCTACGACGCCCGGCCCCCACCCCGCGCCCACTCCTCACTCATACCGCCGCGCCTCCCCCACCCCCGTGGCCTCGGCGACCGCGTCGGCGAGGGGGACGGTGTCGTCGGCGGTGAGGCCGGAGACGGTGATCCGGATGCCGGGGGGTGTCTGCACGCGGAAGCGGGCGCCGGGGGCGACCGCCCAGCCGGCGTGCAGGAGGCGGGCCACCGCGCCGGTCTCGTCGGGGACCGGTACCCAGACGTTCATCCCGCTGCGGCCGTGGGCCTGCACCCCGCGCTGACCCAGGGCCTGTATGAGCGCATCGCGGCGCTCGCCGTAGGCGGCTGCGACCGCGGTGGGGTCGATCGCGGACGTTCTCCAGAGGTGGACGACGGCGCGTTGGAGCAGGTGGCTGACCCAGCCGGGGCCGAGGCGCTGGCGTCCTCGGACCCGGTCGACGGTGACGGCGTCGCCGGTGAGGGCGGCCAGGCGCAGGTCGGGACCGTATGCCTTGGCCGTCGAGCGGACCAGGACCCAGTGGTCGGTGACACCGGAGAGGTGGTGCAGCGGGAGGTCGACTATGCCGTGGCCGTGGTCGTCCTCGATGAGGAGCACTCCGGGGTGTGCGGCCAGGAGGGTGCGGAGCTCGGCGGCGCGGGGGGCGCTGATGGCGGCGCCCGTGGGGTTCTGTGCGCGGTCGGTGACGACGACCGCGCGGACCCCCTGCTTGAGCGCCACCGCCAGCCGGTCGGGCATCGGGCCGTCGTCGTCCACACCGACCGGCACGGGGCGCAGGCCGAGTGCCGGGATGAGGTCCAACAGGCTGCCCCAGCCCGGGTCTTCGACCGCTACCGCGTCGCCGGGGCGCAGGTGGGCCGCGAGGACGCGCTCGATGGCGTCGAGCGAACCACTGGCGACGGCGATGGGACCTTCGGGCAGCCCTGCACGGAGGAAGGCGGCTCGGGCGAGCGCTTCGAAGTCGTCGTCGACGGCGGGCATGCCGTAGAGCACGGGGCGGTGTGCGTTGCGCGCGGCGGCTTCGGCGAACGCTTCCTCAAGGGAGGGGAGCAGGGCCGGGTCGGGGTTGCCGTCCGCGACATTCCGGACGCCGGGTGGCGCCACCACCCGCACCGCCTCGCGCGAGGTGCTGGCGGGTCGGGGGCGGACTCGACTGCCGCGCCGGCCGGCCGTCTCGATCACTCCGCGGTCGCGGAGCGTGCGATATGCGGCCGCGACCGTGTTGGGGTTTACCTCCAGATAGACGGCCAACTCCCTGAGCGGGGGCAGCACTTCGCCTGGTTGGAGCTCGCCCGCACCGACGGCTCGCTCAACACTTGCGGCAATTTCCGATGCGCGCCGCCCTTCGATCCGATACTCTCCTAGCACAAAGTTGATTATGCACTAGTGCAATGGAGTTGGCAATGACCGAGGGAAAGTCTTTCGCCGCGACGGACCGCACCGTCCCGACCCGGGCCCGGGAGCGTGCCAGCTACGACGAGGCCACGGTGCACGCCATCCTCGACGAGGGCTACGTCTGCCACCTCGGCTTCGTCCGCGACGACGCCCCGGTCGTCCTGCCGACCCTCTACGCCCGGGTCGACGACCACCTCTATCTCCACGGTTCGACCGGCTCGCGCCCGCTGCGGATGACCGGCGATCAGGGCGCCGACCCCGGTCTCCCGGTCTGCGTCACCGTCACCCACGTCGACGGCCTGGTCCTCGCCAGGTCCGCTTTCCACCACTCCATCAACTACCGCAGCGTCGTCGTCCACGGCACCGCTCACCAGGTCACCGACCCGGACGAGAAGACGGCCGCGCTCGACGCCCTCGTCGAGCACGTCCTGCCCGGCCGCGCCGCGGACTCCCGCCCCGCCAACGCCAAGGAGTTGGCCGCGACAGCGGTGATCCGCCTCGATCTGTGCGAGGTCTCCGCGAAGATCCGCACCGGCGGCCCCAGCGACGAGCCCGAGGACCTCGACCTGCCCCACTGGAGCGGCGTGCTCCCCGTCTCCCCCGTGTACGGTGCGCCGATAGCGGCCGATGACCTCGCTCCCGGTATCCCCACGCCGGACTACCTCTCCGCCCGCTGAGGAGCCCCGATGCTCATCCACCCCTGGGACGCCCCCACCGACGACGCCGAATGGCAGGAGTGGCTGGCCGGGCACGACTTCGGGCAGCTCGCCGTCAACGGCGCCCCCGGCGAGCCTCCGTGGGTCCAGCCGCTGCACTTCGCCTACGACCCCGCCCACCGCGAGGCCGTCACCCACCTCGCCCGCCCGAACCCCATCTGGTTCGCGTTGCAGGACCGACCGACGGTCCTGCTCAGCGTCGTCGACGACTACACCTTCATCCCCGGCCCCTGGCAGGCGAACGAGGACCAGCCGCCCGAACACGGCGTCCCCACCAGCTTCTACGCGGCGGTCCAACTCGTCTGCACCGCACACGTGGTGGACGACCCGGACGCCAAGGCCACGCTGTTGCAGCGACAGATGGCGCACTTCCAGCCGGACGGCGACTCGGCCCCGGTAGTCGCCGGCGAGGCCCCCTACGGGCGGCAGTTGCCCGGCATCCGGGGGCTGCGCCTCGAAGTGCACGACATACGGGCGAAGTTCAAGTACGGCGGCAAGCGGAGCGAGACGGTCCAGCACCGCATCTCGGAGCGTCTCGCCGACCGGAACGGACCAGGCGACGCCGCGGCCCGCCGCCACCAACTGCGCCGCCTCGCGGCCGCCGGCGGTGCCGCACCCGCGACGGACGGGCCGGACGCACGGCAGTAGACGGTTCCGGTTCAGCCCGGGCCGAACCGACCTGGCCTGGCCTGGCCAGCAGGAGCGCACCCGATGAGTGCCCCCGGAGAGCTGTCCGCTCCCGGGGGTACCCCGGCCCGCTCCTCGCCCCGCCCCTCCCGTCAGCGACCCGCGGCGACCCGCGCCCGGCGGTCCGCCACGGCCCGTTCGACCTCCTCCTCCACCAGATCGAGATTGAGGGCGAAGGCGGCGGACGCCCCCATTCCGGCGGCCGTCACCACCTGGGCGCGCGGGTCGACCACGTTCCCCGCGGCCCACACCCCGGGCACACTCGTCCGCCCCGATGGATCGGTGATCACCCAGCCATCCTCCTTGCGGGCGCAGCCGAGTTCGGTGAGCAGGGCGTCCCGCGGCACCATCCGCGGGACGGCATAGACCGCGGCGCGCGGTACCACGCGCCCCTCGGCGAGTTCGACGCCGCGCAACCGGTCGTCCTCGACCACCAGCCGCTTGACCGTTCCCTCGACGCTCCGCACGCCGCGCGCCGCCAGCCGTTCCCGCTCGTCGTCCGTCGGGGCCAGGTCGTGCGGGAAGAGGACCACGTCGTCGGACCACTGCCGCAGCAGCAGCGCCTGGTGGATCGCGAGGGGGTGGGTGCCCAGCACCCCGAGCGGCTGGTCGCGCACCTCGTAGCCGTGGCAGTACGGGCAGTGCAGCAGGTCCCGGCCCCAGCGCTCCCGTATACCGGGGATCTCGGGGAGTTCGTCGCGCAGTCCGGTGGCCACCAGGACGCGGCGGGCGCGCAGCTCGGGGCCGCCCGCGAGCCGCACGCCGAGGGCGGGGGTGAGCCCGGCGACGTGCCCGGTGATGATCTCGGCCCCGTAGGTGGCCAGTTCGGCCCGGCCGGCCTCCAGGAGGGCCGCGGGTGCCATGCCGTCCCGGCTGAGGAAGCCGTGCATCCGATGCGCCGGTGCGTTGCGCGGCGCTCCGCCGTCGATCACGGTGACCCGTCGGCGGGCCCGGGCCAGGACCAACGCCGCGTTGAGTCCGGCGGCGCCGGCCCCGATGACCACGACGTCCCGGTCCGTCTCACCTGCCGGGACGCCCTCGCGGTGCGCCGCGGCCGCTTCGTTCGTGTCGCTCTCCGGCCCCGCCTCGGGGCGGTTGTTCGTCTCGCTCATCGCGATCACCTCCGCCTGCAGGCTGCGCCACCTGTCGCCGGAGCAGCAATCTTTGTTGCCAGATCCGGGAACGAGCGGTGCAATGGGCGATGTGGAACACACTGCTGCCATTTCCCAGACCCTCGCCGAGGTCGGCCCGCGTCTCAAGCGGTTGCGAACGGAGCGCGGTGTGACGCTGTCCGCCCTGGCGGAGGCCACCGGGATCTCGAAGAGCACCCTGTCCCGCCTGGAGTCCGGTCAGCGCCGCCCCAGTCTGGAGCTGCTGCTCCCCATCGCACAGGCCCACCAGGTGCCCCTGGACGAGCTGGTCGGGGCGCCCGAGGTCGGCGATCCGCGGATCCGCTTGAAGCCGCGGCAGTTGAACGGCTCCACGGTGCTGCCGCTGACCCGCCACCCGGGCCCGTTGCAGACGTTCAAGATGGTCATCCCGGCCGAGCGCCGCACCCCGGAGCCGTGTACGCACGAGGGCTACGAGTGGCTGTATGTGCTGGCGGGGCGGCTGCGGTTGGTGTTGGCCGATCATGACCTGGTGATGGGGGCCGGCGAGGCCGCCGAGTTCGACACCCGGTTGCCGCACTGGTTCGGGAGCACCGGGGACGGGCCGGTGGAGGTGCTCAGCCTCTTCGGACGGCAGGGCGAGCGCATCCACGTGCGCGCCAAGCCCCGGTCGCGCGCGGCGGACGCCGACGAGCCGTGAGCGCGGGAGCGGGGAGGCGAGAGCGGAACGCCCCCAACTCGCCCGCGCGACCGCCGGTTTGCCGCCCCACCGCCCCGCCCGGGCCTTCCGCGCACACGGTCACGCCCGGGCGAACGGTGGACGCTCACGGCCCCCTCCGGGAACGAGTTCCGGCGGCCGACCTACGGGCACCACAGGTCCCACAGACCCCACAAATCCCAGGTCCGGTAGCCCCCCGCCCCCGTAGGACCGGCCAGTCCGCCGCTACTCCCGTTGGCCCCGGCCCCGCTCTCGGCGTCGGCCCTGGCCTCCACCCCGCGCCTCCGTCACCGCGAGCCCCCCGACGGCCGTCAGCAGGACCGTGGTGCCGGCCGCCGTCGCCACGGTGAGCCGTTCGCCGAGGAACAGCACCGCGAGGGTCGCCGCCGCGACCGGTTCGATCAAGGAGACCACCGAAGCGGTCGCGGCCCGTACGGCGGCCAGGCCGGCGAAGTAGAGGCCGTAGGCGAGGGCGGTGGGGACGGCGGCGATGTAGCCGAGGAGGAGCAGGCTGCGCCCGAGGTCGTGGGAGTGCGGCCAGAGCCCCTCGGCCGCGGCGAGGGGCAGCAGGCACAGCGCACCGGCCGCGAACGCACCGGCCGTCGAGGCGTGGGGATCGTTGCCGCCGCCCCTGCCGAGTCGGCGGGTGGTCAGGGTCAGCACCGCGCAGCCGGCGGCGGCGAGCAGGGCGTAACCGACGCCCGCCGGGCGGACGGTGGCGGTGCCGTCGCCGCCGACGACGAGGACGAGCAGGCCGGTCAGCGCCCCGCCGACGGCCAGGATGCCGCCGACGCCCAGCCGTTCGCCCATGGTGAGGCGCGCTCCGAGGGCGATGAGGACGGGGCCGGCGCCCATGGTGACGACGGTGCCGACGGCCAGGCCCGTGGCCTGCACCGAGGCGAAGTAGGCGGCTTGGAAGACGGCGAGGGCGAGGCCGGTGACCACGACCCGCGCGGCGCGGTGGCGGAGCGGCTCGACGGGCAGCAGGGTCGCTCCGTTCGCGGCGCTGGTGCGGTGTCGCCACACCGCCCGTACGGCGAGCAGGAGCAGCAGGCCGCCGAAGGTGCGCCAGAAGGTGAGGGCGATGGGGCCGAGTCCGCTGCCCCGGTAGAGGAGGGCGGCGGCCGCGCCGGCGGTGCCCCAGGCGGTGGCGGCGAGCGAGACGTAGGCCAGCCCCCGGCCCACGGGCAGGGCGGAGTGAGGTGTGGTGTGCATGGGAGGGTGCTCCGGGAAAACCATGGCGGCGCGGTGCGCCGGTCAGTGGTCGCGTGGTCCCGTATGCGGGCAGCGTCGACCGGCTCCGGGCTCAGCCTGGGCCGGGATTTCCTCGGTGGTCGCCGCCCGCTCTAGGCGGCGGGCGGGGACAGCACGGTCGAATACATGATCACGAGCCTATGCCGTGGGCGAATCGGCCGGCAAGCCATCCACAGGCGGTGCCCGGAGGGCCGTCGGCTTCTAAGAGCCTTTGGTGTGCAGCACGTTGGGGGTGGTGTCGGGGTCCGTGACGGGTGTTCCTCCGGAGGCCACGGTGACGGTGCCGTTCCCGTTCCGCTCGGTCGCCGGCTTGGCCAACTGCGCGATGAAGGCACCGATCAGGACCACCGCGCCGCCGGCGATCTGGGCCGCGGAGAGGTGCTCGCCGAGCAGCACCCAGGCGAGCACGGTGGCGATCACCGCCTCCAGACAGGCGACGACGCCGGCGACCTGCGGGGAGAGCCGTCGGACCGACACCACGCCGGTGAGGTACGCGACGACCGTGGCGACCAGCACGATCCAGGCGAGCAGCAACACGGCGGGTACCGCGGCGCCGTTGAGGTCCGCGGTACCGCGCAGCACCGACCAGTGCATGGTCCAGGGGCGGGCGACGACGGTGAGGACGACGGCGCCGATCAGCAGGCCGTAGGCGATCACGCCGAGCGGGTCCGGTGCCGCGTCGGCGTCGCCGTCCGTGCCGTGGTCGGACAGGACGAAGTAGCCGACCTGGCAGCAGGCCGCGCCGAGGGCGAGGGTCAGACCGAGGGGGTCGAGGCTGAGCCCGGACCACACCTCGACGACGCAGGCCAGACCGCCGACGGCCAGCACCACACCGAGCGCGGCGGCGCGGGTCACGGGCCGCTTCTGCACGAAGCGCACCCACCCCAGGACCAGGGCGGGGGCGAGGTATTCGATGAGCAGCGCGACGCCGACGGGGATCCGGGAGAGCGCGGCGAAGTAGCAGGCCTGGACGCCGGCGACGGCCAGCAGGCCGAAGCCGACGAGGAGCGCCGGCCGGCGGCGCGGCAGATCGCGGTGGCGCCAGGCGACGGGGAGCATCACCAGCGCGGCACCGGCCACCCGTAGCCAGGTGACGTGCAGCGGTTCGAGGCCGGCGGTGATCAGCGGCTTGGCGGCGACGCCGGAACCGCCGAACGCGAGCGCGGAGAGCAGGGCGATGCCGAGCCCGGCGCCGCGCCCGGTGGGCCGGGCGGTGTCCGGGCCGCCGGCGGCCGGCTGCTGGGTCCCCCAGGACCCGGAGGTTCCCTGGGCCGGGCCGGTCATGTGACCCGCCGAGCTCCCCGATGAGGCGTGCATCGGGTCATCATGACAGCCGTGATCAGCAGCGTCATCCCTCAACGCCCCTGTCTCACAAGGCGATACGGACAGGGGGTGCGGGCGGTGTGGGACGGGGTCGGTCAGACCGGTTCGGGACGCTGGTCGCCGTCGAGGCGGGCGGCGAGCCGGGTGGTGTCCACGGAGGCGCGGCGCAGGACCTCGACGGCCCGGGATTCGGGGTCGTCCACGAGGGCGGCGAGGAGGTCGAGGCAGTCGGCCCGGGTGTCGTAGCGGGCGTGGGCGCGGTCGAGCGCGCCGTCCATCGCGGCGGCCGCGGCCGGCGACCATCCGGGGACGCCGCCCTCGCCGACCATGGGGACCGCGCCGGAGTCCTCGACGGTGCCGTGCCATTGCAGGCCGTAGCCGATGCTGCGCTGGACGAGATAGCCGAGCAGCCGGGCGACCTGGGCGCCGTCCTCGAAGACCTCGCGGACCGCGGGGTCCCACTCCAGGAGCCCGTGCAGCAGGTGCGCGGTGTCGACCTGCCGGTCGCCGTCGCGGGTGGCCCGTCTGCGGGCAGCGGAAACCACCGACGCCAGCTCCACGGTGAGCAGGCTGTCGGGGTGTTCCTGGGCGGAGCGGTCCCCGCCGCTGTACGCAGTACGGTTTTGCACAGCCCCACCCCACCAGTCCGCGAAGGCCGGAGCATCCCCGGCGGGAAGCATTTGCGCATCCCACCGTGGTTGGGGAAGCCCACACAAGATCTCATCCTTACGGAGGATATGCGGAGGGATCATGAAGGTCGGGCCTACCACCCCATACGGTCACAGGCTCCCCCATCTCCCCCTCACCGCCGAACCGCAAGCGGCAACCAGCGACCCCGCCCCCTCTCCCCACGGCCTGCCGGCGGACCTCCGTGCACCTGGATCAACGAGCCAACGACGCGGAAGAACCTGCCTCGGAGCCCTCAGTGCCGCCGCGATGCCTCCATATTCGACGTCCGGGGCGACAGTTCGACACCCCACAAGAGAGCTGACCCTCCGTCAGGAATTCTGCAGCGCCACCCTTGCACCTTCACCCCCGCCCCGCTACGTTCCGCGCACCAACCAGGACGCCGTCACCGAAGGGGTGCCCGCATGGCCGATGTCACCGCCCAGGCCCGGATCGAGGCACCGACCGAGAAGCTCTGGGACCAGCTCACCGACTTCGACTCCTACGGGCACTGGAACGCCACCCACACCGACTTCCCGCACGGCGGCCCGCACCCCCTGGAGGTGGGCGCCACCTACGCGGAGAACATGAAGCTGATGGGCTTTCCAGCGGAAGTGTCCTGGACCGTAAGGGAGTTGGAGCCCGGCCGGCTGCTCGTCGTCCACGGCAAGGGACCGATGGGTGTCAGTCTCGGCATGCGCTACCAACTGACGCCCGACGGCGGGGCGACCTCGGTCCGGATCGACGGCTCCTTCACCGGCGCCGCGGTCTCCCTGATGGCGGCCAAGCTGAAGGACTCGGCAGGCGCCGCGCTGGAGGAGTCCCTGCGCAAGCTGGCCGGCCTGGTGACCTGAGCCGCCGGGGCGGCGGCACCCTCCGGCACCGCCACCCCGCCCCACCGCGCCTCAGTCCTCCTCGGCGAGGATCAGGTACAGCTCCTTGCGGGCCTTGTTGACCACCGCCATGGCCTTCTCCCGCTGCTCGGGACTGCCGGTGGCCCACACCTGACGGAACGCCTCGACCAGGCCGCCGCCCGCCTTGCGTATCTCGTTCATCGCCTCCCAGTCGACGCCGCGACCGGCGTCCTCCCAGGGGGCGTCGGAGCCGCCGTCCGCCTCGGCGCGCCCCTCGTCGGTCAGCGAGAACAGCTTCTTGCCGCCCTCGCTGGCGCTGGCGATCAGCCCCTCGTCCTCCAGCAGTTGGAGGGTGGGGTAGACCGAGCCGGGGCTGGGCTTCCACGCCCCGCCGCTGCGCTCGGCGATCTCCTGGATCATTTCGTAGCCGTGCATCGGGCGGTCCTTGAGCAGCGCCAGTATCGAGGCGCGCACATCGCCGCGCCGGGCCCGGCCGCGCGGCCCCCCGCGCCCTCGACCACCCCCGAAGGGCGGGCCTCCGAACGGCGGGCCGAAGCCGCCGAAGGAGGAGCGGCGACGCTCGAAGCCGCCGAACTCCCCGCGCTCGCCGCGGCGTCCGGGGCCGTAGTTCTCGTGCCGGTGGTCACGTCCGTGCTCGTATCCCTGGGAACGCATGGTGCGCCCTCCTTCTCGTCGTCAGTGCATCACGCACGTTCTATCGCTCGCGATCGTTGACCGATCGCGATGCTTCAACGATATATCGGGACTGTTCGACGAACAAGGGTCCGCCTGAGATTTCCGGGTCCAATTCCCTGAGATTGGCCTTGGCCTGCGGCTTTGCCCCGCACCTAGGCTCCGGGCCATGAGGATCCGCATCGTCGACGCCTTCACCGACCGTCCGTTCGCCGGCAACCCCGCGGGGGTCGTCCTGCTCGACGCCGACGCCTTCCCCGAAGACGGCTGGCTCCAGCACGTCGCCACCGAGGTCAATCTCTCCGAAACCGCCTTCGCACACCCGCTACCCCCGGGCGGCGACGCCGACTGGGCGCTCCGCTGGCTCACCCCGACCGCCGAGGTCAACATGTGCGGGCACGCCACCCTGGCCACCGCGCACGTGCTGCACACCACGGGCACGGCCACCGGCACCGTCCGCTTCCGCACCCGCAGCGGCGTGCTGATCACCACCGTCGACGACGGCGGCTCGATCACCATGGACTTCCCCACCGCCCCGCTGACCCCCGTGGACGTGCCGGACGCCGTCACCCGGGCGCTCGGCGCCGAGATCCGCTCCGCCCACGACACCGGCCCCCACGTCGGCGACCTGCTGGTCGAGTTCGCCGACGAGAAGTCCGTGCGCGCGCTGTCACCGGACCTGCCGCTGCTGGCCGGGCACGGCGGACGGGGCGTGATCGCCACCGCCCGCGCCGAAGACCCCGACGGCGGCTACGACTTCGTCTCCCGCGGCTTCTTCCCCTGTGTGGGCGTCGACGAGGACCCGGTCACCGGTAGCGCGCACACCGCGCTCGCCCCCTTCTGGTCGGCGCGCCTGGGCCGCGCCAACCTGGTCGGCCGCCAGGGCGGCGCCCGGACCGGGCTCGTCCGCACCGAACTGCGCGGCGAGCGCACCCTGTTGACCGGTTCGGCGGTGACCGTCATCGACGGCGAACTGCTCGCCACCGCCTGACGCCGCCCCGGTACCGCACGGGGCGGGGGGCCATCAGGCCACCCGCCCCGTGCTCCGGTTTCCCGGCCGCTCACGCCGTGGGCAGCCAGGACACGTGCCCCGCCAGCAGCGCGTAGCCCAGGAACGCCACGATGTCGATCAGCGCGTGCGCCGCGACCAGTGGCCCGACCCGGCCCCAACGCCGGTACACCAGGGCGAAGATCACGCCCATCACCATGTTGCCGAAGAAGCCGCCGATGCCCTGGTAGAGGTGGTAGGAACCGCGCAGCACCGAACTGGCGGCCACCGCCGCCCAGGGTGCCCAGCCCAGTTGCCCCAGCCGGCGCAGCAGATAGCCGACGACGATGACCTCTTCCAGGACCGCGTTCTGCACCGCGGAGACGATCAACACCGGGATCTTCCACCAGACATCGGGCAGCGCCTCGGGCACCACCGTCAGATTGGCCCCGGCCGCCCGCGCCCCCAGGTAGAGCAGTAGCCCGCTGCCCCCGATGAGCGCGGCCAGTCCGGCGCCCATCCCCAGGTCGAAGCCGGGCCGCCGCCGGTCGAAACCGATGGCGCGCAGCCCGCCGGCCCGCTCCCGGAGCAGCAGATGGGCCACCAGCACGACCGGGACCAGGGCCGTCGCGATCCCGAACAACTGCCAGGCCAGGTCCAGCCAGGGCCGGCCGGGCGCGTGCGAGGCGTTGAGCGTCGCCGCCTGGTGTTTGAGTCCGCCGGGCCTGGTCAGCGACCCGACGAAGCTGATGAGCGCGGAGACCGCGCTGGCCCCCAGGGAGAGCGCCAGGACGATCAGCGTCTCGTTGCGCAGCACGCTCCGGGCCGGCTCCCCGGCCGTCGTCACGGGGCGCCCCGAGCCGTCGCCGGCGCCCGGAACGTCGGCGTCCGCCACGGGACTTGCATCCGACTGCAAAGGTTCCTCCACTTCCGCAGTACCGCCTCTTCACCACCGTCGCTCCACCAGGGTCTCGAAAGCGGGTGCGAAGATCGCGCGCGACAGGCCGGCGGCGAGCGCCCTCCCCGGAGGGGCGCCCGCCCGCATCGATCCCGAGGGAGGCCCGGGCCGGACCTCCGTACACCGGGAGCGGCGTTACCGCATAAGACGTCCCAGCTTGCCCGACGGCTCCATACCGCACCGAACGGGGTCCCTCCGGCACCGGACGCGGTGGCAGTCAGGGCCCACCGGGACGCAGCGCGCACCGACGGCACGCCCCGATGTCGCGGTGCACGCACGGCCCTCCTCCGAGGTCACCGACTCGCTCGCCCAACGGCCGGCCGACCCGGAACACCGATTGTCGGCGCCGGGTGCGGACCTACGGGCGGACCGGGCCGCGCTGAACGAGCCGGCGGAACAAGACCCACCGGCCCTACGGGACGCTTCCCCCCGCCGCCGTACGTCGCTGCGCCGGCACCCCGGCCTTCCCTAGGAGTTGTCTTCAAATGTCACGCCCACATCAGGAGCGCTGCGAGGGTGATGGCTGCTTGGTAGGACTCGGCTGTCTTGTCGTAGCGGGTG
>NZ_JBIVXW010000049.1:0-70352 GCF_044769405.1 Streptomyces sp. NPDC090442
CGGGTTTCCGGACGTAAAGCGAAGCAGTCCGGAAACCCGCCCCCGGCACCCACCGACAACGAGGCGCCCCGCCCCACACACCCCTCCGCCGAAGGCGAAAGCACAGCACCCCGCACGGCGGGAGAGCCAACAACGTGGGGAGAGCCGACAACGTCGGAATTACGCGAGGCTCACGCCATACGCGCTCAGCGCCGTCGTGACCGGCTGAAAGAACGTCGTGCCGCCGCTGGTGCAGTTGCCGCTGCCGCCGGAGGTCAGGCCGAGCGCCGTGCTGCCCGCGTACAGGGGGCCGCCGCTGTCACCGGGCTCGGCGCAGACGGTGGTCTGGATCAGGCCGGAGACGATCTGGCCGTTGCCGTAGTTCACCGTGGCGTTCAGGCCGGTGACCTTGCCGCTGTGGACGCCGGTGGTGGAGCCGCGGCGGGTGACCGTCTGGCCGACCGTGGGGTTCCCGGCACTGGTGATGGTCTGGCCGCCGACCGCTCCGGGGTGCGCCACCGCGGTGTTGGTGTACTGCACGATGCCGTAGTCGTGGCCGGGGAAGCTGGAGCCGGTGGTGGGGCCGATGCTGGTGGCGTGCGAGGAGTCGGTGTACCAGGGCGGCTTGCCGTCGGTGCAGTGACCGGCCGTCAGGAAGTAATAGGTGCTGCCCTTGCGGACGTTGAAGCCGAGCGAGCAGCGCCAGCTCGGCGCGTAGATGGCGTCGCCGCCGGAGATCAGCTTGCGGATCGTGCCCGGGGTGCGCTCGATCCGGACGGCGTCGGCGTTGCTCCCGGCGGCCCGCCGGATCGTGGCGAGCTGGTCCTGGGAGACGGTGCGGTCCGCGGTGACGACGAGGGTGCGGGTCGTCGGGTCGACCCGCCAGGCGGTGCCCGCGACGTCCGCGGAGCGGACCGCGTCGCCCGCGGCGGTGAGCTGGGCCGCGCTGAACGTCCGTGCGGGAGCGGGGGTTTGGGCGGCGGCGTTCGGTACGGCGAGGGCGCCTAGGGCCACCAGTCCGGCGGTCGCGGCGATCAGCCGGCTGCGTCTTGCGCCGCTGCGGGGGGTCGTGCGCGCATTCCTCACTGATTCCTCCGAGGGGGATCGGGGGTCGCCAACGGGCGGCCCGTGAGGCGCAGTCGAGGAGCACGCGGGCGCACCGGAGGGAAGCCCCGCAGCCCATTTTTAACGTGCCCCTGACAAGCGCTTGACCGGATTTTGGGGGTCGCCGCCCCTGCGGCGCAAGAGGGCTGCCATGATCCCGTGCCCCTCGCACCACCCCGCCGGACGCCCCCAACACGCCGCCCCGGCCACCGAGTTGACGGCGACCGGGGCGGTGACGGCCCGTGCGGGGCGGCGTCCGGCTCAGCGGACGAGGATGTTCCGCTCCCCCGCTCGCAGCGCGAACGGCAGGGTGTTGCCGGGCGGCGGGAAGGGGCAGATGAAGTGGTCGGCGAAGGCGCAGGGCGGCAGCAGCGTCCGGTTGAGGTCGACCGGGACGGTGCCGTCGGCGGCCGGCGCGGGCGGCCGCAGGAAGCGGAAGCGGTAGCTGTCGGTGCCGCTGGTGGCGTCGGCCAGCACCGCCCACAGCGAGCCGTCCGGCTCCACCGCGACCTGGAGGGTGTGCTCGTCGCCGTCGAGGGTGAAGGCCAACTCCCCGCCCAGGACGAAGCCGCGCTCCTGCCCGTCGGCGTTGGGCACCTGGATGGTCCGCCGCTCCGCGTACGGGCGGAACAGGCCGGGCCGGACCCAGCGCGCGTCGTGCGGGTAGGCGTCGATGCCGTCGAAGGCCCGCCGGGTCGGGGCGTCTGGGTCGAAGTCGCGGACCGCCCACAGGCCCTCGCGGCGCAGCACCACCAGGCGGCGCGCGCCGCGGGCCACCCGGGCGGCCGCGGGCCCGGCGTCCGCGTCGAGCCGGAACTCGCCGGCGGCCGGGGCGCCGTCCACGGTGAGCCCGTCCTCCGGCGTGGCCACGAGGACGACCGCGGCCCCGTCGGCGGCGACCGTCCAGCGGCCCGGCAACCCCTCGATCCGGCCCTCGGGGTGGTCGGCGAGCCAGTGGGTGCCGGCGAGCGCGAGCGGTCCGTAGGGTCCGCTGACCGCGGCCCGGCGCCCCTCGCGCCACTCCTGCCACTCCTGGACGGCGTCCGGCGGGGTCGTGCTGCTGGTCATCTCAGTCCTTCCTTACGGGGCGCGCCGGATCCGGCAGCCCCAAGTGCGAGCGCAGGGTGGTCCCGGTGTATTCCGTGCGGTACGCGCCGCGCTCCTGGAGCAGCGGGACGACCCGCTCCACGAACGGGTCGAGGCCGCCGGGTGTGAGGTGCGGCACGAGGATGAAACCGTCGGCGGCGTCGCCCTGCACGAACGCGTCCATCGCGCGGGCCACGTCCTGGGGCGTGCCGACGAACGACTGCCGCCCGGTGGTCTCGATCACGGTCTCCCGGATGGAGAGCCCCTTGGCGCGGGAGAGCGCCCGCCACCGGTCGGCGACCGCCCGCGGGTCGGCGATCCGCACCCGCCCCCGGGCCAGCTCGCCGTGCGGGTCCGGGTCGACGTCCGGCAGCGGCCCGTCGGGGTCGTAGGAGGACAGGTCCACGCCCCAGACCTGCTCCAGTGTGAGCAGTGCGGTCTGCGGGGAGACCTGCTGGCGGCGGATCTCGGCGGCGTGCTCCTGGGCCTCGGCCGGGGTGTCGCCGAGGACGTAGGTGACCCCCGGCATGATCTTCAGGTCCGCCGGCCGCCGCCCGTACGCCGGGAGCCGGCGCTTGACGTCCGCGTAGAAGGCGCGGCCGGCCTCCAACCCGCTGTGCCGGGTGAAGATCACGTCGGCGGCGGAGGCGGCGAACTCCCGTCCCTCCGGGGAGTCCCCGGCCTGGATGACGACCGGGTGCCCCTGCGGGCCGCGCGGGACGCCGAACGCGCCGCGGACGGTGAAGTGCGCCCCGCGGTGATCCACCGGCAGCGGCTCCCCGGCGTCGGACCGGGAGTCCCAGAACTCCCGTGCGGTGGCGAGGAACTCGGCGGCGCGGGTGTAGCGGTCGGCCCGGTCCAGGAAGCCGCCGCGCCGGAAGTTCTCCCCGGTGAAGGCGTCGGAGGTGGTGACCACGTTCCAGGCGGCCCGGCCGCCGCTGAGGTGGTCCAACGAGGCGAGCCGGCGGGCCAGTTCGTAGGGCTCGTTGAAGGTGGCACTGACCGTGCCGGCCAGGCCCAGCCGCTCGGTGACCGCGGCCAGGGCGGCCAGCACGGTGAGCGACTCAGGCCGGCCGAGCACGTCGAGGTCGTGGATGCGGCCCTTGTGCTCGCGCAGCCGCAGCCCCTCGGCCAGGAAGAAGAAGTCGAACAGGCCGCGCTCCGCGGTGCGCGCCAGATGCTCGAAGGAGGCGAAGTCGATCTGGCTGCCGGACCGCTCGTCGGCCCAGACCGTGGTGTTGTTGACGCCGGGGAAGTGCGCGGCGAGGTGGATCTGCTTGCGGGGGCCGGCGGTTGGGCTCATCGGACGGCCTCCCGGGCGGGCGCGTAGACGCTGGCGGGGCGCGGCAGTCCGAGGTGGTCGCGCAGGGTGGCGCCCTCGTAGGAGCGGCGGAACAGGCCGCGCTCCCGCAGGGTCGGGACGGTGCCCGCCACGATCCGGGGCAGGTCGCGGGCGGGGTCGGCGGGGCGCAGGTGGAAGCCGTCGGCGGCCCCTTGGGCGAACCAGTCGCCGAGCAGGTCGGCGAGGCCGGCGGCGTCGGCCGGGGACTCCAACTCGACCGACAGCGAGGCCAGTACCCGCAGCGCGCCGGGGTCGCGGCCGTGCGCCCGGGCCCGGTCGCGCAGGGCCGCGCGGGCGGCGCCGGCGGTCCCCGGGTCCTCGGCCCGGACCAGCACCACGTCGGCGCGGGCGGCGGCCACCGCCCAGCGGGCCCGCTCCGCGTGGCCGGCGTCGGGGGCGTCCGCGACCTCGACGACGGTCACCGGGCGGCCCTGCGGCGGCCGGGGGACGATGGACGGCCCGCGGACGGTGAAGGTGCGGCCGGTGAAGTCGACGTGGTGCAGCCGGTCGCGGTCGACGAAGCGGCCGGTGGCCCGGTCGCGGATCTCCGCGTCGTCCTCCCAGCTGTCCCACAGCCGCGCCACCACGTCGGCGACCTCGTCGGCCTCCGACCAGACCTCGGCGGCCGGCGCGGCCGGGCGCCGGCCGACGAGCGCGGCCTCGGCCTCGCCGGTGGACGCCGCCACCGTCCAGCCGGCCCGGCCACGGCTGACCCAGTCCAACGTGGCGACGCCGGTGGAGACGTGGAACGGCTCGGTGTGGGTGGTGGTCACCGTGGCGACCAGGCCGAGGCGTTCGGTGGCCGGCGCGACCCGGGCGAGCACCGAGAGCGCGTCCGGTCCGGGGCCGCCGAAGCGGTCGCCGAGGGTGACGAAGTCCAGGGTGCCGCGCTCGGCGAGCCGGGCCAGGGCGAGGTAGGGCGCGGCGTCGGACGGGGGCGGGGCCTGCGGGGCGTCCAGGGCGACGGCCAGCCGCAGCGGGTGGGGCGGGAGGGGCATGGGGTGGGCCTTCCTGTGCGTAACGGCCGGGTCCGAAGGGTCAGTTGGCGGTCCGGGGCAGGCCGGGCGGGTTGATCCGGGAGTGCGGCACTGCCTCGCCGGACAGCCCCCAGCGGGCCAGGACCTTGGCGTAACGGCCGTCGTCGATGACCTTGTTCAGGGCGGCGGCGTACGCCGTGGCCAGGCCGCTGCCCTTGTGGGTGGTGGCGGCGATCTCGCCCTTGAGGTGGGCGCCGCCGCCGGAGAAGGTGCCGGCGATCTCGGTCTGGCCGGCGGTGGCGACGTGGTACGCGGCGGTCGGGTCGGGGCCGAAGTAGCCGTCGATCCGGCCCGATTGGAGCGCGAGGTAGACGTCGGTGGGCTTCTGGAAGTACTTGATGTCCACCGGCTTGCGGCCGGCCTTCTCGTCCGCCCTGCTCCAGTCGAGGAGGATCTTCTCCTGGTTGGTGCCGGAGCTGACCGCGATCGGCTTCCCCGCCACATCCGCGGCGCCGCGGACGCGCCACCCGCTGCCCTTCTTGGCCTCCATGGCCAACTGGTCCAGCCGGTAGGTGGCGAAGTCGTACTTGTCCTTGCGCTCCTCGGTGACCGTGACGTTGCTGAAGACCGCGTCCAACGTGCCGCTGTCCAGACCGACGAAGAGGTTCTCCCAGGACAGCGGCTCGAAGCGGGGGGCCAGGCCGAGGGTGTCGGCGACCAGCGTGGCGAGGTCCTCCTCGACGCCGATCAGGGTCTTGTCGTCGGTGGCGTAGAAGCTGAGCGGGGGGATGCCGCCGGCGTCCACGCCGATCCGCAGTTCGCCGGTGCCCCGGACCCGGGCGGGCACCAGCGCGGCGCTCCTGGGGTCCTTGATGCCGCGGACGCGGTGCTGGTCGGGGCCGATGTTGAGCTTCGGGCCGCCGTTGCCGGTGCCGACCGCCGCGTCCGCCGTGTCGCCGGTGCCGCAGGCGGTGAGCAGGACGGAGCCCGCGGCGAGGGCGAGGACGGCGGCGAGCGTGCGGCGGATCACGGGAGGTCTCCTTCGGAGCGGTACGGGTGGTGCTGCGGGGGCGGCGGACGCCGCGGTCACGGTCACAGGACCTTGGAGAGGAAGGCCCGGGTGCGCGCGTGGCGCGGGCGGTCGAGCACCTGGTCGGGCGGGCCCTGCTCGACGATCCGCCCGCCGTCCATGAAGACGACGGTGTCGGCGACCTCCCGGGCGAAGCCCATCTCATGGGTGACGACGACCATGGTGGTGCCCTGGTGCGCCAAGTCCCGGATGACGTCCAGGACTTCGCCGACCAGCTCGGGGTCGAGGGCCGAGGTCGGCTCGTCGAAGAGCAGCAGCTTGGGTTCGAGGGCCAGCGCCCGGGCGATGGCGACCCGCTGCTGCTGGCCGCCGGAGAGCTGCCTGGGGTAGGCGGCGGCCTTCTCCGCCAACCCGACCCGGGCCAGCAGCCGGCCGGCGGCGGCCTCGGCCTCCTTGCGCGGGCGGCGCTGCACCGCGATCGGGGCCTCGACGAGGTTCTCCAGCACCGTCAGGTGCGGGAAGAGGTTGAAGTTCTGGAAGACGAAGCCGATGCCGGTGCGCTGCTTGAGGATCTCCCGCTCGCGCAGCTCGTACAGCTTCTCGCCCACCCGTCGCCCGCCACCGCCCCTGCCGGTGGCCCTTCGGGCCGCAGGTTTCCCTTCTCTCCGGTATCCCACCAGCGCCCCGTCCACGCTGATCCAGCCGCTGTCGACCTTCTCCAGGTGGTTGATGGTGCGCAGCAGCGTGGACTTGCCCGAGCCGGACGGCCCGAGCACCACCGTCACCTCCCCGGCCGCGACCGTGAGGTCGATGCCGCGCAACACCTCGGTGGGCCCGAAGCTCTTGTGAACGGAACGGACTTCGACCATGGCGTTCATCGCGCGGCCCCCTTGGCGTAGTGGCGTTCGACGTAGTGCTGGAGGACGGAGAGCACGGTGGTGAGGAGGATGTACCAGGCGGTGGCGACCATCAGCAGGGGCACCACCTGGCCGTTCCGTCCGTAGATGACCTGGACCTGGTAGAAGAGTTCGCCGATCGCCATCACAGAGACGATCGAGGTGCCCTTGAAGAGGGAGATCACCTCGTTGCTGGCGTTCGGCAGGATCGAGCGCATCGCCTGCGGCAGCACGATCCGGCGCAGTCGGCGCAGCCGTGGGATGCCGAGCGCGGCGGCCGCCTCCAACTGGCCGCCGTCCACGGACGTGACGCCGGCCCGGACGATCTCGGCGGCGTACGCGGCCTGGTGCAGCGCCAGCCCGAGCACCGCCGCGCCCATCGCGCCGACCAGCCCCATGGTGTCGAGGTGGAAGAGGCCCGGGCCGAACGGGATGCCGAAGTCCAGCCGCTTGTAGAGGTAGGCGAGGTTGAACCAGAACAGCAGTTGGACGATGAGCGGGATGGAGCGGAAGGCCCAGATGTAGCCGAACGCCACCCAGCGCAGGAACGGGCTGGCCGACAGCCGCATCAGCGCCAGCACCAGACCGAGGGCGAAGCCGAGGGCGGTGCCGTAGACGGTCAGTTGGAGGGTGACCCAGACCGCCCGCAGGATCGTCTCGCTCGCGAAGAACCGGGCGAACACCCCCCATTGCCAGGCCGGGTTGGTGATCAGGCCGTGCGCGAACTGGGCGAGCAGTACGGCGGTCACCGCCACCCCCACCCAGCGCCAGGGGTGGCGCACCGGGACGACTCGCAGGGCCGTCGGGTCGTCCGCGCCCGGTGGCCCGGCGCGCCGCGGTACCGGTTCGTCGGCCGGGGCGGCCTCGGTGACGGCGGGTTCACTGGTCAGCGGCATCGGCAGTCCTCGGGGTGGGTGCGGGGACCGGGACCGGTGCGGCGACGCGGTCGCGGAGGAAGGTGAGCAGGGCCCGCGCGCTCGCGTCGTTCTGCCGGAAGGCGGGGGCGTTGGTGCGGGGGCGGGTGAACGCCCCGCCGGCGCGGGCGTCGGTGTGCGGGCCGAGCGCGAAGCGGCGGGGGTGCGGGCGGCCGGACCGGTCCAGCACCCGGCCGTCGACGGGGTCGACGGCCAGCAGCCCGCCGGCAGTTGACCGAGCGCCGTCGGCGCCCAGCGCGCGCAGCAGCCCGTCCCGGGTGCCGGCCACGGTCGGCTCCGGCAGTCGCGCCTCGACCAGCGCGCGGGCCCGCGTCCAGTGGCCCGGCACGGTGGCGGACCCGGCGCGGAACACTCCGCGGTCCTCGTCGGCGGTGACGGTGAGGTCGGCGCCGAGGAACCGCACCACGCCGGCCCGGGAGAGCGCCAGCAGTTGCCGCAGCCGGGGGCCGGGCGGCCCGGAGGCGAGGAAGCTGAAGAAGCCGTGCCACCAGGGCCCGTGGTCGCCCAGCCTCGGCAACTGGCCGTAGACGGACAGCAGGGCGAGGAAGACCGCCAGGTCGGGGCTGTGCGCCGGGTCGTGGCGGCGCGCCAGGTCGGCCTCGATGTGGGCGCGCAGCCCGACCTGGAGGGCGGCGCCGTCGGGGTGGCGGATGCCGTCCAACGGGCGGTCCAGCGCGGCCAGGTCCAGCCGGTCGGCCGGGTCGGGGACGGCGGCCGAGACCAGGGCCTGGAGGGCGGCGCTGCCGGGCTCGGCGACCGCGTACTTCTCCTCGAAGTCCGGCCAGGCCATCAGGGCGCGCTCGGGGTGCGCGGCGAACAGCCGGTGGTAGTGGGCGAACCCCAACTCCTTGTCGATCAGCGGCCAGACGTCCCGCTGGAAGTCGAACCCGCCGGGGCGGGCGAGCAGCGCGTCGACCTCGGCCGGGCCGAAGAACCGCGGCAGCGGCGGCAGGTCGCCGGACGGCCCGTAGCCGATCTTGGAGTGGTAGGGGACGCCCCGCCGGGACCCGACGTGCAGCACCGGCTCGCGCCCCGAGGGGTGGTAGGTCAACTCCCCGTCGGCGTCGGTGGTGTACGTCCCGCCGCGCCCCTCGGTCAGCAGCACCATCAGGTCGACGAAGGCCAGCCCGAAGCCCCGCACCAGCACCGGCTCGGCGGGCCGCAGCGCGTCGAGGTCGCTGTCGGCGGTGAAGGCCGGCGGCAGGTACACCAGCCCGTGCCGGTCCGCGAAGTGCGCCAACCGCCGTTCCTCGTCCGTCGGTTGGGCTTCCAGGTGGCCCAGGGTGAGCACCACCAGGTCGGCGGGGAGCGGGGCGGACCGGCCGGCCAGCCAGACCTGTTGGCGCCCGTCGCGGGGGCCGGTGACGCGCAGCGCGGCCCGCCGGTGCTCGTGCACGGCGACCCGGGGCGGCAGCGCGGCCACCGCCTCCTCGTGGACCCAGCGGAGGTAGCCGCTCTGCAGCCGCCGGCCGGCGAAGTCCCGCGGGCCGAGCGCCGCCAGGTCGTCGGCGAGGTCCGGCGGGGCGGCGACCTCACCGTCCCGTACGGCGCGGGCCCACTGCGCGAGCGAGGGCCCCGGCCGCACCGGCCCGGCCAGCTCCACGGTCTCGTCGGTGAACATGGTGACGTCCTCGGCCATGGAGTTCATCCACAGCAGCGGGGACTGCTCCCGGCGCCAGATCCGGCCGCCGCCGGGCGGGTGCGGATCGACCAGGTGCACGTCCAGGGGCGCATCGCCGTACAACTCGGGGGCGTTGGCGGCGATCCGCTCCAGCACCCCGGTGCCCCGCGGCCCGGCGCCCACGATCACCACGGACGGCCGGTCCCGGCCCGGTGCGGTCGCGCTCATCGGGCACCGGCCGTCCCGCGGGCGTAGTGCCGCTCGACGTAGAACTGGCCGACGTTGAGGACCGAGGTGACCAGGACGTACCAGAGGGTCGCCACCAGCAGCAGCGGGATGACCTGGTAGGTGCGGTGGTATACCAACTGGGTCGAGTACAGCAGGTCGTTGACGGCGATCACGCTGACGATGGAGGTGCCCTTGAGGGTGCCGATCAGCATGTTCCCGGCCGGCGGCACGATCGACCGCATCGCCTGCGGCAGCACGATCCGGCGCAGCCGCCGCCAGGCGCCCAGCCCCAGCGCCTGCGCGGCCTCCCACTGCCCCCGGTCGACGGCGAGGATGCCGCCGCGGACCACCTCCGCGGCGTACGCGGCCTCGTGCAGGGTGAGCCCGATGACCGCGACGGCGACCGGCGAGAGCAGGTCGACGGTCCTGACGCCGAGGACGACCGGGTAGAGCGCCCCGACGTTGAACCAGAACAGCAACTGCACCAGGATCGGCGTCGACCGGAACAGCCAGACGTAGCCCCAACCGACGCCGCGCAGCACGGGGTTGGCGGACAGTCGTCCCGCCGCGAGCAGGGTGCCGAGGGCGAAGCCCAGCACCATCACCACGACGGTCAGCCAGAACGTCAGCCCCAGGCCGCGCAGCACGGCGGAGGTCAGGAAGTAGTCGGCGACCACGTCCCACTGGAAGGCGGGGTTGCGGGCGACGGAGAAGAGGGCCAGCGCCAGCAGGGCGAGCAGCACGGCGGCGGCCGTCCACTGCCCGGTGCGGCGGCGCGGCACGATGCGCGCGGCGGCGGGGGACGGTTCGCCCGGCGGCGCCGCGGGCACGGCGGGGGCGTCGAGGGTGTCGGAAGGCATGCGAAGGCTCCGTGGACGCATCGATCGAGCACGGGAGCCGAGCGCCTTCACACGGGAAGAGACTTCACACAGGAGAGTGCGGGCCGCGCCCCTCAGCACGACCGGCACTTGAGGCTATGGGGTGAACACGGCCGCTTGTCAAGGGCGTTGGGTGGAGCGTCTCGGACTGTGAGCGATGGATCACGTCACGGTTGACGCGGAAACGGATGCCTGTTCCACTTAGCCCCATGCATCCATGGCAGCGGCTGGTCACCCGTGACCACATCGACTTCGGTCGCGTGTGGTCGTCCTCCTGTTGAGCTGACCCCCTGCCCCCGCGGCCCGCTGCCGATCGGCCGGGCCCCTTCGCGGTCTCCTCCTCCCCCGCCGCGCGCCTTCGCACCGCTTCACACACCGCGCCGCCGTCCGGCGCACCCCCTCCCCTCGCCCTACCCTCGTTCGCTCCCCCTGCATCCGGCGCGCCCGCCCCGTCGAGCGCCGCCACTGGCCACGGAGACGCCCCGATGACCGCCGCGCCCCGGCCGCCCCGTGCGGCCTGTCTGACGATCCGTCACACCACCGTCACCGACCCGCTCGCCCGCCCGCTGCTGGCCGAGCTGACCCACGAATACCGCACCCGCTACGGCCACCCCGTCGACCTGGACCGGGAGTACCCGCCGGCGGAGTTCGGCCCGCCCGGCGGCGCGTTCCTGCTGCTCCTGGAGGACGGCGCCCCGGTCGCCGGCGGCGCCTACCGCCGCTACGACGCGAGCACCGCCGAGCTCAAGCGCATCTGGACGCACTCCGCGCACCGCCGCCGCGGCCTGGCCCGACGCGTCCTGACCGCCCTGGAGGAGCACGCCGCCGACCGCGGCTACACCCGGCTCTACCTCACCACCGGCCCCCGCCAGCCCGAGGCCAGGAACCTCTATCTCGCGGCGCGTTACCGCCCGTTGTTCGACCTGACCGCCGACCCGGAGTCGATCGGCCCGCTGCCGTTCGAGAAACATCTGGAGACCCCGCGCCCATGACCCCCACCCGCCTCCCCGCCGCCGCGCGGCGCACCGCCGCGCTGCTGGTCACCGCGGCCCTGACGGTCACCGGCTGCGCCTACGGCCGGGCGGTCACCGGCGCCCGGGACGCCGGACCGGCCGCCGCGCGCGCCGCGGTGCCCACCGCGGACGTGGTCGCCGGCGAGCGCAGGGACCCGGTGGCCGCCGCGCTGCTGTCCGCCGCCGTCCGCGCCCGCGGCACCCTCACCCTGGCCGCCAGCGTCGGCACCCCGCCCAGCTCCACCTACCTGCCCGACGGCACGACGGTGGTCGGCCAGGACATCGACGTGGCGAACGCGGTCGGCAAGGTCCTCGGCCTCAGGCTCACCCGGGAGGTGGCCAGCTTCGAGGCGATCCTGCCGGCGCTGGACAGCGGCAAGTACGACGTGGGCACCGGCAACTTCGGCGTCACCGACGACCGTCGCAGGACCCTCGACTTCGTCACCTACGTCAACGACGGCCAGGGCTTCGCGGTCCGCGGGGACAGCCCGCTCGCCAAGGTCACCTCGCTCACCCAGCTCTGCGGGCTGACCGTGGCCACCGGCGCCGGCACCACCTTCGAGTCGACGCTCGAACAGAACAGGCCGAAGTGCGCCGAGGCCGGCAAGCGCCCCTACGACGTCAGGACCTACGCCGAGCAGGGCGCCCTGTGGCTCTCCCTCCAACAGGGCCGCAGCGACGTGGTGATGAGCACCATCAACGGGCTCCGCTACGCCGTCACACAACAGCCGGGCCTGCGCTTCCTCAACGAGTTCAAGCGCCTGGACGTCGGCTTCGCCTTCAAGAAGGGCACCCCGCTGGCGCCCGCCTTCCAGGCCGCGGTCAACCACCTGGTGAAGGACGGCACCTACGCTCGCATCCTGGCGAAGTGGGGCACCACCCCCTCGGCCCTGACGACCTCCCGGATCAGCCCGCCGGAGAAGCACTGATCCGGGTGGGCGGCGCCCCGCGCCGCCGCACAGAGGGGCACGGGGTCCCGAGGTTGACCAGCGACTCGGTGGCGTTGCGGCGCAGCACGGCCTGCTCGGTGGCCAGGTCGTAGGCGACCTTCTGCACCTGGTCGAAGGCGTCGGCGAGCTCCTGTACCTCGGCGCCCGCACCGCGCGGCAGGTCCAGCGGCCGCGGCGGCTCCGGCGTGCCGGACCCGTTCTGGACGCGGGCCACGGCGGCCGGCAGCCGCTCGCCGGCGACCTCCCGGGCCTGCCGGGTCAGCGAGCCCAGCGGCCCGGAGACCGAGCGGGCGGCGCCGACCGCGAGCGCGCCGAGGGCGAGCACCGATCCGGCGGCGAGCGCCGCGAACAGCGCCAGGGTGCGGGCGGCGTCGTCCTCCAGCGCGCCCGCCCGGTCGTTGATGTCCCGGCCGAGGGCGATCTGGACGGTGCGCAGCTCGTTGATGGTGGCGGTGGCGGAGTTGTACCAGGCGGTCGGCGGGACCTTGTCGGCGCCCGGCAGCACGCCCCGCCCGGCCACGATCAACTTCTCGTAGCCGAACAGCTCCCGGGCCGACGGCGTCGCCAACGCGGCCGTCACCAGGCGCTGTTGGCCGGGGGTGGCCCACTCCGGGAGCTCCGCGAGCGAGGCCAGCCGCCCGGACCGGGTGGTCATGAAGCGGGTGTAGTCGTCGCCGATGAACCGCCCGGTGTGCAGCGAGCCGAGCACGATGGCGCGCTCCTGCCCGACGAACTCCTTGGCGGTGCCGACCACCTTCAGCGCCTGGTAGTCGGCCCGCAGTTGGGCGTCGCGGACCTCGACGAGCCCGGTGTCGATGCGGTCGAGCGCGACGTTGGTGCCGGTGAAGTAGTCGTAGGTCCGCTCGACGTCGCCGGTCCCGCGGTCCGCGGCCTGCCGGATGCCTTGGAGGGCGTCGACCCGGGTCAGCCCGTGGCGCACGGCATCGGCGGCGCTGTCCTGACGGCCCGCGAGCTCCCGGCGCACCGCGGCCAGCGCCCGGTCGGTCAACGTGCGCTGGGCCACCATCCGGTCGTGGAACTGGCCGATCCCGCCCACGTATCCGGTGGTCAGGCCGCGCTCCTTCTGGTGCTCGTGGAGGAAGCCCTGGAGCGCGTCGGAGAGGTGGGCGTCGGCGGCGGTGGTGCTGGCGTTGCGGTAGTCGCCGATCTGTCGCGCCGCGGAGTAGCCGAGGAGCGCCAGGAGTATCACCAGCGCCACCGCCAGGATGCGGATCAGCTTGGCGCGGATCGTACGGGGCACCACGACCGTCGCCGTGAACGCCCTGCGGAGGCGCGACAGGCGCTCCGCCTCGATCGGTGTAGTCACGTGCTGAACTTTCGGAGAGTCTATGGAGGAGAGATGACGGTTTCTGCTCCCGTGCCAACGACGCCCCAAGAGGTCGGTCACCCGATGATCGGGCTATCGGATGTGCCGTTGCCAAGACCGCGGACATATGCCCTGGTCCCCATGCCGAACGTACTCGGAAGTCGAATCCGATCCGTCGCGTCAACTTGTCGACATCACCGAGCCGGTGCACCTACCGTGATGCCCTTCGTACTGTCAGTTCACCGCCAGGGCACGCGACCTGACGGCGCACCACCCTCTTTGCACCAGATATGTCACGAACCCCCCGTGCGGCGGCTATCCGCTTGGCACACCCTCGCCCTCATGGACGACGATAGGGCGGACGGAACGCACACGCCGCGGGTGAGAGGAGGCGTCAATGGGATCGGTACGCAAGGCGAGCGCCTGGCTTGGCCTCGTCGACGACAACGATGACGAGCGCTACTACGACGATGACTACGCCGAGGGACCCGAGTCCGCCGACTCGGGCGGCAACCCCTGGGTGACCGACCCCCGGGTCCGGGTCGCCGACGAGGCCGCCCAGGACCAGGGCACCCGCATCGCCACGATCTCCCCGGCCTCGTTCCGGGACGCCCGCGGCATCGGCGAACTCTTCCGGGACGGCGTGCCGGTGATCGTCAACCTCACGGCCATGGAGTCGGCCGACGCCAAGCGGGTGGTGGACTTCGCGGCCGGCCTGACCTTCGGTCTGCGCGGCTCCATCGAGCGGGTCGCCACCCGGGTGTTCCTGCTGACCCCCGCCGACTACAAGGTGGTCACGGGCGAGGCCCGCACCCACCGCAACGGCGGCTTCTTCAACCAGAGTTGAGCCGACCCCGGCCGCCCGCCCCGGCGGGGCCCGACGGGCCCGACCGGCGCGGCGGTCGGCGCGGGGCCGCGCCCCTCACCGGAAGGCGTCGAGTCCGGTCAGGGCCTTGCCCAGCACCAGTTGGTGCATCTCCGCGGTGCCCTCGTAGGTGAGCACCGACTCCAGGTTGGTGGCGTGCCGCATGACGGGGTACTCCAGCGAGATCCCGTTGGCGCCGAGGATCGTCCGCGCGGTGCGACAGATCTCGATCGCCTCGCGGACGTTGTTGAGCTTGCCGAAGCTGATCTGCTCCGGCCGCAGGACCCGGGCGTCGAACCGCCGCCCCAAGTGGTGCGCGAGCAGCACCCCCTTGTGGAGCTCCAGCGCCATGTCGGCCAGTTTGGCCTGGGTGAGTTGGAAGCCGCCGATGGGCCGGCCGAACTGCTCGCGGGTGCGCGCGTAGTCGAGCGCCGCCGTGAAGCAGGTGCGGGCGGCCCCCATCGCGCCCCAGACGATCCCGTAGCGGGCCTCGCCCAGGCACCGCAGCGGCGCGCCCAGCCCCTTGGCGTCCGGCAGCACCGCCTCGGCGGGCAGCCGCACCTCGTCCAGGACCAGTTCGCTGGTGACCGAGGCGCGCAGCGACCACTTGTGCCTGATCTCGGGGGCGGCGAAGCCGGGGCTGTCGGTGGGGACGACGAAGCCGCGGATGCCGTCCTCGGTCCGGGCCCAGACCACCGCGACGCCGGCCACCGACCCGTTGGTGATCCACATCTTGCGCCCGGTCAACACCCAGTCGGTGCCGTCGCGCCTGGCGTGGGTGCGCATGGCCGCCGGGTCGGAGCCGTGGTCCGGCTCGGTCAGTCCGAAGCAGCCGATGACCTCGCCGGCGGCCATCCGCGGCAGCCACTGCCGCTTCTGCTCCTCCGAACCGAACCGCCAGATCGCGTACATGGCGAGCGACCCCTGGACGGAGACCAGCGAGCGGATGCCGGAGTCGGCGGCCTCCAACTCCAGGCAGGCCAGCCCGTACTGGACGTGCGAGGCGCCGGCGCAGCCGTAGCCGGTCAGGGACATCCCCAGGGCACCGATCCCGCCCAGCTCGCGGGCGAGTTCGCGGATGCCGGGGAGTTCGCCGCGCTCGTACCAGTCGGCGACGTGCGGCAGGACGCGGTCGGCGGCCCACTGGCGGACGGTGGCGCGGACCGCGCGGTCCTCGTCGGTGAGCAGGTCGTCCAGGCCCAGAGGGTCGTCGGGGTCGAACGGCGGAAGCGGGGACGGCGTTGCGGACATGGCGGCCTCCGGCGGGTTCAGCGCTCGCGCGAAAAACTAGCAGTGGTAGTTACGCGGGTCCGACGGTACGGTCCCCGACACCGCGCGGGCAAGGGTCACCGCCGCGCCGCCAGCCCGGAAGACGACACGGGGCCGGCCCGACGGATCGGACCGGCCCCACCGCTCAACGGCCGCTGCTCGCGGCGGCCCGCGCCCCCTCGCACCCGGCGGACGCCGCGCACTCCTCGGGCACCGCCATGGCGCCCTCCTCGGCGGTCCGGTCCGCGGACTCCGCGGCCCGGCGCGGCAGTCGCAGCGCGATCCCGGCGCCGACCAACAGCAGCACCGCACTGGCGACGAGGGTGACCCGCAGGCCGTGGACGAAGGAGTCGCGGGCGGCCACCCGGAGCGCCGCCTTGGCCTGCTCCCCCAGCCCGCCGGCGACCTTGTACGCCTCGCCGAGCGAGTGCGCGGCCGATCGGGAGGCCGCCTTGGAGACCCCGGAGACGTGGTCCAGCCCCGGCGCGTAGGCGGCGTTCATCACGCTGCCGAGCAGTGCCACGCCGATCCCGGCGCCGAGTTGGTAGGCGGTCTCGCCGAGGGCCGCCGCGCCGCCCGCCTGCGCGGCCGGGGCCTCGCTCAGCATCGACTCGTACGCCCCGAACAGCGTGGCCTGGAAGCCGAATCCGAGCAGCACGAAGCCGAGCGAGAGCTGCCAGAAGCGGTCCTGAGTGCCCATCGCGGTCAGCGTCAACACCGCGGTCGCGGTCAGCGCGAAGCCGCCCGCGACCATCACCCGCGGGCCGAGCGCCTGCAGCAGCTTGGAGCCGGTGAGGCCGGCGGCCATCGCGGAGAACACCAGCGGCAGCATCCGCAGCCCGGTCGCCAGCGGGCTGAGCCCCAGCACGAGTTGGAGGTACTGGACGGCGATCAGCTGCAACCCGACGAGGGCGAGCATGGCCAGCACGATGCAGCCGATGGAGGTGCCGAACGCCGGGCGGGCGAAGAGCCGCATGTCGATCAGCGGGTGCGCGCGGCGGTGTTGCCGACGGACGAAGACCACCAACAGCACGACGCCGAGCAGGATCGGCAACAGCGTGGTCACCCCGAACACCGGGGCGCCGCTGCCCAGTCGCTTCACCCCGAAGACGATGCCCACCACGCCGAGCGCCGCGACCACCGCGCCGATCAGGTCCCAGGGCCCGTTGCGCTCGCCCCGGGACTCCGGCAGCAGCCAACGCCCTATCAGGAACATCGCCGCCATCATCGGGATGTTGATCAGGAAGACCGAGCCCCACCAGAAGTTCTCGACTAGGAATCCGCCGAGCACCGGGCCGACCGCGGCACCGACCGCGGCCACCGCGCTCCACACCCCGATCGCGACCGCCCGCTCCCGCCGGTCGGGGAAGACCTGCCGCAGGATCGACAGCGTCGCCGGCATGATCATGGCGCCGCCGATGCCGAGCAGCGCCCGGGCCGCCATCAGGACCTGCGGATTGGGCGCGAGCGCGGCGACGGCCGAGGCGGCGGCGAAGAGCCCGTAACCGAGCAGCAGGATGCGGCGACGGCCGACGCGGTCGCCGAGCGTGCCGAAGAGGATCAGCAGCGAGGCCGCCATCAACGGATAGATGTCGACGATCCACAGCAGCTCGACCGGTCCTGGCCGCAGGTCCTCGGTGATGGACGGCACCGCCACATAGAGGATGGTGGTGTCCAGCGCGACGAAGAGCAGACTGACGCAGAGCACGGTCAGCACGGTCCAGCGGTTCGCGCCACCACCTGTGTACCGGGGAACAGCACCCGCCCGCCCCCTGCCGGACGCGGTCGTCCCTGACATCCAGTACCTCCTGTCATGCGCTCGCCGTGCTGCGCTCGCGGCCGCGGTCCAGGGCGCGACGACGCGCCGGCGGAACCGGCGGCACGGGCGAGTTGAGACGTCAGACTACGCGAGTCCCTCCACGGCCCGCGTGGCCCACCTCACGGTGAGACGCTCGTCGCAGCCTTGACGTTGCCCCGGACCGACCCCATCGGGTGCCCCCGACATCACCTGGATAATCGTCCGGATGAACGATCTCGCCTCCACCGCCGCACCCGGCCGGGCCCTGTGCCCACCCGCCGTCCGTGCCGCGCTGCGCCGCGCCGTCCCCGGCCTCACGGCCTTCGCGGCGATCCGGCTGCTGGGCCTGGCCGTACTGATGGTCTGGTCGGCGGCGAACGGCAAGAGCTGGCACACCCTGCTGACCGCCCGCTGGGACTCCCTCTGGTACACCCGGGTCGCCGAGCAGGGCTACGGCTACGCCGTCCATCTCGCCAACGGCGACGTCCACTCCAACCTGGCGTTCTTCCCGTTGCTGCCCTGGCTGGAGCGGGGCGTCTCGGCACTCACCCCGCTCTCCGCGGCGGACGCCGGGATGGCGGTGGCCTGGCTGTCGTCGCTGGCCGCGGCCTGGGCGCTGTACGCCACCGGGGAGCGGCTGCACGGCCCCCGGGCCGGGGTGCTGCTGGCCGCGCTGTGGGCCGCGCTGCCGGTCGGGATCGTCCAGTCGATGGCGTACTCGGAGTCGCTGTTCACCGCGCTCGCGGCCTGGGGCGTCTACTGCGTGCTCACCGGGCGCTGGGTGTGGGCGGGCGCGCTGGCGTCACTGGCCGGACTGACCCGGCCGATCGGCGCCGCGGTGGTCGCCGCCGTGTGGATCACCGCGGCGGTGACGGTCGCCAACGAGCGGGCCGGCGGGACCCGATGGCGCGCCCTGCTCCGCGGCCGGCACCGCCGGATGCTGCTCGGCGTCGCGCTGGCCCCCCTCGGCTGGTGCGGCTACGTCCTGTGGGTCGCCGCCCGACAGGGCTCGCTCGCCGGCTACCTGGACGTCCAGGCCGGCTGGCACAACGGCTTCGACGGTGGCATCGCCTTCGGCACCTTCGTCTGGCACCAGTTGACCGGGCCCGCGTTCGCCGCCGGCCTCGGCCTGCTGATCGGCGTGGCCCTGGTGATCTGGCTGTACGTGCACGGGGTGCGGAAGGGCCAGCCGCTGCCGCTGGCGGTCTACGGCGGGCTGGTACTGCTGATCGCGCTCACCGCCAAGGGCTACTTCGGGTCGAAGCCGCGGCTGATGATGCCGGCCTTCCCGCTGCTGCTACCCCTCGCGACCGGCCTGGCCCGGTGGCGTCCCGTCCGGTCGTGGCTGGTCATCGGCGTCGTGGCGGTCGGCTCCGCGCTCTACGGCGCCTTCTGGCTCAACGGCTCGGGCCCGCCGTGACCGGAAGATCCCGCTCCGTAATCGCCGCCCCGAAGAAAACACGCCGCGACACCCGTGCGAATGACGGATAAACTCCGCCGCCGAAAAACAGATAAGCGCCTATGCGAGCGACACCCGGTTGGCCGGAAGGGAATCAGATAGCCGGGTAATTCTCTTCGAAATCCCGGGAAGCCGGCCCGGATTGAGACCCATTCCACATCACATCGTCATTACAAAGCGCACGGTTTGACCAAGCGCATACATCACACGCGGTAACGTCGTTTGAGTGCGTACCGATGACAAGCTCGACCAGATGGAGGAGCACCTCCCGACCGATCGCGTCAAACCGCCGCGCATGACCCGGACCCGCCTGTGGCTGCTCTGGGGCACGCTGGCGGTGTATGCGGCGATCGTCGCGGGGGTGCTCGCCAACACCTCCCTGGTCACCATCGACTGGCAGTTGATGTTCTTCCGGCCGTACAAGCAGTGGCCGGAGTACCACGCCTTCCTCGACTACTTCGTCGTGCTGGGGCAGCGCGGTCCGACGGCGCTGGCGGTGGCGGCGTGGCTGGGCTGGCGCTGCTGGCGGCAGCGCAACCTCCACCCGCTGCTGGTGCTCGGCGCCTCGCTGCTGCTGCTGAACATCACCGTCGGCGCCGCCAAGCTGGGGATGGGCCGCCTCGGCCCGCACTACGCGACGGTGGTCGGCTCCAACGAGATGTGGCTCGGCGGCGACATATTCCCCTCCGGCCACACGGCCAACGCCGTGGTCACCTGGGGCGTGCTGGCCTACCTCGCCACCACCTCGCTGCGCCGCCGCATCCTGTCGGTGATCGCCGCGCTGGGCGCGCTGGGCGTCGGCATGACCACCGTCTACCTCGGTACGCACTGGGTCAGCGACGTCATGCTGGGCTGGGCCGCGGGCCTGCTGGTGCTGCTGGCGATGCCGTGGCTGGAGCCCGGCATCACCTGGGTCGAGGACCGGCTGATGGGCATCCTGCTCCGGCTGTGGCTGCGGCTGCGCCCGGACTCGCTGCGCGGCCCGCTGCCGGCCGGCGTGCTGGCGCCCGAGGTCTCCCGGCAGCGGATCGCCGCGGACGGCGACGTCCTGGTGCGCGAGGCGGTCGGTGCGACCACCGGGAGCCGCGCCGCCCATGCCCCCGAGGGCTGGCCGCACCACCCGCCGCGCCCGCACACCTCGCGCGCCGAGCGCAGCCCGGTCACCCCGGCCGGATCCCGTCGGCCGCCGCACGCGGACCGCTTCCCGCGCGGCACCACCCCGTTCGGCCCGACCCCCGGCCGCCCCCGCAACGGCGGCTGACCCCCGCGGCGCGGACCCGGTACGCACCCCGCCCGCCCGCACGAAGGCCCCGGCCGCTCCGTCCAGGAGCGACCGGGGCCTTCGTCGTGTTGCTGCCGGCCGGGCCGCGGGCGCCGCGCCGACGGGCCGTCAGCCCTGCCAGGCGCGCGCCACCGCCCCGTCCTTGACCTCGAAGTTGATCCGGCCGACGAGGTACTCCATGGTCAGCATCGCGCCCGGCGGGACCGCCCGGACGGTGGACCACCCCCGGGCCCGGGCCAGCTCCTCGGCGGCCTCTCGGTCGAGGCCGACGTACGCCTCGGGGTCGTCCTGCACATCGGGGGTCTCGCCGGGAAGGTTCGGTTCGGGTGCCATGTCAGCCACCGTAGGCTCCCGCGGAGGCGCGCGGAAGGCCCGCCCCCGCGTCCCGCCACGACTTCCCGCCCGGCCATTGGTCACGCTTCTGTCACAGCGAACCCCCCTCCGATTGACCGGGCGGCGCTTCCCGTTACCCGCCGTACAGCACCGCGAACGGGCCCAAAACAAAGCGGCCGGAATTCCCCCTTGATCAGCAACGGAAGGGTGTGCCGGCGTATCGGACAACGCCGGGCAGCCCACCGGAATTAATCGCGCAACACCCCGGGATTCCCCTTACCCGACGTCCTTTTCCGGCCGCCCCCGAATTGACCAACGAGACACATTCCACACACATTTCGCGCACATCGCCCGAGAGCGCCCGGCCGACCTCCCGCCAACTCCCGCCCGCCTTCGGCACCACGGACCCGCGCGGGCACGCGGGGTCCCCGAGCCACCGGACCCCTCGGGGCCCACGGCAGCAGCCAACGCCGCTTGGCCCGCGCGCCGTTCAGTCGCCCGCGCAGGAGCCCGCTCAGGCTCCCGTTCCCCGGGCGTCGCCGAGGGCCGCGACCAGCCAGTCATGGGCGGCTCCCGTCGGCGGGGCCGTCGCGTCGGTCACCTCGGCGACGTGCCGCCGGTACGCCCGCAGCCGCGGGACGGCGTCCGGCGGCCAGATCCACGCCGGCGAGCGCGTACGCCTCGGCCAGGCCCGTGGAGAGCGCCACCGGGTCGGTCGCGCCCGGCAGGGCGTCGGCCGCGCGCACCCGGCGGCAGCGCGGGCACCGCGGCGTCGACGACGGCGGTGCGCAGCGCGGCCGTCGGCGCGCGGGGCAGTTGGCGGTGCCGGCAGCGCACCAGGGCGTCGCCGGTGGGCGGTTGCGGCAGGCCGCCGAGCAGCCGCAGCGGCTCCGGACGGCGGTCGTCGGCGGCGGCGGTGAGGGCGCGCGGGGCGGCCTCCCGCCAGCGCACCGCGGTGAGCTGCCCGCCGACGGTGGCCGGTTGGGCGGCCAGGGCCCGCTCCAGGGAGCCGTCGTCGGCGAGCGCCCCGGCCATCGCGGCCAGCGGCATCCCGACGGCGCGCAGGTCCCGGATCCGGTGCGGCCGGTCCACGGCGTCCGCCCCGTGACGACGGTGCCCGCCGGCGCCGCGGCCGGCCTCCGGCAGCAGCCCGGCGTCCGCGTAGTGCCGCACGGCCCGGACCGCCACCCCCGCGCGCCGGGCCAACTCCCCGACCCACAACGCCACTTGGTCCGTCTCCCGTGCCATGGGCCCGCCCTGGGGCCCGTCCGGCGGCTCAGGGGCGGAGCAGCCCTACTCCGGCTCGTTCGGACCGCTGACCCGTACGGCCAGGTCGTTGTCGAGCGTGTAGTACGGGCCGATCCGGAGCTCGCCGCCCGGTGCCGGCACCGGGCGCGTCGGGTAGCTGAACACCTGCTCCTTCTCCGGGACGTCGTCCAGGAGGCGGGCGATCCGGACCGGCGGGGCGCCCTCCGCCGGGCGCAGCCACAGGTCCCAGGGCTCGCTGCCGTGCCGCCAGTGGGCGACCAGCTCCGCGTACGGGAGGGTGAAGCGGAAGAGCGGTCCCTCTTCGACCAACGGGACGGCGACGACCGGGGCCGGACCGGGCCGGCGGGGCCGGGCCTCGGCCTGGGCGCCGGCCGTCGGACTCGCCCCGTACAGGCGGCCGATGACGGTGATGCCCTCGGGGGCGACGAGGATGTCGCCGGCCTCCGCGTGCGGCCCGCGCAGCCAACTGCGCAGCGCGAGGTTGCCCAGCTTGGTGGCGTAGGGGATGCGCACGCCGAGCCGGCCGATGCCGGCCAGCGGGCGGCGGTCCACCAGGGACCGCAGGTCGTTGACGCCGGGCAGCAGCCGGCGCGGGTCGGCGCCGTCGCCGAGGTCGGCGTAGGCGTGCCAACGGCCCTCGGCCAGCGCGACGGTGCTGGGCAGCACGGCGCGCAGCCGGCCGGGCCCGTTCGGCCCGAGCGGCAGCCGCACCTCGTCGTCGGCCGCGGTCTCGACGGTGCCGGGGTCGGCCGCGCGCAGCCGCAGCACCAGGGCCGCGCTCCAGGATGTCCCGGCGTCCTGCGGGACGTTCAGGTCGAAGGTGAGGCCGCCCGCGGAGTCCGCGATGCAGTCGGCCTTCAGGTCCACGGGCACCGGCGCCCCTCCTCCCGTCGCCGCGGTACGCCGCGGGCGCTTCGCCGCTCCGGGCCCGGTCACGGGTGACTGCGTCGGGGAGTTCATGCCGTCCGCACCCCTCTCACCGCGGCGCGGGCCGCGTGCGCGGCGGCGTACTTGGTGGCGTAGGCGCCCCCGATGAGGGTCCCCCGGGCGCGGTGCAGGGAGCCGCGCAGCCCGCTGCCGCGGCGCCGGGCGATCAGCTCGGCGAAGAGCGCGGCGTGCCGCTCGGCGACCTCCGCCGGATCGAAGCGGGCGGACGAGGCGAGCGCGGCGGCGCCCATCCGCGTCCGGGCGGCGTCGTCGCCGATCAGCTCCAGCAGCGCGGCGGCCAGCGCGGCGGGTTGCCCGACCGGCACCACCCGGCCGGTGGTCCCGTCCGCGACGATCTCGCCCGGCCCGTAGGGGCAGTCGGTGGCGATGGCCGGCAGCCCACAGCGCATCGCCTCGGCCAGCGCCGTCCCGAGCGGTTCCCGGCCGGAGGAGTCCACGGCGAGCGCGCCCTTGGCCCACTCGCTCTCCAACGGGCCGGCCGGGCCCATGAGGAAGACGTGGTTGTAGAGACCGAGTTCGTCGATCAGGGCGCGCAGCGCGGGCTTCTCGGGCCCGCCGCCGTAGATCCGCAGCCGCCAGTCCGGGCGTCGGGCGACCACCGCGGCGAACGCCCGGACGAGCACGTCGAAGCGCTTGGTGCGGGTCAGCCCGCCGGCGGCCATCACCCATCGGCCGGTGCCGTCGGCCGGCGCCAGCCGCGGTGCGGGGACCGCGCGGGGCACCGCGCTGACGGTCACCCCGGGCAGCCGCAAGCGGCGCAGATGGGCCCGGGCGTCCGCCTCCGTGGCGGTGACCAGCCCGTCCAGCCGCGGATAGGCGCCGCGCAGCGCCAGCCGCAACTCCCGGCTGTGCGCGGCCAGACAGAGCGGTTCCTGACCGACCCGGAGCGGCCCCCGGCGGGTCTGCCGGGCGACGTGCACGGTCAGGCCGGGCCGGGTACCGACCACCACGTCGGCCTCGGTCCGCCGCAGGTACTGGGCGATCCGTTGGTCGGTGAGCTCGCTGTACTGGCGGGAGGCGGGCTCGGCGGTCGGGAACACCTTGGCGGGCCGGGCGTGCGCCGGCGCCATCCGGTCGCCGGACCGGCCGTGCTCCCGGAGGTCCACCAGGTGCCGGAGCGCCACCTTGGGGCCGAGGTCGAGCGCCGGGGCGTCGCGGTGTCTCAGGACGGAGACGATCTCGACGTCGTGCCGTTCGGCGAGCGCGTCCGCCAGGCTGAAGGTCGCCCGCACCGTCTCCCCGCTGCCGTAGGCGTGGTGAATCAGGAATGAGATGTGCATCCGTCCCCGTATCCCCTGGTCCCTCGCTCGTCCTGGTCCCCCCGCTTCCCGGACGTCCGCCCTACGGGCGTCCGGTGTCCGGCTGTTGAAGGGTAAGACTGCGAAGTGGCCTTCGGGGTTGGGGGTATTGGCCAAGTCGTGCCGAAATAGTTAGGGCATCGGTATGACGGTGCGGGAACTCTCGCGGGGGCGGCGCCGGCGCGCAGGTCAGCGCAGCTTCAGCCGGACGCCGACCGACAGGTCGTCCGGGTACTCCCCGACGGCGTCCCGGTTGGCCTCGTACAGTCCGTGCCAGCCGCCCTTGACGTGGTGGCGGCGCGCGATCTTGGAGAGGGTGTCACCGCGCTGGACGGCGTAGACCCGGTCGCCGAGCAGGCCGTAACGCCGGGCGCACGTGGGCCAGGCGCCCCAACCCTGGTCGGCCTGGACCCGCTTGGCGATCTCGATCTGCTCGTCCCGGGTGGCGAGATCGGCGCGCCGGGCGTACTTGAGGCCGCCGTACCTCTCCCAGGTGGGCTGCCAGAACTGCAGGCCCCCGTAATAGCTGTTGCCGGTGTTGATGTGCCAGTCACCGCTGCTCTCACACTCGGCGAGGCAGCCCCAGGGCCACTGGTCGTCGGCGCAGGCGTACGACGGCCGGCCGCCGTCCCCACCGCCGTCGTCGTCGCCGCCCGGCGCCCCGTCGGCGACCGCGCCGCCGGGCAGGCACAGGAGCAGGGCTGCGGCCGCCGCGACGAGCAACCCGACGGATTCCACGCGGCGCCGCGGCGCCGAAGAGTTGTCCGACATAGCCGGTGACGGTAGGCAGCGGTCCGCCGGGCCCCCGCGCGCCGCGCCCTCGCGGGGTCCGACCGCACCCCGTCCGGTGTACAAAACGCGGCCACCTGCGCCGTGTTCTGCGCAGAAATTGGCGGTGCGTGACCGGCCGGATGACGACTTCTCGCCGATTCTCCGCCGTGCGACGCGTGGTTCGATTCTGTTCGCGCCCGCGCGTGACTCTGCAGGAGGTCGCCCGTTGTCCTTGTACGAGCCGGGAGACCACCCGGCAGCCGCTCATGAAGATCGAGGAGCCACCCGTGCCGCGCATGCTCGACGTCAGCGACGACGTTCGCGCCGAGATCGGCGATGCAGAAGCCGACCGGCTGCTGGCCGGGGAAGACGCCCCCGGCAGCTACGACTGCACTTCCTGCCGGACGCCCGGCAACAGCGAGCAGGAGCGGACCAGCACCGTCCTGTTCGTCGGCGAGGAGACCGCGGTGCTCGCGTTCGCCCATGCCACCTGCATCCCCTCGCAGGTCGTCCCCGTGGCCGAGGACCAGCTCCGCGGGGCCGTGCGCTCCATCACCGGCTCGGACGCCGCGCCCGCCCCGGGGGCCCCGATCCCCACCAGCGACCGTCAGGCCACCCTCGGCATCACCTGCGGCCTGGTGCTGGTCAAGGAGGAGCTGCACCCCGCCCTCGTGGTCGAGCCCAACGGCCCGATCGCCCGCCCCGGTTCGACCAGCCTGAACGACGACTTCCTGCCGCTGCTCCTGGAGCACGGCTTCGCCCCCGTGCGGGACGTGAACGACCGCCCCGCCCCGCTGGAGGGCTGGTCCGCGCTGCTGGCCATGGGCAAGCTGCACGCCGTGCTCCAGCCGGGCACCAACGGCACCCAGTCCGCCTGGTGGCAGGCCCATCAGCCGCTGGCCGTCTCGGACGGCTGGCGCACCGCGGCCAACAAGGAGCGGACCGTGCTCATGTACGCCGCGCCCTCGGGCACCATCGGCCACCAGCCGCGCGAGGACCTGATGCGCCAGGCGTTGGAACAGGCCGCCGCCAAGGGCCTGTTGGTCGCCGGGTCGATGCCGCTGGCCGGAACCTGACGCTCCGCGCCCGATCGCGGGAGCAGGACCGCCCGATGTGGCGGGATTGCACCCGCGATCAGCCATTTCCTCTCGAAAGCCGCATCCCGCCGGCAGTGGGGTCGTTGGCACCTACGTGCACGCATACGACCCCGCCCCTCGCGCCCCGTACCCCCACCCCATCCCCGGCATGCGCCCGGCCCGCGACCACGGGGGGCCGCTCCGCGCGGACCGTGGCGGGGGCACGCCCATCTACGACGAGCTGTACGCCGAGTACCGCCGCGCCTTCCGGGCGCTGCCCGGGGACCGCACGGACGAGCCCGAGGTGCCGGAGTCGCTGCGCGGCGGGAACTGGCGCCCTGCGACGGCGTCACCGGGGCAGTGGGAGGTGGTGGGCCGGCAGCCGTTCCGGCCCCGGGGCCAGCTTCCGGCGGCGTTGCCACCGGGGCCCCGGGAGGCACCGCGGCCGCCCGGCGGTCACTGACGCCGCCGGCCCGAACCGCGGCCGACGCGCGCCCGGTTACTTCTTCTTGCCCTTGTTGGTGCCGCGCTTCTCGCGCACCCGCACCGAGATGTGGATCGGCGTGCCCTCGAAGCCGAACTCCTCGCGCAGCCGTCGCTCGACGAAGCGGCGGTAGCCGGCCTCCAGGAAGCCCGAGGCGAAGAGCACGAAGCGCGGCGGCTTGGTGCCGGCCTGGGTGCCGAAGAGGATCCGGGGCTGCTTGCCGCCGCGGATGGGGTGCGGGTGGGAGGCCACGATCTCACCGAGGAAGGCGTTCAGCCGCCCGGTGGGGATCCGGGTCTCCCAGCCGGACAGCGCGGTCTCGATCGCCGGGACCAGCTTTTCCATGTGGCGACCGGTGCGCGCGGAGACGTTGACCCGCATCGCCCACGGCACCTGGACGAGGTCCCGCTCGATCTCCCGCTCCAGGTAGAAGCGGCGCTCCTCGTCGAGGGTGTCCCACTTGTTGTAGGCGATGACCAGGGCCCGACCGGCCTCGACGGCCATCGTGATGATCCG
The DNA here is from genome assembly GCF_044769405.1 of Streptomyces sp. NPDC090442. Taxonomy (NCBI): domain Bacteria; kingdom Bacillati; phylum Actinomycetota; class Actinomycetes; order Kitasatosporales; family Streptomycetaceae; genus Streptomyces; species Streptomyces sp. NPDC090442. The sequence goes on from NZ_JBIVXW010000049.1 coordinate 26,735, forward strand.
CTGGTCCTGCACGCTGATGGACTCCGCGGAGTCGATCAGGACGACCGCGACCTCGGCCTTCTCCACGGCCGCCGCGGTGCGCAGCGAGGCGTAGTAGTCGGCGCCCTCCTGGAGGTGCACCCGGCGGCGGATGCCGGCGGTGTCCACGAACTTCCAGGTCTTGCCGCCCAGTTCGATCAGCTCGTCGACCGGGTCGCGGGTGGTGCCGGCCATCTCGTTGACCACCACCCGCTCCTCGCCGGCGACCTTGTTGAGCAGCGACGACTTGCCGACGTTCGGGCGGCCGATCAGCGCGATCCGGCGGGGGCCGCCGACGGCGGCACCGAAGGTCTGCGCGGGCGCCTCGGGGAGCGCGTCCAGCGCGGCGTCGAGCATGTCGCCGGTGCCGCGGCCGTGCAGCGCGGAGACCGGGTGGGGCTCGCCGAGGCCCAGCGACCACAGCATGGCCGCGTCGGCCTCGCCGGACTGGCCGTCGACCTTGTTGGCGACCAGGACGACCGGCTTGCCGGCGCGGCGCAGCAGCTTGACCACGGCCTCGTCGGTGTCGGTGGCGCCGACCTTGGCGTCCACCACGAAGACCACCGCGTCGGCGGCCTCGATGGCGAACTCGGCCTGCATCGCCACGGACGCGTCGATGCCGAGCACGTCCTGCTCCCAGCCGCCGGTGTCGACGACCTTGAAACGGCGGCCGTTCCAGTCGGCCTCGTAGGTGACCCGGTCGCGGGTGACGCCCGGCCGGTCCTCGACGACCGCCTCGCGGCGCCCGATGATGCGGTTCACCAGCGTCGACTTGCCGACGTTGGGGCGGCCGACGACGGCGAGGACCGGCAGCGGGCCGTGGCCGGCAGCGGCGATGTCGCCCTCGACCTCCTCCAGGTCGAAGCCCTCTTCCGCGGCGAGCTCCATGAACTCCGCGTACTCGGCGTCGCCAAGCGCACCGTGCTCGTCGCCGGTGGGGATCTGCTCGTTCATGAAGTCCGTTCCTCGTTCATCCATGTGGTCGGTGGGCCGCTCGCGAAAGGGCCCACTGCTCAAGTGTGGGTCAGCGCCCGGTAAGGCGCCGGGCCTGTGCCAGGTGGGCGGTCAGCCGCTCCTGGATCCGTACGGTCGCCTCGTCCAGCGCCTTACGGGTGCGCCGCCCGCTGCCGTCACCCGCGTCGAAGGCGTCGCCGAAGACGACGTCGACGCGGCCGCGCAGCCGCGGCACGGCCGGGGTGAGCCGGCTGGGGCGGCCGGTGCTGCCGAGCACCGCCACCGGGACGACGGGGGCGCCGGAGCGCACCGCGAAGTACGCGAGCCCGGCGCGCAGCGACGCGAAGTCGCCCTCGCCGCGGGTGCCTTCGGGGAAGATGCCCAGCACGCCGCCGGCGGCCAGCACCCCGAGCGCATCGGTGATCGCCTTGCGGTCGGCGCTCTGGCGATCGACCTTCACCTGCCCGATGCCCCGCAGGAACGGGTCCAACGGGCCCATGAAGGCTTCCTTCTTGATCAGGAAGTGCACCGGTCGGGGCGCGGTGCCCATCACCATCGGGCCGTCGACGCCGTGGGAGTGGTTGACGGCGAGGATCACCGGGCCGCTGGCCGGCACCCGCCAGGCGCCCAGCACCCGCGGCTTCCACAGGCCGTACATCAGCCCGATGCCGATCCGCCGGCCGATCGCGGCCCCGCGGGGGCTCGGCGTCTTGCCGCCGTCGGTCACCGGATGTCTCGCCCCGCCTTCTCGGCGCGGACGCCCTCGATGAGGGTGACCACGCATTCGATGACCTGATCCAGCGTCAGGTCGGTGGTGTCGACCTCGACGGCGTCGTCGGCCTTGGCCAGCGGCGAGGTCTTGCGGGAGGAGTCCGCGGCGTCCCGCTTGATCAGCGCCTCACGGGTGGCGGCCAGGTCGGACGCGAGCTGCGGGCCCTGGCCCTTGATCTCGCCGTTGCGCCGGGCCGCCCGCGCCTCCGGGGAGGCGGTGAGGAAGATCTTGAGGTCGGCGTCGGGCAGGGCCGTTATGCCGATGTCCCGGCCCTCGACGACGATGCCGTGCGGCGCCCCGCCGGCGATGGAGCGCTGGAGCTCGGTGATCGCGGTGCGCACCTCGGGGACCGCGCTGACCGCGCTGACCGCGGCGGTGACCTCCGCGCTGCGGATCGGGCCGGCGGCGTCCGTGCCGTCGACGGTGATGGTCGGCCCCGCCGGGTCCGTGCCGGAGACGATCACGGGCTTGGCGCAGGCGTCGGCCACCGCGGCCGGGTCGTTGACGTCGATGCCGTTGGCCAGCATCCACCAGGTGATCGCGCGGTACTGCGCGCCGGTGTCGAGGTAGCCCAGGCCCAGCTTTCCGGCGACGGCCTTGGACGTGCTGGACTTGCCCGTGCCTGCGGGGCCGTCGATGGCAACAATCACTGCAGCCTGGGCGGTCCGATCGGCGGTTTCCACGGTGACGAACACCTTTCTTGATACACGGGGCGCGGTCCAGGGCGCCGGGTCTCGTCGTCGCGCTCCCGCCGTCCGCACGCGGGGCGGACCGGCTACGACCGGCGGGTGGGAGTTCGGCAACGGGACCTGGGGCCTCGGACAAGGTTACTGTCTCGGCCACAGCGCGCCGTCCACGGTGTCACTGACGGATCGACCACCCCCGCTCCCGCAGCTCCGCGGTCAGCACCGGGACGGCCTGCGGCTCGACCATGAGCTGGATGAAGCCGGCCTGCTGACCGGTGGCGTGCTCGATGCGGACGTCCTCGATGTTGACCCCCACGCGGCCGGCGTCGGCGAAGATCCGGGCCAGCTCGCCGGGCTGGTCGCCGATGTAGACGGCGACGACCTCGTAGCTGGCCGGGGCGGCGCCGTGCTTGCCGGGGACCCGCTCGCGGCCGGCGTTGCCGCGGCGCAGGACGTCCTCGATGCCGCCGGCGCCGGTGCCGCGCTTGCCGTCGTCGGCGGACTCCAGGGCGCGCAGCGACTGGACCGTGGCGTCCAGGTCGGCCGCGACCTCGGTGAGGACGTCGGCGACCGGGCCGGGGTTGGCGGAGAGGATGTCGATCCACATGGCCGGGTCGGAGGCGGCGATCCGCGTCACATCGCGGATGCCCTGGCCGCAGAGGCGGACGGCGGTCTCGTCGGCGCCCTTCAGCCGGGCCGCGACGAGGCTGGAGACGAGCTGCGGGGTGTGCGAGACCAGGGCGACGGCGCGGTCGTGGGCATCGGCGTCCATCACCACCGGGACGGCCCGGCAGAGCGCGACCAGCTCCAGGGCGAGGTTGAGCACCTCGGTGTCGCCGCCGGGCGACGGGGTGAGCACCCAGGGGCGGCCCTCGAAGAGGTCGGCCGTCGCGGCCAGCGGGCCGGAGCGCTCCTTGCCGGCCATCGGGTGCGTGCCGAGGTAGCCGGACAGGTCGCAGCCGAGGGCCTCCAGCTCGCGGCGCGGGCCGCCCTTGACGCTGGCGACGTCGATGTACGCCCGGGCCGCGCCGCGCCGGATCGCCCCGGCGAGCCCCTGCGCGACGTGCGCCGGCGGCACCGCCACGACGACCAGGTCGACCGGGCCGGGGGGCGGCTCGGCGGTGCCGGCGCCGAGCGCGGCGGCCGTCAGGGCCTGGGCGTGGTCGTGGTCCTCCAGGTGGACCTGGACGCCGCGGGCGCTGAGCGCGAGGGCGACCGAGGTGCCGATCAGGCCCGTTCCGATGACGAGTGCGGTCCTCACTGGGCGATGTCCTTCCTCAGGGCCGCGGCCGCGCCGAGGTAGACATGGGCGACGTCGGCCTTGGCCAGCCCGGTCTCGACGTGCGCCAGCACCCGCACCACCCGCTCCATGGCGCCGGCCACCGTCAACTCCTGGGCGCAGATCAGCGGGACGTCCGTGATCCCCAGGGCCCGGGCGGCGGCGGCCGGGAAGTCGCTGTGCAGGTCGGGGGTGGCGGTGAACCACACGCTGATCAGGTCGTCCGGCGCCAGCCCGTTGCGCTCCAATATCGCGGTGAGCAGCTCGCCGACCCGCTCCCGCATGTGCTCCGCGTCGTCCCGCTCCAGCTGGACGGCCCCGCGCACGGCCCGTACCGCCACGTCCTCAGCTCCCCTGCGTCGTGCGTCCGCGCACACGTCCGCGTACGCACTGCTCAGCGTAACCAGCGCCACCGACAACCGTGCCCGGAGCTCCGGGCGTCCGACGGCCGGCACCGGCTCCGTCCGCCGCGGCGGACGGAGCCGCACCGCTCAGGCGTCCCAGGCCGCCCCGAGGGCCAGGAGTTCCTCGCGGTACTCGATGCGGTCGGTCCAGTCGCGCGGCCAGGCGTCGGCGCCGAGCCGGGCACCGGCGAAGGCACCGGCGAGGCAGGCGATCGAGTCGGAGTCGCCGGAGGTGCAGGCGGCGCGGCGCAGCGCGGTGTCCGGCTCGTCGGGGAAGAGCAGGTAGCACAGCAGGCCGGTGGCCAGGGCCTCCTCGGCGATCCAGCCGGCACCGGTGGCCAGGCACGGGTCGGCCTCCCGGTCCGGGGCGGCCAGTGCGGCGTCCAGCCGGTCCAGGACGGCCAGGCAGTCGTCCCAGCCGCGGGCCGCGAAGGCCGTCGGGGAGGGTGCCTGGGAGCGCCGCCACAGGTCGCCGAGCCAGTCCTCGCGGTAAAGGGTGCGCTGGGCGTGCGCGTACGCCCTCAGCAGGCCCGGCAGTTCGGCGGGGCGCGCACCGTCGACGAGGACGCGGACCGCGTACGCGGTGAGGTCGCTGGCGGCGAGCGCGGTGGGGTGCCCGTGGGTCAGCGCGGACTGGAACTGGGCCGCGCCGGACCGCTGCTGCGCGGTCAGCCTCGGCACCAGGCCCAGGGGCGCCACCCGCATGTTGGCGCCGCACCCCTTGGAGCCGATCTGGCTGGCGTCGGCCCACGGCAGGCGCGGGTCGGCGAGCAGTGCGCAGGCGCGCAGGCACGTCCCGCCCGGCGCGCGGTTGTTCTCCGGGGACCGCCACCAGGTCACGTACTCCCGGCGGACCGGCGCCTCCAGGGTGCCGGCGGTCAGCGCGCCGCGCTCCAGGGCGGTGCGCAGCCCCCGCCCCAGCGCCAGCGTCATCTGCGTGTCGTCGGTGACCAGGGCCGGCGTGGGCAGCCCCAGCTCCCGCCACGGCCCGTACGCGGCGGCGATCGCCGGCACGTCCTTGAACTCGGTCGGGAAGCCGAGCGCGTCCCCGAGCGCCAGCCCGAGAAGTGAACCGGTCGCCGCGGACGATGCCGCCATGGAAGCCCCCATGAGAAAACCACCCCTTAATCGTCACGGTGACGTTAAGGGGTGGTGGGCGACGCCCGCAAGCCGTGTCGGCTAGAGGTCGACCTCCCGCATCAGCATCCCGACCTCGGTGTTGGTCATCCGGCGCAGCCAGCCCGACTTCTGGTCGCCCAGCGCGATCGGACCGAAGTGCGTGCGGACCAGCTTCTCCACCGGGAAGCCGGCCTCCGCGAGCATCCGGCGCACGATGTGCTTGCGGCCCTCGTGGAGGCTGACCTCGACGAGGTAGTTCTTGCCGGTGTTCTCCACGACCCGGAAGTGGTCGGCGCGGGCGTAGCCGTCCTCCAGCGGGATGCCGTCCTTGAGCCGCTTGCCCAGGTCGCGCGGGAGCGGGCCCTGGATGGCCGCCAGGTAGGTCTTGGTGACGCCGTACCGCGGGTGCGTCAGGCGGTGGGCCAGCTCGCCGTGGTTGGTGAGCAGGATGATGCCCTCGGTCTCGGTGTCCAACCGCCCGACGTGGAACAGCCGGGTCTCCCGGTTGGTCACGTAGTCGCCCAGGCACTGGCGCCCGTCGGGGTCCTCCATCGTGGAGACCACGCCGGCGGGCTTGTTCAGCGCGAAGAAGAGGTACGACTGGGTGGCGACCGTCAGGCCGTCCACCTTGATCTCGTCCTTCTCCGGATCGACCCGGACGCCCTGCTCCATGACGACCTTGCCGTTGACCTCGACCCGCGCCTGGTCGATCAGCTCCTCACAGGCACGCCGAGAGCCCATACCGGCCCTGGCCAGCACCTTCTGGAGCCGCTCGCCCTCCTGCTCGCCGAAGGTCTTGGGGGTCTTGACCGACGGCTTGTCGTAGCGGGCGCGGTTGCGCTCCTCGATCTTGGCGTCGTACTCGCGGGACCGCGCCGGCGACTGGCCCCGGCCGCGCTGCTGACCACCCTGGCCACCCGGGCGCCCGCCCTGGGGCGCGCCGCCCGTACGGGGGCCTCCCTTGGCGCCGCCGCGGGCCGCCGCGCCCCGGGCACCGGACTTGCCCCGGCGCTCGTCGCCGCCCCCGGAACCGCCCACGTCGTAGCGGCGCTCCTCGGGACGGGGACGGCCGGCGCGCTGCTGCTTCTCGTCCCGATTGTTGCCGGCGCCGCGGTAGTTGCCCCTGCCGCCGCCGCTGCTGCCCCTGCTGTTCCTGCCGCTGCTTCGCATCAATGATCCGTCTGAGAGTCGCCGCTGTCGTCTACGTCGAACGACGGGATACCTTCCGGGGAGTCGCCCTCGACCGCGTCCGCCTCCGGGAGGAACGGTGCGAGCTCAGGGAGCTCGTCCAGGCCGCGCAGGCCCATCCGCTCCAGAAAGTAGTTCGTCGTCCTGTACAGGATCGCACCTGTTTCAGGTTCCGTCCCCGCCTCCTCCACCAGGCCGCGCTGGAGGAGCGTGCGCATCACGCCGTCGCAGTTGACTCCGCGGACGGCCGAGACGCGGGAACGGCTGACCGGCTGACGGTACGCGACCACGGCCAGAGTCTCCAATGCGGCCTGGGTGAGCCGGGCCTGCTGGCCGTCCAGGACGAAGCTCTCCACGGCGTCCGCGTAGGCCGCCCTGGAGTAGAACCGCCAGCCGCCGGCCACCAGCCGCAGGTCGAAGCCGCGGCCCTGGCGGGTGTAGTCGTCGGACAGCTCGCGCAGCGCCAGCGCGACGGCCCGGCGGGACCGCTGGAGGACCCGCGCCAGGTGCTCCTCGGTCGCCGGCTCGTCGACGACCATGAGGACGGCCTCCAGCGCGGGCTTCAGCTCCAGGTCGGCCACGCCCAGCGCGCCGGCCGGCCGCTCCGGCTCCGACCGCCCGTCGCCCGGCTCCCGCTCGGTGATGTCGTACGCCGCGCCGCTCACGCCGGCTCCTTCCGCTGCTCTTCGCTCCGCGCGCGGCCCACCGGGTCCGCGTCGCCGTCCGCGTCCTCGCCGCCCGCGGCGGCCTTGCCGGCCTCGTCGGTCGGCCCGTCCGGTTGCCGGTCGAACTCGTCGGTAACCCGGGGGGAAGCCCCCTCCTCGCCCGTCCAGCGAACCGTCAACGCCCCCAGCGCCTCCTCCTGCTCCAGGGCGACCGCCCGCTCCCGGTAGAGCTCCAGCAGGGCCAGGAAGCGCGCGACGACGGTGAGGGTGTCCGGGGCGTCGGCGATCAGTTCCTGGAAGCCGGCCTCGCCCAGCGCGCGCAACTGCGCCATCACCACCTCGGCCTGCTCCCGGACGCTGACCAGCGGCGCGTGGATGTGGTCGACGTAGACCTGCGGCTTCGCCCTGGGCTGCATCGCCTTGACCGCGAGCCGGGCGAACCCCTCCGCCCCGATGCTGATCACGACCTCGGGGAGCAGCTCCGCGTGGTGCGGCTCCAACCCGACGGTGCGGGGATGGCAGCGCGTCTCCTCGGCCAGCCGGCCGCTGAAGATGTCCGCGATCTGTTTGTAGGCGCGGTACTGCAGCAACCTGGCGAACAGCAGGTCCCGGGCCTCCAGGAGGGCGAGGTCGGCCTCGTCCTCCACTTCGGCGGCGGGCAGCAGCCGGGCCGCCTTGAGGTCGAGCAGGGTGGCCGCGACGACCAGGAACTCGGTGGTCTGGTCGAGGTCCCAGTCCGGCCCCATGGCCCGGATGTGGGCCATGAACTCGTCGGTCACCTTGGACAGCGCGACCTCGGTGACGTCCAACTTGTGCCGGGAGATCAACTGGAGCAGGAGGTCGAAGGGCCCCTCGAAGTTGTCCAACCGCAGCGTGAACCGGCCGTCCTGACCGCCCCTGCCGTCCGGGCTGTCCGGCCCGTCCCGACCCTCGGGGCCGTCCTGGCCGCCCGTGAGCGCCTCCGCCGCCACGTCCGGGCTCCCGCTCCCGGAAGCCTCCCCCGGGCCGTCCACGCCCCCGCGCACGGCCGCCTCGGCGGCCTCCGCCGGCGCGGCCGACTCTCCGTCCCCCCGCACGTCCGCTCGCGCTTCTGCGGGGGCCTCGGGTGCCGCCTCCTGGAGGGTTCCCGGCCCCTGCCCGAGGGCGCGGCGGGTGCGGCGCGGGGCGGCGGGGTCGTCGTCGGTCGTCGGCATGGCGGTCCAGGGTGCTGCGGTCCGCGCGAGGCGGCGGGTTGGTCACGGACGGGAGGCCCCGCCGGGACGGCAGGCTATCCCGCCGCGCGCCGGCGACCGGCCTCCAGGGCGTGTCGGACGGATCCGGCACGACTCCCGGGGCGCTGGGGCCCGTCCGGCGGGTCAGGCCCCGGCCACGGCCCACCGGACAGGCCCTAGAACGCTTCTGACGGACCTCCGACGCCGCGGAGGTCCGTCAGAAGCGCCCTAGCGGCCGCGGAGCCGCCGCACCAGGATGCTGGCGTCCCCGCGCGACTCCAGGTCGGCGAGGACCACGGCCACCGCCTCACGGACGATCCGGCCGCGGTCGACCGCCAGGCCGTGCTCGCCGCGCAGCACCAGGCGGGCGTGTTCGAGGTCCATGAGCTCCTCGGCGGAGACATAGACGGTGATCTTCTCGTCGTGCCGTTCCCGGCCGCTGGGGCGGCGGTTGACGCCGCGCGACCGTCGACGGCCCGACGCACCGGCCGTCGCCGCGGCCTCCCGCTCGGCGCGGGCCGCCCGCCCACCCGACGTCCGGTGCCCCGCGGCGGCCTCCGACTCCGGTTCGCGGCCGCCGTGTTCGGCCGGCGCCGCGGCGGGCGCGGAGCGCGCCGCGCCTGAGCCACCGTCACCGGCCGCCGGCGCCTCGGCCTCCGAGCCGTTCCGGGACCGCCGGCGGCCCGCCTGGGCCTCCTCGGGGGCGTTCGGCGCCGGGTCCGACTCGCCGGCCGGCGCGGGCACCCGGGCGTCCTCGCCGCCGGTCGCACGACGGGGAGCGGACGACTGAAGGCCCACTCCCCCGGTGGTGCGGAACAGTTCGTCGGCTCCGGGCAGACTCACTCGGCGTGACACCGGGCGAGCACCTCCCTGGCGAGCTGACGATAGGCCGCGGCCCCCACGGAGTTGGAGGCGTAGGTGGTGATCGGTTCGCCGGCGACGGTGGTCTCCGGGAAGCGGACCGTACGGCCGATGACGGTGTGGTAGACGTGGTCGTCGAACGCCTCGACGACGCGCGCCAGCACCTCGCGGCTGTGCACGGTACGGGAGTCGTACATCGTCGCCAGGATGCCGTCCAGCTCCAGGTCGGGGTTGAGCCGCTCCTGGACCTTCTCGATCGTCTCGGTCAGCAGCGCGACCCCGCGCAGCGCGAAGAACTCGCACTCCAGCGGCACGATGACCTTGTGAGCGGCCGTCAGGGCGTTGACGGTCAGCAGGCCGAGCGAGGGCTGGCAGTCGATGACGATGTAGTCGTAGTCGGACAGCAGGGGCTTCAGCGCCCGCTGCAGGGTCGACTCACGGGCGACCTCGCTGACCAACTGCACCTCTGCCGCTGACAAATCGATATTGCTGGGCAGCAGGTCCATGTTGGGGACCGCGGTCTTGAGCAGGACCTCGTCGGCCGACATGCCCCGCTCCATGAGCAGGTTGTAGACCGTCAGATCCAGTTCCATCGGGTTGACGCCGAGTCCGACCGACAAGGCACCCTGCGGGTCGAAGTCGACGAGCAGCACCCGGCGGCCGTATTCCGCGAGTGCGGCGCCCAGGTTGATGGTCGAGGTGGTCTTGCCGACCCCGCCCTTCTGGTTGCACATCGCGATGATCTTCGCCGGACCGTGGTCCGACAGCGGCCCCGGGATGGGGAAGTACGGGAGCGGGCGCCCGGTCGGGCCGACCCGCTCGCGCCGCTGGCGCGCCGCGTCCGGCGCGAGCGTCGCCGCGTATTCGGGGTCCGGCTCGTACTCGGCGTCCGGGTCGTAGAAGTGCCCCTCGGGCAGGTCGTCGTAGTCGGCGAGACGGGTGGGCTCTCCACTGCCCCGGTCGCCGGCCATGCCGTTCACGTGTTGGCCGTCCATGCTCTGGTGGGCTGTCGTGGAAGTGCTCTCTTGGGCTGCGGAGGTGTGGACCGCTACGGAGCCGACAGCCTCGCGCCCCGAGGGACCCTGGCCCCGTGCAACCGCTCCTGGCCGACCACCTCCGGGAGTAAATGTCGACTCATTCACAAGTCGTCTTACCTCCTTGGATGTGACCAGGAAACTTATCGATAGGTCAGCGTGGCACCATGCCGACGGTTGGCGACTCTATGGCGTGTCGGGCGTCCGCAGCAACACAATCCGCCGGACCCGGCCCGATGTGTCGGTAACGGAACCCCTCGATGTCAAGAGCGCGCAGCGTCCGAGACGGATGTTTTGGGCGTACGCGAATCGGTTAAAGGGCTACGTTCACGGCGAGTTGGGAGTCGGACGCCGGAAGTCGCTCTCGGGGCACGTCGCACATGCGACCGGCCGGGCCCTGTCGACAAGGCCCGGCCGGTTGCGCGGCGTTTGACGCGTGCGGTTGACGCCGTCGTCAGCCGAGAAGGGTGCGCAGCTCCACGAACTCCAGGCCGTGGGCCTGGGCGACCTCGGGGTAGACGACCTTGCCGTCGTGGGTGTTCAGACCCTTGGCCAGCGCCGGGTCGCGGCGCAGCGCCTCGGCCCAACCGCGGTTCGCCAGCTCGACGATGTAGGGCAGCGTCGCGTTGGTGAGCGCGTAGGTGGAGGTGTTGGGCACCGCGCCGGGCATGTTGGCGACGCAGTAGAAGACCGAGTTGTGAACCGGGAAGGTCGGCTCGGCGTGGGTGGTCGGCTTGGAGTCCTCGAAGCAACCGCCCTGGTCGATCGCGATGTCGACAAGGACACTGCCGGGCTTCATCTTGGCGACCAGCTCGTTGGTGACCAGCTTCGGGGCCTTGGCGCCCGGGATCAGGACCGCGCCGACGACGAGGTCGGCCTCGACGACGGCCTTCTCCAGCTCGTAGGCGTTGGAGACGATCGTCTGCACCTTGGTGCCGAAGATCTTGTCGGCCTCGCGGAGCTTGTTGATGTCCTTGTCGAGCAGGGTGACGTGGAAGCCGAGGCCCACCGCGATCTGGACGGCGTTCCAACCGGAGACGCCACCGCCGATGACGACGGCCTTGCCGGCCTGGACGCCGGGGACGCCGCCGGGCAGCACGCCGCGGCCGCCGGCCTGGCGCATCAGGTGGTAGGCGCCGACCTGCGGGGCGATGCGGCCCGCGACCTCGGACATCGGGGCGAGCAGCGGCAGCGCGCGGTTCGCGGTCTCGACCGTCTCGTAGGCGATCGCGGTGGTGCCGGACGCGAGCAGGGCGTCGGTGCACTCCTTGGACGCGGCCAGGTGCAGGTAGGTGAAGAGGGTCTGGTCCTTGCGGAGGCGGTGGTACTCCTCCGCGATCGGCTCCTTGACCTTCAACAGCAGGTCGGCGGTGGCCCACACCTCGTCGGCGGTGTCCAGGATGGAGGCACCGGCGGAGACGTACTCCTCGTTCGGGATGGACGAGCCGAGGCCGGCGTCCTTCTCGATGAACACCTGGTGGCCGTTACGGACGAGCTCGTGGACTCCGGCGGGCGTGATGGCCACGCGGAACTCGTTGTTCTTGACCTCGCGGGGGATGCCGACCTTCACGTCGATCACGGTCCTTGAATGAGTGCTTGCGATAGGAATTATCCCTCATGCGATGCATGGCGGGAGCGACCGCGCCGTACGCGGCTCGCCCAGTCTATTGAAGGACCTCGTGTTGTCTAGCCTTGTAAACAACTAATTTTCCGGAAGACCACTACCGATTTCGTAGGTCACTCGGGGATCTCCTTGCGGCAGCGCTCCCCCGCCGCCCGGTGGAGCCGTGCCGCTTGTGGGTCGCCGAGCCTGTCGAGCAGCTCCGCAATCCGAAGCTGAAGATCCGCCTCCAGCTCCCCGTCGGCCGCGGCGCGGGCGAGATCGAGGGCTGCCAGGCGGCTGCCCAGCGCCGCGTCGAGCTGCCCGGCGCACTCGTGGACCCCCGCCGCGACCTCCTCCGCACGCGCCTGAGCTGCGGGATCACCGAGCCGCCGGAAGGTGCGGGCGGCCGTCCGGCAGTCCTTGAGCGCCTGTTCGTAGCGGCCCGCGCGGCCGTTCGCGCCCCCGATCCGGGAGTACAGCCGCGCCGCGTCGGACCGCTCGCCGCGGGCCAACCGCAGCTCCAGCGCCCGCCCGTACCAGTCGGCGGCCCGGACCCAGTCGGCCAACTCGGCGTAGCTGTCGCCCAACGATTCCAAGGCGCGGCCGGTGGCCACCGGGTCCTTCACCGACCGGGCCGCCTCCAGGGCACCCCGGTAGCGGCCCAGCGCCTGCTCGGTGCGGCCGGCCCGGACGTCCAGGTCGCCGAGGTTGAGCAGGGCGGCGGCCCGGTCGCGCGGGACGGTGCGGCGCTCGGCGACGCGGAGCACCAGCTCGTGCAGGGCGTAGAGGTCGGCGGCGGCGGTCTCGGGGCCCTGGTGGGCGAGGAGCGCGCGGGTCAGCGCGGCGATCAACCGCCGGTCCAGCGTGTCGAGTTGGCCGTCCGCCACGGCCATCGCGGCGGCGTCCAGGAGGGCGCCGCGGCGGGTGCGCAACCAGTGCGCGGCGGCGGTCCGGGTGGCGAAGCGCAGCGGGCGGGGCAGCTCCGCGGCCCTCCGGCGGGCCGGGGAGCCGTCCGGTTCTGCGGCCGCCCAGCAGGAGCGGACCAGCCGCACGGTCCGCTCCAGCATCCGGGCCCGGGCCAACTGGACGTCGGCCGGCCGCTCGTGGTCGTGCAGCAGCGCCCGGGAGAGCGGGGCGAGGCAGCCGGGGAGCCGGTAGCGGGGGGCGGCGCCGGCGTCGACGGGACCGGCCCCGGCGAGGTCGGTCCCGTCGACCGGGCGCAACAGGCCCAGCGCGACGAAGTCGTGCAGCACGGCGGCGGCCGCCGGCATCGTGCACCCGCCGAGCGCGGCCGCGGTGTGCGCGTCCACCAGGCCGTCCGGGGCGAGGGTGGCGAACCGCAGTATCCGGGCGGCCGGTTGGGGCAGCGAACCGTAGGTGAGGTGGAAGGCGCGGTGCAGGGGGCGGGCACCGGCCGGCAGGTCCGGCGGCAGCGGCACGGCGAGCAGCGCCTGGCGCAGGTCGGCGACGGACAGCTTGGGGCGGGCGGCGAGCCAGGCGCCCGCCAGTATCAGCGCGGCCGGTTGGCCGCCGCTCTCCTCGGCCACCGCCTCCGCGGTGCGCGGATCGACGGTGACCCGGGTCGGCCCCGCGTAGTGGCACAGCACCTCGACGGCGGACGCGGTGTCCAACCCGCCCAGGGCGCACGGCCGGACGTCCGGGATGCCGGTCAACGGGCCCTGAGCGACGACCACTACGAGGCAGTCCGGTGCGTCCGGGATGAGCGGCTCGACGTGCTCGGCGCCCGGTGCGTCGTCCAGCAGCAACGCCACCCGCCGGCCGGCCAGGGCCGTGCGCACCGCCTCCGCCAACTCGTCCTCGTCGGCGCCGGCCGGGGCATCGGCACCGAGCGCGGCGAGCAGGTCCCGGGCGGTGCGGGCGAGGCCGACGGGGGCGCCGTCCCGGCCGGTCAGGACGGCCCGCAGCACCCCGTCGGGATAGTCGTCCGCGACCTCCCGCAGCAGTGCCTCGGCGAGCGTGGTGCGGCCGGATCCGGGGCGGCCGGCGATCAACAGCACCCGGCTGCGGGCGCCGCGGCGGCCGGTGAGGGTGTCCAGGCCGGCCCGCCCGATGTCGGCGCGCAGCGCCTTGAGTTCATGGCGGCGGCCGGCGAAACCCGGGAGGCCGGCGCGGGCGGTGGCGGCGTCCTGACGGGGCAGCGCGCCCCGCCGTTCCCGCGCCGCCGCGCCGGCCCCGCGCGCCGCTCCCGGTGCGAGGTGCCCCCCGCCCACCACCTGGTCCGTCACCGGTCACGCTCCCGTCCGCCCTGCGCGTCGGTCCCCGTCGCGGGCGCGCACGGGAACCCTGCCGAGCGTAGTTCACGAACCGTCACGACCCGTGCGGAGCAGGGCTGTTGGATCACTCGATCGGATCGGACGATCATCCGACCGGGAGGCGGAACCGGGCGGCCGGCGGCGGGTCAGACCGTGAAGGGGCGGGCCGGCCAGGGCGCGTCGGCGGGCCGGAGGGCGGACAGGCCGTCGCCGGCCCGGGCCGCGATCAGCGACAGCACCCCGACGACGAGGCAGTTGTTGTGCAGTTCGCCGGCGAGCACGCCGCGGGCCAGCTCGTCGACCGGGACCCGCGCCAGCTCCATGTCGGCCTCCTCCTCGGAGACCTCGAAGCGCTCCCCCTCGGCCTCGGACAGCCCGCGGGCCAGGAAGATCCGCACCGCCTCGTCGCAGCCGCCCGGGGTGGTGTAGACGTCGGTCAGCACCCGCCAGTCCCCGGCCTTGACGTGCGCCTCCTCGTAGAGCTCGCGCTGTGCGGCGTGCAGCGGGTTCTCGCCGGGGACGTCGAGCAGCCCGGCGGGGATCTCCCACAGCTTCTGCCGCACCGGGTGGCGGTACTGGCGCAGGACCAGGACGCGGTCGGCGTCGTCGAGGGCGAGGACCGCTACCGAGCCGGGGTGGACCTGGTAGTCGCGGGTGGCGGTGGAGCCGTCCGGCATGACGACCCGGTCGGTGCGGACGCTGGTCTTGGCCCCGGTGAACGGCGTCGTGGTCCCGGTGACGGTCCACTCCTCCGGGGTGTCCTTGATCGCCATGCGCGTCCTCCTGTGTGTGCCTGTGCCAACGCGGAAACCGGGGTACCGCCTCGCTGAACGAGGCCGTACCCCGGCAACCGTAACGGGAGGGGTTCCGCCTACTTCTTGGCGCCCGGCTTCGGGGCACCCACCTTGCGCTCGACGGCGGCCTTCACCAGGCCGGCGAAGAGCGGGTGCGGACGGGTCGGGCGGGACCGCAGCTCCGGGTGCGCCTGGGTGGCGACCAGGTAGGGGTGGGCCTCGCGCGGGTACTCGACGTACTCGACCAGCTTGTTGTCCGGGGAGGTGCCGGAGAACAGCAGGCCGGCCTTCTTCTCCAGCTCGCCGCGGTAGGCGTTGTTGACCTCGTAGCGGTGGCGGTGGCGCTCCTCGACGTAGGGCTCGCCGCCGTAGACCTCGCGGACGATGGAGCCCTCGGCCAGCTTGGCCGGGTACATGCCCAGCCGCATGGTGCCGCCCATGTCGCCCTCGCCGGCGACGATGTCCATCTGCTCGGCCATGGTGGAGATCACCGGGTCGGTGGCGGCCGGGTCGAACTCGGTGGAGTTGGCGCCCTCGATGCCGGCGAGGTTGCGGGCCGCCTCGATGACCACGCACTGCAGGCCCAGGCAGAGGCCGAGCAGCGGGAGCTTGTTCTCCCGGGCGTAGGTGATCGCGCCGACCTTGCCGTCCACGCCGCGGTCGCCGAAGCCGCCGGGGATGCAGACCGCGTCGCAGTCCGCGAGCTGCTCGCGGGCGCCGGCCGGGGTCTTGCAGTCGTCGGAGGTGACCCACTTGATCTTGACGCGGGCCTTGTTGGCGAAGCCGCCGGCGCGCAGCGCCTCGGTGACCGAGAGGTAGGCGTCGGGCAGGTCGATGTACTTGCCGACCAGGGCGACCTTGACCTCGTGGTCGGGGTTGTGGACCCGGTCGAGCAGGTCCGCCCACTGGGTCCAGTCCACGTCCCGGAACGGCAGGTCCAGCTTGCGGACGACGTAGGCGTCCAGGCCCTCGGCGTGCACGACCTTGGGGATGTCGTAGATCGACGGGGCGTCCGGGCAGGCGATGACCGCGGCCTCGTCGACGTCGCACATCAGCGAGATCTTCCGCTTGATGGCGGTGGGGACCTCGCGGTCGGCGCGCAGCACGATCGCGTCGGGCTGGATGCCGATGTTGCGCAGCGCGGCGACGGAGTGCTGGGTCGGCTTGGTCTTCAGCTCGCCGGACGGGCCGATGTAGGGCAGCAGCGAGATGTGCACGACGAAGACGTTGTCCCGGCCGACCTCGTGGCGGACCTGGCGGACGGTCTCCAGGAACGGCAGCGACTCGATGTCGCCGACCGTGCCGCCGACCTCGGTGATGACCACGTCGACGTCGTCGGTGGCCAGCCGCCGGATGCGGTGCTTGATCTCGTTGGTGATGTGCGGGATGACCTGCACGGTGTCACCGAGGTACTCGCCGCGCCGCTCCTTGGCGATCACGGTGTTGTAGACCTGGCCGGTGGTGACGTTCGCCGAGCCGTCGAGGTCGACGTCGAGGAAGCGCTCGTAGTGGCCGATGTCCAGGTCGGTCTCGGCGCCGTCGTTGGTGACGAACACCTCGCCGTGCTGGAACGGGTTCATCGTGCCGGGGTCGACGTTGAGGTACGGGTCCAGCTTCTGCATCGTGACCCGCAGGCCGCGCGCCTTCAGGAGCGCACCCAGGCTGGAGGCGGTGAGCCCCTTGCCGAGCGAGGAGGCGACGCCCCCGGTGACGAAGAGGTGCTTGGTCGTCGTGGATTTGGGCGGCATGGCCAAGAGGGAGCTCCCGTGGTCGCGAGGTGGAGAGGGGCGACAGGGCGCCGGCCCTGGGATTCAGGGGGCGGTGTCGCTGCGGTTCGGGGGTGCCGCATTTCTGCTGGGTCCCACCGGTCCACGGGGTACCAGGCTATCAGCGACCGGGCGTGGTCGCGTCCGGCCGCGCACCCGGAGTGCCCTCGAACACGGCCACCCGTTCGGACCAGCCCCACTCGACGCGAGCATCGCGCGCCCCGCCCGCCTGCGTCGTATCCTGCTCGGACACTCGCTCCGAGCCGTCCGGGAAGGCACCACCCCCGCCCGTTTTCCGGTCCCGCAGCTCGGCGACGTTTCATGGGCAGGACGGACAGCACACAACGTCCCATGGGGGGCGTGACTCCAGTTCGACGGGAGATGCACGTGGCCGGGCGCATCGAGGACTACGCACTTATCGGTGATATGCAGACCGCCGCTCTCGTGTGCCGGGACGGCACCGTCGACTGGCTGTGCCTGCCCCGTTTCGACTCGATGGCGGTCTTCGCCGGGCTGCTGGGCACCGAGGAGCACGGCTTCTGGCGGATGGGGCCGGCCGGGGAGGGTCCGCGGGCCGCGGACCGGCGGCGCTACCGCGGGGATTCACTCGTCCTGGAGTCCGAGTGGGACACCCCGCGCGGTACCGTCCGGGTGATCGACTTCATGCCGCCCCGGGACGGCGTGCCGCAGGTGATCCGCATCGTGGAGGGCGTCAGCGGCCGGGTACCGATGCGCTCGGAGCTGCGGATGCGGTTCGCGTACGGCTGGGTGGTGCCGTGGGTGCACAAGGTGGACGGCCGGACCGTGGCGGTGGCCGGGCCGGACGCGGTGTGGCTGGACACCTCGACCGAGACCTACGGCAAGGACCTGACGACGTACTCCGACTTCACGGTGTCGCCGGGCGAGCGGATCGCGTTCACGATCAGTTGGCAGCCCTCGCACCAGGAGCCGCCGGCGCTGGCCGAGCCGGAGGCGTCGCTGGAGGCGACCGAGGAGTTCTGGCGGGAGTGGGTCGAGCACTGCACGTACCACGGGCCCTACCGGGACGCGGTGGTGCGCTCGTTGATCACCCTGAAGGCGCTGACGTACGCGCCGACGGGCGGGATCGTGGCGGCGCCGACGACGTCACTGCCGGAGTGCATCGGCGGGGTACGGAACTGGGACTACCGCTTCACCTGGCTCCGGGACGCGGCGATCACCCTGTCGTCGCTGCTGCGCACCGGCTACCGCGAGGAGGCCCGGGCGTGGCGGGAGTGGCTGCTGCGGGCGGTGGCCGGCGACCCGGAGAACCTCCAGATCATGTACGGCATCGCCGGTGAGCGGGAGTTGGGCGAGACCGAGCTGAAGTGGCTGCCCGGGTACGAGGACTCGCGCCCGGTGCGGGTCGGCAACGGGGCCGCCGGCCAGCTCCAGTTGGACGTCTACGGCGAGGTCACCGAGGCGCTGCACCTGGCGCACATGACCGGGCTGGCCCGCAACGACTACGCCTCGCTGCTCCAGATCAAGCTGATCGACTGGGTGGAGAAGCACTGGGACGAGCCGGACGAGGGCATTTGGGAGGTGCGCGGGCCGCGCCGGCACTTCGTGCACTCCAAGGTGATGACCTGGGTCGCGGTGGACCGTACGGTGAAGCTGATCGAATCCGGTGACGTGGACGGGCCGTTGGAGCGGTGGAAGGACCTCCGGGAGACCATCCACCGGGACGTCTGCGAGCGCGGCTACGACAAGGAGCGCAACACCTTCACCCAGTCCTACGGGTCGCAGGAGCTGGACGCGTCGCTGCTGCTGATCCCGCAGGTCGGCTTCCTGCCGCCGGACGACAAGCGGGTCATCGGCACCATCGAGGCGATCCAGCGGGAGCTGTCCACCGAGGACGGGTTCGTGCTGCGCTACCCGACGGCCGGTGAGGGGCTCGGGGTGGACGGCCTCGAAGGGGAGGAAGGGGCGTTCCTGGCCTGCTCGTTCTGGCTGGCCGACGACCTGGCGATGATCGGCCGGGTCGAGGAGGCCCGCAGGCTGTTCGAGAAGCTGCTCTCGCTCCGCAACGACCTGGGGCTGCTCGCCGAGGAGTGGGACTCCAAGCTCCAGCGCCAAGTGGGGAACTTCCCGCAGGCGTTCAGCCACGTTCCACTGATCGACACGGCGCTGCGGCTGACGGCGAGCGGGGCGTACGGGGGGTAGCGCCCCGGTCCCGTTGGGGCGCCCCCTGCGGACCGCGCTTGCGGGCGGTCCGCAGGGGGTGTCCGCGTGCGGGGTCAGAACGGGGTCAGGGTGAGGGTGAGTTCCTTGGGGGCGTGGTCCTCGATGTAGGAGGCGAAGCCGGCGACGTCGTCGAAGGCGAAGCCGTACGCCTTGCCGTCCTTGGTGGCCGCGTGCATGGCGCGGGCGTAGTGGTTGGTGTGCGGCTGTCCGTAGAACGCGGCCGGGTCGGTGACCGGTTGGGCGGCGTGGGTGGCCAGGGTGGAGC
Organism: Streptomyces sp. NPDC090442; assembly: GCF_044769405.1. Lineage (NCBI taxonomy): Bacteria > Bacillati > Actinomycetota > Actinomycetes > Kitasatosporales > Streptomycetaceae > Streptomyces > Streptomyces sp. NPDC090442. The sequence goes on from NZ_JBIVXW010000049.1 coordinate 45,829, forward strand.
GGTTGAGGGCGGCGCCCAGGACGGCGGCGACCGGGCCGCGGATCCCGTCGTTGGGGGCGGCCAGGACGCCGTCGCAGAAGAGCACGTCGCGGGTGCCGGGCTTGGTGAAGGAGAGGTTTCCGGGGCCGGTGAAGGCGAGTTGGCCGCCGCTGGTGCGGCCGGTGAAGGTGCCGGCGTTCGTGGTGACCTTGAGGTCCTTGGCGGCGTAGGCGGACCATGCCTCGTCGATGGCGGAGTTGAGGTAGTCGGCGGCGAACAGGCCGGTGTCCAGGCCGTGTCCGGGGGCGATCACCCGGCGGTCGCCGACGACCAGGCGGTCGAAGCCGGCGGCGGCCCTGACGTCGGCGAAGACCTTGGCACGGGCGCCCTCCTTGAGGGTGCCGGTGGTCTGGTCGGCGGCGCCGGTGAGGTGCAGCGCGAGCGGGACGCTGAACATGTCCACCATGGTGGTGTTGCAGTGCATCCCGCTGGCGTCGTAGGTGAACTCGGCGCAGTCGTGCAGCACGTCGTAGTTGGGGTCGCCGGCGACCCAGCCCGCGGGGTAGGCCAGGGCCGGTTTGCCGTTGCCGTCGGCGACCGCCTTGATCTTGAGCTTGCCGCCGAGGGACACGTAGATCCGGCCGGACATCGGGGGCAGTTGGAGCGTGGTGGGGCCGGAGCCGGCGAGCGGGATGGCGTAGTCGGTGAAGCCGTCCTGGCCGTTGTCGGCGAGGGCGACGGGGGCGAGGCGGCCGTCGGGGGTGACGCGGACCTGTTGGCCGCCGGCGTTGCCGATGACGTAGATCCAGGCGGAGGTGTTGGCGTAGGCGCCGGAGCTGTTGACGATGTGCAGCGGGAGGGGGCCGGCCGCGCGGGGGGCGGGGGCGCCGGCGGCCCGGCCGGCGAGGGCGGCGGCGGTGGCGCCGGCGGCTATGCCGCCGAGCAGGGTGCGGCGGGTGATCATGGGGCGGCTCCTCGTGGGGGGTGAGCGCTCTCCTGGTGCGGGCACCCTGCCGAGTGATCCCCGATGCCGTCAAGTGGGCGGGCGGGAGGGGAAGTTGGGGAAGGGCGGGGCGGGTGCTCCCCGGGGGCGGCGGCGGTTATCCGGATGGCGTTCCTCCGGATCGGCGGATGCGCGGTAGCGTTCGCGGCATGGGGCCACGCGCGGCGATCGAAGCCGAGATCACGGTACGCAGGGCACTGGAGCTGCCGTCGTTGCGGCGCGGGCTGCCGGAGGTGCTGGCCGGCGAGGGGCGGCTGGACCGGCCGGTGCGCTGGGTGCACGCCGGGGAGGTGCCGCACATCGCCTCGCTGCTCAAGGGCGGCGAGCTGCTGCTGACCACCGGCCTCGGGGTGGGCACCCGGCCGTCCGAGCAGCGCGCCTTCATCCGCAAGCTGGCGGACCGGGACGTGGCCGCGCTGGTGGTGGAGCTCGGGTCGCGGTTCGACGCGCTGCCAGCGGCGCTGATCGACGCGGCCCGGGACTGCGGGCTGCCGCTGGTCCAACTGCACCGCGAGGTCCCGTACGTCACGGTGACCGAGGAGATCCACACCGAGATCATCAACAGCCACTACGGCCTGCTGCGGCGCGCCGACGAACTGCTGCGGCGCTGCACCGCCGTGCTGTTGCGGGGCGGCGGCGCCCCGGAGGTGCTGCGGCTGCTCGCGGTCTTCACCGGCAACCCGCTGTGCCTGGAGGCGCCCGACGGCAGCCCGCTCTACGCGGCCGGGCCGGAGGGCGACGACGGCGGCGCGGACGCCGATCCGCTGCTGGCCTGGGAGGGGCTGCGGGAGACCGGCGTGCGGATCGAGGTGCCGGGCGGCGGGCCCGGGCCGGACGCGGTGCGCGCCCGGTTGGTGCTGCTCCCGGTGAACGGGCCGCTGGCGCCGGTGCACCGGATCGCCGCGGAACGGGCCGCCGACCTGCTGGCGGTGGTCATGCTCCAGTCCCGTCAGGAGGAGGTGCTGGCCGCCCGCGGCCGCGGCGACTTCCTCGCCGAGCTGGCGGAGGGCCGCGTCTCCGCGGCCGAAGCCCCGGCGCAGGCCCGGCTGTTGGGCTTCCGGCCGGGCGCCGAGGCGATCCTGCCGGTGGTGATGAGGCTGCCGGCGGCGCTGCCCTCCCCCGGGAGCTGGGCGCTGCTCGCCCAGGCGCTGCGCGAGGAGTTGGCCGGGCCCGGGGCGCCGGTCTTGCTCGGTGTGCGGCCCGTGGAGGGCCGGGTGCCGCTGCTGGTGGCGCTGCGCGGCGGCCAGGACCGGGCGGCGCTGGCCGACCGGATCGCCGAGGCGCTGCGCGCCGGCGTCGTCCGGGCCGGCCTGGACCGGCCGTCCGCGCAGCGCCCGGTGGTGGTGGTCGGCACGGCCGGCGACTGGGCGGCGGCCGGCCCCGGGCTGCGGCACGCGGCGGAGGCGGCGGCCGCGGCCCAGGGGTTGCCGGAGGCGCCCTGGTACGACGCCCAGCGGCTGGACATCGAGCTGCTGCTGTGGCGGATGCGGGACCACGGCGAGCAGGGGATGCTCGGCGACTTCGTCGAGCGCGCCATCGGCCCGCTGCTGGCCCACGACCGGACCGCCCGCCAGCCGCTGCTGCCGACGCTGGAGGCGTACCTGGCCAGCGCGGGCCGCAAGGCCGAGACCGCCCGCGATCTGAACGTCAACCGGCAGACGCTCTACGACCGGTTGGCGAGGATCGCCCAGTTGCTGGGGACGGACCTGGACGATCCGGGGACCGTGCTGGGGCTGCGGCTGGCGCTGCGGGCGCGGCGGCACACCGGGCGGTAGCGCGCGGTGCGCGGGCCGGGTCAGACCGGGCGGTCCGAAGGGGTCGGCTGGGTCAACTCGTCGTAGACGCTGAGGACCTGGGCGACGGTGTCGTTCTCGCTGGGCCAGTGGGTGGCCTGGGCGCGGCCGGCCGCGGCGAGCGCGGTGCGGCGCACCGGGTCGGCGAGGAGTTCCAGGACCGTACGGGCCAGCGCGGCGGCGTCGCCGTAGCGGACCAACGCGGCGGCCCGGCCGACCAGTTCGCGGGTGCCGCCGGTGTCGGTGGCCACCAGGGGGACGCCGGCGCGCAGCGCCTCCTGGGCGATCAGCGACCGCGCCTCCCAACGGCTCGGCAGCATCACCAGGTCGGCGGCGGCGAGGAGTTCGGGCACGTCGTCGCGGCGGCCGAGGAGCTGGACCGGCAGTCGTTCGCCGTCGATCCGGCGCTGGAGCGCGGCCCGTTGGGGGCCCTCGCCGGCGATGGCCAACAGGGGCTGGGGGTCCAGCCCGCACCAGGCGCGGGCCGCGTCCAGCAGCACGTCGTGCCCCTGGGAGGAATCGAGCCGGCCGACCGCGAGCAGCAACGGCCGGTCCACCGCGCCCAGTTCGGCGCGCTCCTTGTCGGGGCTGCGGTCGGGGTCGGCGGCGGCCCGGCCGGGGCGGAGGTCCGGGACGGCGACCGGCGCGAGGCGGGCGTCCCTGGCGCCGCGCTCGCGGGCCCGGTCGACGAGGTCGGAGCAGACGCCCAGGACGACCGCGGCGGCCCGCGCCGCCTGACGCTCCATGAGGTGCACCATCTGGGCCCGGGCGCCCTCGGTGTGCGCCTTGGTGTGCCAGGTGAGGACGAGCGGGACCCGGCCGCCCCGGGGGCCGCGCAGCCCGCGCAGGGCCATCGACGCGCGCACGCCCGCCCGCAGTCCGTGCGCGTGCACCAGGTCGGCGTCCCAACAGGTGCCGCGGAGCACGGCCATGCCCGCCGGGTCCAGCCGCGGGGTGATCGGGACGAAGCGGGCGCCGGCCGCGGCGAAGCCGTAGGTCTCCTCGGACTCCGGCGGGGCGCAGACGGTCACCCGGATCCCGCGGGCGACCAGCCCCTCGGCCAGGGAGCGGACGTGCGCCGCGCTGCCGGCACCGCCCTGGCCGAGCACCTGGACCGTGCGCAGCGACGACGGCCCGTGCGGCGGGGTCGGGGTGCAGCTCACGAGGGCGGGCTCCTGGGTCGGGGGGCGGTACACGCGGTACGAACCGTACCGGCGGGGCGGTTTGCCACTGCGAGGTGCCGCGATGTGTCGGGGCGTGGTTGCGTGCCCGGCCCGTGGGCAGGGCGGAGCGGGCGCGCCCCGGCACTGCGCACCGCGCCCAGGATGCCAGTTGGGCACCGTCAATTCGGCACCGTGCGCACGCCGTTCCGGTGGGAAGTCTCATCCGCGGATCCACGGATTCACCCACATGGGCGACATGATGCGTGCGCGGATTGCCACCCGAACGGGGTGAACCCGCCCCTGGAGCGTCACCCCCGCCACTGTCCGGAACCCGACCTTCACTGTCCGGATCGGGTAGCACCGGATCTTCTCCGGGCCGGGCGGCCGGAAAACCGGGGCCGGCGCCGGGGTGGGTCAAAGCGCCCCGGCGAGGCGGCTGATGCGGTCGCCGGCGGCCGCCGCGGCGACCAACCCGGCCGCGTGCGCGGCCAGTCCGGCCCGCCCGTTGCCGGCGACGACGGCCAGGCCGAGGGCGGCGCCGAGGGCATGCGCCCCGGCGTCGCCGAGCATGGTGCGCTCCCCGAGGTCGTCCGCGACGAGCGCGGCCGCGGCGCCGAGGGGGACGGCGGAGAGCGGCCCGGCCGGCCCGCGGCGCAGCAGCCCCGGCGCGGCCAGCACCAGCGCGGCGCCGGCCGCCCGGCCCGGACGCACGTCGAGGAGGTTGACCAGATGGGCCGAGCCGGCGATCACCACGCCCGCCAACACCCGTTCCGCGGGGCGGTCCTTGAGCAGGGTGCCGGCGGCGAGCCCGGCGGCACCGATGCCGAACAGCTTGACCGTGCCGCTGGTGACCTCGCCGTGCCGCAGCGCGGACAGGTGCGCCCGGAAGCCGCGCCGGGGGTCGCCGGCGCCGGCGACGTCGTCGTAGCCGCCGCAGCCGCCAGCGGCCAGCACGGCCAGCGCCGCCGCCGCGCGCGCCCGGACGGGCAGCCCCGGCGCGCTGGCCGCGGCCAGCGCGGTGCCGAGCGCGGCCGCCGGGCCGGCGTGCAGGGTGACCGTCCGGCCCGCGTGGTTGGTCCGCTCCCAGCGGGCCGGGCCGCCCGGTGGCCGGCGGCGCAGCGCCTCGTAGGCGGCCCGGGTCGCGCCGGCCGCCGCGAGCAGCGTCGCGCCCCGCCGCGGCGGCCGGCCGCGGCCGCTGGTCCCCGTCATGTCGCTCCCCCTGGTGGGTCGTTGCTGCGCTACGCGCTGGTGCGCGCGGTCTCCAGCAGCTCCTCGGCGTGCGCGCGGGCCGTCTCGGAGTCCTCCTGGCCGGCCAGCATCCGGGACAGCTCGCGGACCCGGTCCTCGCCCTCCAGGACGGTGACGCCGCTGCGGGTGACCGAGCCGTCGTTGGTCTTCTCCACCAGCAACTGCCGGTCGGCGAAGGCGGCGACCTGCGGGAGGTGGGTGACCACCACGACCTGCGCGGACTTGGCGAGCCTGGCCAGCCGCCGGCCGACCTCGACGGCCGCCTTGCCGCCGACGCCGGCGTCCACCTCGTCGAAGAGGTACGTCGGCACCGGGTCGGAGCCGGCGAAGACCACCTCCACGGCGAGCATCACCCGGGACAGCTCTCCGCCGGAGGCCCCCTTGGCGATCGGCCGGGGCGGGGCGCCCGGGTGCGGGGCCAGCAGGATCTCGACCTCGTCGGCGCCGGCCGGGCCGTAGGCCACCGTGCGGCCGCCCACGACGATGCCGTCGGCGTCCTCGGGCACCTCGCTCTGGTGCAGCGCGACGCTCACCCGGGCGTGCGGCATGGCGAGTTCGCCGAGCTCGGTGGTGACCGCGGCGGCGAAGCGCTCCGCGGACTCGGCCCGGGCGTCGGTCAACTGCTGGGCCAGCTCGCCCAGTTCGGCGCGGAGCGCGTCGCGCTCCGCGGTCAGCTCGGCGATCTTGTCGTCGTCGCCGTCGAGTTCGGCGAGCCGGGCGGCGCTCTCCTCGGACCACGTCAGCACCGCGGTCAGGTCCGCGCCGTACTTGCGGGTGAGGTGGGTCAGGGCGGCGCGGCGCTCCTCGACGGCGGCCAGCCGCAGCGGGTCGGCGTCCAACCCGTCGGCGTAGCTCGCGAGTTCGGTGGCGACGTCGGCCATCAGGATGCCGAGCTCGCCGAGCCGGTCGGCCAGGGCGGCCAGCTCCCGGTCGTGGCCGCGGACCGTCTCCAGGGCGCGGTGCGCGCCGGCGACCAGGGTGGTGGCGTCGACGCCCTCGGGGTCCACGGGGTCGCCGGCCAGCGCGCCGTGCGCGGCGGTCGCGGCGGAGGCCAGCGCCTCGGCGTGGCCCAACCGTTCGGCCTCGGCGGCGAGTTCCACGTCCTCGCCGGGCAGCGGCTCGGCGGCGGCGATCTCGTCCAGGCCGAAGCGGAGCAGGTCGGCCTCCTGGGCGCGCTCCCGGGCTCGGGTGGTCAGCTCGTCCAGCTCGGTGGCGACGGTACGCAGCCGGCGGTGGGCGGCGGTGTACTTGGCGAGCGGGACGGCGACCGCGTCCCCGGCGTAGCGGTCCAGGGCCTGGCGCTGGCGGGCCGGCCGCAGCAGGCCCTGCTGGTCGGTCTGGCCGTGCACCGCGACCAGGTCGTCGGCGAGTTCGCCGAGCAGTCCGACCGGCGCCGAACGGCCGCCCACATGGGCCCGCGAGCGGCCCTCTGCGGAGACCGTGCGGCTGATCAGCAGCGCGCCGTCGTCCAGCTCCGCGCCGGCCTCCTCGGCCCGCACGGCCGCGGGGGAGGCGGACGCGAGGGTGAGCCTGCCCTCGACCACCGCCGACTTGGCCCCGATCCGCACCAGGGCGGGGTCCGCCCGTCCGCCCAGCAGCAGCCCGAGGCTGGTGACGACCATGGTCTTGCCCGCGCCGGTCTCACCGGTCACGGCCGTGAAGCCCGGGGACAGCTCGACGACCGCATCGTCGATGACGCCCAGGGACCGGATCCGCATCTCCTCCAACACGGGTATGACCTTACGAGGTCCCGGGCCCGCCCCGCGACGGCCTCCCCCACACCGCCACCGCCCCCGCACCCCCTCCGCTCCCCTCCGGGACCGGCCGCGCGCCCGGGACCTGCGGAAAACCCCACCGGAAGAGGGGAGGCCGCCGCATGGTCGCCGGTCCGGGCCGGCCGGCAGGCTGGCAGCGCACCGGATCGGCCCGGCGCCCCTTCTCCCGCTTTTCCGCCCCTTCGACCCTTGTGAGGTACTCCCATGAGCGACCCGGCGACGCTCCGGCCGGCTCCCGGCCGCCGCACCGCGTCCCGCCAGGACCGCCGCCCGCGCACCCCGGTCCTGCTGGCCGCCGCCCTGGCCGCGGTGACGGTGCTGCCCGCCTGCACCGCCGCCGCGGCCCCCGCCCACGCGAGGGGGACGGCGCGGGCCGCCGCGCCGTCGCTGGACGGCGTCTGGCGGACGGACGGCTACGGCACCCTCGTCACCCTCCAGGGCCGCACCCTGAAGACCTACGAGACCACCGCCCTCAGTTGCCTGCCGGGCTCGCTCACCGGCAGCCGGGCCGGCACCCCCGGCCCGGACGGCACGGTCCGCTTCACCGTGCCGGACGGGGCGCCGCTCACCGTGGCCCCGGCGGGCCGGGACGAGGCCCGGCTGTCCTCCGAGGACAACGCCGGCCACCGCACCCTGCACCGCGCCGGCGCGCTGCCCGGGCGCTGCACGACCCCGCCGGCCCACGACCCGCGGACGGTCTTCGACGTCTTCTGGCAGACCTACGCCGAGAACTATCCCTTCTTCCGGGCCAAGGGCATCGACTGGAACGCCGTCCGGGACCGCTACCGCCCCCGGATCACCGCCCGCACCACCGACGCCCAACTCTTCGCGGTGCTGCGCGAGATGATCGAGCCGCTGCACGACGCGCACACCCGGGTCGTCGCCGACAAGGACCACTGGTTCGCCGGCAAGCGCCCCGGCACCGTGCTGCCCACCCCGGAGTTCACCACCCGGGTCGACGCGGCGCTCGCCGCCCACCTCGGCCCGGGCACCGTCCAGCGGCACTGGGCCGACGGCAAGCTCTCCTACGCCGATCTGCCCGGCCGGATCGGCTACTTCCGCATCACCCAGTTCGCCGGCTACACCAAGAACGGCGGCTACCCGGACGATGTCGCCGAGCTCGACCGGGCGTTGGACGCCGTCTTCACCAAGGAGCGCACCGAGGGGCCGCACGCGCTCCGCGGCCTCGTCCTCGACCTGCGGCTCAACGGCGGCGGCTCGGACACCCTCGGCCTGCGGATCGCCTCCCGGCTCACCGACCGCTCCTACCTCGCCTACCGCAAGCAAGCCCGCAACGACCCACAGGACGCGGGGCGGTTCACCACCCCGGAGCCGCTCGTCGTCCGCCCGCACCGCGGCCCCGTCTACACCGGCCCGATCGCCCTCCTCACCGGGCGGCTGACGATCAGCGCGGGCGAGACCTTCGCCCAGTCCCTGATGGGCCGCTCGCCCGCGCCCACCCGGATCGGCGAGAACACCCAGGGCGTCTTCTCCGACGTGCTGGACCGCAAGCTGCCCAACGGCTGGGGGTTCGGGCTGCCCAACGAGGAGTTCCTGACCGCCGACGGCCGCACCTTCGACGGAGCCGGCATCCCACCCGCCGTCCGCACCCCGGTCTTCACCGCCGCGGAGCTCTCCGCCCGCCGCGACACGGCCCTGACCCGGGCCCGGGAACTCCTGGCGCGCGGCGGCGCGTAGCCGCACGCCCGCCCACGACAACGGCCCGGACCGCACGCTCGCGCGCGGTCCGGGCCGTTGTCCGTACGGACGGTCCTCAGGACGGGCCCTAGTGGGGAGCGCCCCGCCAACCGGCCACCGGGAGGGCGAACTTGGCGACCAGCCGGTCCGTGAAGGAGGCGTGGTGCAGCCGGGCCAGCCGGACCGGGACGGCGCCGCGGCGGACCTCGACGCGGGCGCCGGCGGGGAGTTCGACGGTGCGCCGGCCGTCGCACCAGAGCACCCCGTGCGGGGTCTTGGGCTGGACCTCGACGGCCAGCACCGAGGTCGGCGCGGTGACCAGCGGCTTGGCGAACAGGGCGTGCGCGCTGATCGGCACCATCAACAGCGCCTCGACCTCCGGCCAGACGACCGGCCCGCCGGCCGAGAAGGCGTAGGCGGTCGAGCCGGTCGGGGTCGCGCAGACCACCCCGTCACCGCCGAACCGGGAGACCGGCCGGCCGTCGACCTCGGTGACCACCTCCAGCATCCGCTCCCGGGCGGCCTTCTCCACCGACGCCTCGTTGAGCGCCCAATCGGTGTGCACCACGGCGCCGTTGTTGCGCACCAGGACGTCGAGGGTCATCCGCTCCTCGACCTCGTAGGAGCGGGTGACGACCCGGTCGACGACCTTGTCGAGGTCGTCGCGCTCGGCCTCGGCGAGGAAGCCGACCCGGCCGAGGTTGACGCCGAGCATCGGCACCCCGGACGTCCGGGCGAAGTCCGCGCCGCGCAGCAGCGTGCCGTCCCCGCCGAGGACGACCAGCAGTTCGCAGCCCTCGGCCGCGCACTGCTCGGACTCCACCCGCTCCACCCGCTCCGGCAGCGGCAGGTCCGCGGCCTCCTCGGCCAGCACCCGCACGCCGATCCCGCTGCGCAGCAGCCCCTGGACGACGAGTTCGGCGCTGCGGACGGCCGCCGGACGGCCGGTGTGCGCGAGCAGGAACACCGTCCGCCCGGCGCGGCCGGTCTCGGGTGCTGCGCTGCCTTCAACTGCCTGGGTAGTGGTCAACTGGGCCCCTCCGCCACTGCACGGTCGACATCCGCCGGGTCGAGTGCAGGCGCCCCGGCGCGCAGCCACAGAAAGTACTCGACATTGCCCGACGGACCGGGCAACGGGCTCGCGGTCACCCCCAGGACGCCGAGCCCCAGCCCCGCCGCGCGGTCGGCGACGTCGCGGACCGCCTCGGCGCGGAGGGCCGCGCTGCGCACCACGCCGCCGCTGCCGAGCCGCTCCTTGCCGACCTCGAACTGCGGCTTGACCATCAGCACCAGGTCGGCGTCGGGCGCCGCGCAGCGCACCAGCGCGGGCAGCACCAGGCCGAGCGGGATGAAGGAGAGGTCGCCGACGACCAGGTCGACGGGCCGGTCGTCGATCTGCTCCAGGGTCAGCTCACGGACGTTGGTGCGGTCCTTGACGGTGACCCGGTCGTCGCTCTGGAGCTGCCAGGCGAGCTGCCCGTAGCCGACGTCGACGGCGACGACGTGGCCGGCGCCGGCCCGCAGCAGCACATCGGTGAAGCCGCCGGTGGAGGCGCCGGCGTCCAGGGCCCGGCGGCCCTCGACCCGCAGCCCCAGGGGGCCGAAGGCGGCCAGCGCGCCGGCCAGCTTGTGGCCGCCGCGGGAGACGTAGTCGGGGTCGGACTCGTCGGCCCGGACGACCACGGCCGCGCTGGTCTCCACCTGGGTGGCCGGCTTGGTCGCGGTGGTCCCGCCGACGGTCACCCGGCCCGCGGCGATGAGCTGGCTCGCGTGCTCCCGCGAGCGGGCCAGCTTGCGGCGCACCAGCTCCGCGTCGAGTCGGCGTCGTGCCACTCCTGCCACCTGTGGTTCAGCTCCTAGTGATCGGGACGGTCGTGCGTCGGGGACGGTGCGGACGGCCCGGGGTGCTGGTCGAGCGAGGCCAGGGTGTCGCGCAGCCCTCGGTGCACATCCTCGTACATGCCCAGGTGACCGCTGACGGGGAGGTGGTCGGCTCCGGCCAGGCGTGCCAGGCCGGCGTCGACCGCGGGCTGGCCGGTGGGGGTCACCGCCAGACCCAGCGGCCGGGGGCCGGCGGGCTCGACGGGGTCGGTGCCGCCGGGGAGTTGTGCCCCTTCCGGGCCTTCGGCCGGGTTGTCGGGGACCGCCGGCTCCGGGTCGTTCGTCGGGTCTGCCATGCCCCCGACGCTACCTCGGACGCCCGCCCCCGGCCGTCCGTGACCTGGCGTATCGTCGGGCGCGATGGCAACTCTCGACCAGTGCCGCGCCGCGCTCGACCGGCTGGCCCACAATCTGTCCTCGGCGGACGGCGAGGTGCGCGGCGCCGCGGCCCTCGACCGCTCCGTCAGCTGCCGCATCACCGACCTCGACACCACCTTCGTCGGCCGGCTGGTCGACGGGGTGCTGCGGGACGTGACCGCGGTGCCCGGGCCGCCGCCGGAGAAGGCCGAGATCCGGCTGTCCATGACCGGGGACGACCTGGTCGCGCTGGTGGCCGGCGACCTCAACTTCGCCCGGGCCTGGGGCAGTGGCCGGGTGAAGCTGGAGGCCGGCTTCCGCGATCTGCTGCGGCTCAGGACGCTGCTGTAGCCGCGGCCGGCACGGCCGTCTTGGCCGGCCGGCGGGCGGCCGGGATGACCAACGGGGTGCCGGACTCGGGGTCGTCGATGATCCGGCAGTCGATGCCGAAGACCCGGTGCACCAGCTCGGCGGTGACGATGTCCGAGGGCGCGCCCTCGGCGATCACCTCGCCGTTCTTCATGGCGATCAGGTGGGTGGCGTAGCGGGCCGCCTGGTTGAGGTCGTGCAACACCGCGACCAGGGTGCGGCCCTGCTCCTCGTGGAGGGTGGCGCACAGGTCCAGGATCTCGATCTGGTGCTGGATGTCGAGGTAGGTGGTCGGCTCGTCGAGGAGGAACAGCGGGGTCTGCTGGGCCAGCGCCATGGCGATCCAGACCCGCTGCCGCTGGCCGCCGGAGAGCTCGTCGACGTAGCGGTCGGCGAGATCGGCGACGCCGGTGGCGGCCATCGACTCCTGGACGACCCGCTCGTCCTCGGCGGACCACTGGCGCAGCAGGCCCTGGTGCGGGTAGCGGCCGCGGGCCACGAGGTCGGCGACGGTGATGCCGTCGGGGGCGACCGAGGACTGCGGCAGCAGGCCCAGCGTGCGGGCGACCTGCTTGGCCGGCAGGGCGGAGATCCGCTCGCCGTCGAGCAGCACCGCGCCGGCGGTCGGCTTGAGCATCCGCGACAGGGCGCGCAACAGGGTCGACTTGCCACAGGCGTTGGGGCCGACGATGACGGTGAAGGAGTTGTCCGGGACGGCGACCGAGAGGCGTTCGGCGATGGTCCGCTGGTCGTAGGCGAGGGTGAGGTCCTCGGCCGCGAGACGGCTGCTCACTGGGTGGCTCCTGGGGTGGTGGGGGTCGTCGGATCGCTGGGGGCGCCGCGGGGGCGCGGGGGCCGGGCGGGGACGGGCGCGCCGGCGCGCTGGCTCACACCCGTCCCGCCCTCCGCTCGATGACCAGCAGCCACAGCAGATAGCCGCCGCCGAGGACGCCGGTCAGCACGCCGACCGGCAACTGGTCGGCGCCGAAGAGCCGTTGGCTGGCCCAGTCCGCGCCGACCAGCAGGGCGGCGCCCATGAGGGCGGCGGGCAGCAGGTTGGGGCCGGGCGAGCGGGTGGCCCGGCGGGCGAGCTGGGGCGCGGTCAGGGCGACGAAGGAGATCGGGCCGGCCGCCGCGGTACCGGCCGCGACGAGGACGACGGCGGCCAACAACAGGGTGATCCGGACGCGTTCGGTCCGCACGCCCAGCGCGGCGGCCGCGTCGTCGCCCATCTCCAGCATCCGCAGCGGGCGCGCCTGGAGCAGCACCATCGGGACCAGCACCGCGCAGACCGCGGCCAGCGGCCAGACCTGGGTCCAGTCGCGGCCGCTGAGCGAGCCGGTCATCCAGGCGGTGGCCCGGGTCGCGTCGTAGATGGTGCCCTTGGTCAACAGGTAGAGCACGACGGCGTAGAGCATGGCGGCGGCGCCGATGCCGACGAGGACGAAGCGGTAGCCGTGGATGCCGCGCTTCCAGGCGAGCAGGAAGATGGCCAGCCCGGTGAGCACCCCGCCGGCGACCGCGCCGCCGGCCACCGCGAAGGTCCCGCCGTGGAACCACACGATCACGATCAGCGCGCCGACCGACGAGCCCTGGGAGAGGCCGAGCACGTCCGGGCTGCCCAGCGGGTTGCGGGAGACGGCCTGGAAGACCGCGCCGGCGAGCCCGAAGGCGGCGCCGACCAGCAGCCCCACCAACACCCGCGGCAGCCGCAGTTCGTGGACGATGAACTCCTGGCCCGTCGTGCCGCCACCGGTCAGGGTGGACAGCACCTCCGAGGGCGTCATCGGGTAGTCGCCGGAGCCGATCAGGGCGACCGCGGCGGCCAGCGCGACGGCCAGCAGCAGGCCCCCGACCAGTACGGCGCGGGCGTCCAGCCGGAGCGAGAGGCCGCCCGCGGTACGCACCGCGCGGGCCCGCCGGCCCGGCGTCCCCGTGGCCGGCCCGGCCTTCTCGGGCTTCACTGTCGCGTTCACTGCGGTCTCTCCTCGTTCCTCCCCGGCGCGGCCCGGGCGCTGTCCGGTGGCCGGCCCTCCCCGTGTGGCCGTCACAGTTGGGCCATCCGTCGGCGTCGGACGAGGTAGATGAAGACCGGGCCGCCGACAACGGCGGTGACGATGCCGACCTGGAGCTCGCCGGGCCGGGCCACCACGCGGCCGAGCACGTCCGCGCCGACCAGCAGCACCGGCGAGAGGACCGCCGAGTACGGCAGGATCCAGCGCAGGTCGGGGCCGGTGAGGGTACGCACCGCGTGCGGCACCATCAGGCCGACGTAGACGATCGGGCCGCAGACCGCGGTCGCGCCGCCGCACAGCAGGGTGACCGCGACCATCGCCAGCACCCGGGTGCGGGTGAGCCCGGCCCCCAGCGCCCGCGCCTGGTCGTCGCCGAGCGCGACGGCGTTCAACGGGCGGGCCAGCAGCAGCGCGAGGACCGCGCCGACCACCAGGAACGGCGCGATCTCGGTCACCGTCGGCATGGTCGCGGAGGCCAGCGAGCCGACCGTCCAGAAGCGCATCCGGTCCAGCGCCGCGGAGTTCAGGAGGTTGACGGCGTTGAGGTAGCCGGTGAGGACGGCGGTCAGCGCGGTGCCGGCGAGCGCCAGCCGGACCGGGGTGGCGCTGCGGGTGCCGCCCAGGACGTAGACCGCGACCGAGACCACCGCGGCGCCGGCGAAGGCGAACCACACATAGCCGGACAGCGAGGTGACGCCGAGGAAGCTGATGGCGGAGACCACCGCGGCCGAGGCGCCGGCGTTGATGCCGAGCACGCCGGGGTCGGCGAGCGGGTTGCGGGTGAGCGCCTGCATGACGGTGCCGGCCAGGCCGAGGGCGGCGCCGGCCAGCAGCCCGAGCAGGGTGCGCGGCAGCCGCACGTCCCGGATGACGACGTCGGTGTCGGAGCCGGAGTAGTGGAACACCCCGTGCCACACCTGGTCGAGGGGGATCTGCTTGGCGCCGACCGCGATGCCGAGGACCGCGACGACGGCGAGCACGGCGACGGAGGCGGCGAGTCCCGCGGCACGGACGCCGGATCGTCGTCGGGGCGCGGTGGGGGGCGGCGCCACCTCGGGGGGACTGGCTGCGGGGGGACTGTCGACCAACACGCCAGTTAGGTTAGCCTACCCTCACATGTTGTCGATCTGCCGGCCCTTCCGGTTCGGCCTGCCCGCCATGCCCGTTGGGGCGTGAACGCTCCAGAGAGAAGCACCAAAGCCATGCGAACCACCCGAAGCGTATCCCTGTCCCGTCGCGGCGTGCTGGCCGCGGGCGGCGCCGTCGGCATCGGCGCCCTGCTCGCCGCCTGCGGAGGGGGCAAGGAATCCGGGGGTTCGGGCGGCGGCAAGGGCGGCCCGTGGTCCTTCACCGACGACCGCAAGCAGAAGGTCTCGCTGCCCCGGACCCCGCGCCGCATCGTCGCGTTCACCGGCACCGCGGCCGCGCTGCACGACTTCGGCATCGACGACCAGATCGTCGGCGTCTTCGGCCCCACCAAGCTCGGCAACGGCAAGCCCGACCCGCAGGCCGGCGACCTCGACGTCGACAAGGTCACCATCATCGGCAACGCCTACAACCAGTTCAACGTCGAGAAGTACGCGGGCCTCGCCCCCGACCTGCTGGTGACCAACATGTACGAGCCGGGCGCGCTCTGGTACGTCCCGGACGACAGCAAGGACAAGATCACCAAGCTGGCCAAGCCCGTGGCCCTCACCGCCTCCCGGAAGCCGCTCGACCAGATCATCGGGCGCTACGCGGACCTCGCGGCCGCGCTCGGCGCGGACCTGAAGGCCAAGAAGGTCACCGACGCCAAGGCCCGCTTCGAGCAGGCCGCCGCGCGGCTGCGCAAGGCCGCCGCCGCCCACCCGGTCAAGGTCCTCGCCTGCTCCGGCAGCGCCGACCTCTTCTACGCCTCCAACCCGGGCGTCAACGCGGACCTCATGTACTTCAAGTCCCTCGGCGTGGACCTGATCGTCCCCGACCACCTGGACAAGGGCGGCTACTTCGAGTCCCTGAGCTGGGAGAACGCCGACAAGTACAAGGCGGACGTGCTGCTGTTGGACAACCGCACCGCCACCCTCCAGCCCAAGGACCTGGCCGCCAAGCCGTCCTGGACCAAGCTCCCCGCCGTCAAGGCCGGCCAGATCGCCCCCTGGTCCAGCGAGCCGCGCTTCTCGTACGCCGGCGCCGCCCCGCTGCTGGAGTCGCTCGCCCAGGCCGTCGAGAGCGCGAAGAAGGTCAACTGACGCACACCCGGGCCGGCTTGACCACCGGCCCGGTCCACCCGCCCCAGCCCGCCCCGTCCCGGGAGGTTCCGACATGACCGCGACCGCCGCCCCCACCACCGCGCCGTTCCGCTTCTTCGACGTCCAGGTCGTCCGCACCCGGCGGCTCGGCCCGTCCGTGGTCCGGATCACCTTCACCGGGGAACGGCTTGAGGAGTTGGCCTCCGGCGGCCGGGACCAGCGCTTCAAGCTGTTCCTCCCGCAGCCCCACCAGGCCGCGCCGGTCTTCGAGGACATGGGGGACGGCTGGTACGCGGCCTGGCGGACCCAGGACCCGGCCGAGCGCCCGGTGATGCGCTCGTACACCATCCGCGAACAGCGCCACGACCCCTGCGAGTTCGACGTGGACTTCGCGCTGCACGGCGCCGACGACCCCGCCTCCCCCAGCGGCGGCCCGGCCAGCCGCTGGGCGCTCGCGGCCCGGCCCGGCGACCGGCTGACCGTCCTCGCGCCGGCCGTCGAGGACAACGGCGGGGTGGACTTCCGGCCGCCGCCCCGCACCGACTGGATCCTGCTGACCGGCGACGAGACCGCCCTGCCGGCCATCGCCGGCATCCTGGCCTGGCTCTCCCCGGGCACCACCGCCAAGGTCTGGATCGAGGTCGGCCACGACGGCGACCAACAGCCGCTGCCGACCTTCGCGGACGCCGACGTCACCTGGCTCGTCCGGGACCACTCCACCGCCCACCAGGGCGAGCCGGTCCTGGACGCGCTGCGCGCCGCCGAGCTGCCCGAGGGCACCCCGTACGCCTGGATCGCCGGCGAGGCCGGCACCGTCAAGGCGGTGCGCCGGCACCTGGTTCGGGAGCGCGGATTCGACCGCCGGGCGGTCAAGTTCACCGGCTACTGGCGGCGCGGGGCCACCGAGGAGGACCTGATCGCGGAGCTGACCGCGGCGGCCACCGCCACCGCCGAGTGAGCCGTCGGGCCCCGCCGCTCCCCGCGGCGGGGCCCGCCCGCATCCTCCGCCCCCCGCACCTGACGTGACGTCACATACCGATCCGGTGCAGTGCCTTGGCCGGATCCGCCGGGCAGCTCCCCCCGCCCGCGGCGGTCCAGGCCGCCGCGCACAGCGCCCGCAGCCCGTCCAGCGGCTCCCCCTCGCCGTCCACGACCAGTTCGCCCCCGGCGACCTCGGCCCGCCAGCCGCCGCACACGAAGC
Source organism: Streptomyces sp. NPDC090442 (assembly GCF_044769405.1). Classification (NCBI taxonomy): domain Bacteria; kingdom Bacillati; phylum Actinomycetota; class Actinomycetes; order Kitasatosporales; family Streptomycetaceae; genus Streptomyces; species Streptomyces sp. NPDC090442. The sequence continues at coordinate 62,539 of NZ_JBIVXW010000049.1, forward strand.
CGGCACCGTCCGCCGTCACCTCCGGCTGCGGCCGCAGCAGCCCGCGCAGGTCCGCGTCCACGTAGCTGGGCCGGTGCGCGGGCGGCGCGGCCAGCAGCTCCGCCGGGGTGGTCACGCCGGTGAGCACCAGCAGGGAGTCCACCCCGCCGTTCCAGGCGCCCTCGATGTCGGTGTCCAGCCGGTCCCCGACCACCAACGGCCGCCGCGCACCGGTCCGCAGCACCGTCTCCCGGTGCATCGGCGGCTGCGGCTTCCCGGCCACCTGCGGCGTCCCGCCGGCGGCGATCCGCACCACCTCGACCAGCGCGCCGTTGCCGGGCGCGATGCCGCGCTCCTTGGGGATCGTCAGGTCGGTGTTGGAGGCGAACCACGGCACCCCGCGCTGCACCGCGTACGCCGCCTCCGCCAGCCGCGCCCAGTCCAGCGTCGGGTCGTAGCCCTGCACCACCGCCGCGGGGTCGTCGTCCGCCGAGTCGACCGGGGTAAGGCCCCGCTCGCGCAGCGCCACCCGCAGCCCCTCGCCGCCGACGGCCAGCACCCGGGAGCCGGCCGGCACCTGCTCGGCGATCAGCCGGGCCACCGCCTGCGCGGAGGTGATCACGTCCTCGGGGGTCGTCGACAGGCCGAATCCGGACAGTTGGTCGGCCACCGCCCGCGGCGTGCGGGCCGCGTTGTTGGTGACGTACGCCAGGTGCATCCCGCCGTCCCGGGCCGCGGTCAGCGACGCCACGGCATGGTCGATCGCCCGGCCGCCGGCGTAGACCACCCCGTCCAGATCCAGCAGCGCGGTGTCGTACGCCTCGCTCAGCGCGCGCCGGCACCCGTCGGGTCGACCTCGCCCGCGATCCTGCTCGCTCATGCCGTCCTGCTCCTCGCTCCTCCGTACCGCACGGAGGGGGTCCCTCGTGCACGGTGCGCGGGCCGTTCCCGGCCTCACCGGGCCCGCCCGTCGGCACCCGCGCGGCTACCGATGTTTCCGGCCGAACGCGGCCTCTCCCCCGATCATCCCGCACCGCCTTCCCGGCATAGCATTCTTCAATGACCACATCCGACGGCCTCCGCCTCCTCCCGTTCCGCGGCCTGCGCTACGCCCCGGACCGGGTCAGCAGCCTCACCGCGGTCACCTCCCCGCCCTACGACGTCGTGGTCCGCCCGGACGGCGTCCGGGCGTTGGAGACCTCCGATCCCTACAACATCGTCCGGCTGATCCTGCCGCAGGCCCCCGATCCGGCCACCCGCCACCGCCAGGCCGCAGACACCCTGCACCGCTGGCGCGAAGAGGGAATCCTCACACCGGACCCGCAGCCCGCGCTGTACGTCTACGAGCAGCGCGCCGGCGACCTCCTCCAACGCGGCCTGATCGGCGCGCTCCGCCTGGACGGTCCGGTCCTCCCCCACGAGGACGTCATCCCGGAGGTGGTCGCGGACCGGGCCGCCCTGATGGACGCCGCGGCCGCCAACTTCGAGCCGCTGCTGCTGTCGTACTGCGGCGACGGCACCGCCAACGGCGCCGCCGGCGTCATCGAGCGCACCGCCCAGCACCCCCCGCTGCTCGCCACCACCACCGAGGACGGCTTCGCGCACCGCCTGTGGGCGGTCACCGACCCCGCCGAGCTGGCCGCCGTCGACGCGGACCTGGCCCGCCGCCAGGCGCTGATCGCCGACGGCCACCACCGCTGGGCGACCTACCGGCGGCTGTACGAGCAGCGCCCGGACGCCGGGCCCGACTCCCCCTGGGCCTCCGGCCTGGTGCTGCTGGTCGACACCGCCCGCTATCCGCTCCAGGTCCGGGCCATCCACCGGGTGTTGCCGCATCTGCCGCCGGACAAGGCGCTGGCGGACGTGGCCGGCGCCTTCCGGATCCGCCGGCTGCCGGGCGAGCTGTCCGCCGCCCTGGAGACGCTGGCGAAGACACCCGGCGCGGCCTTCGTGCTCGCCGGCGGCCCGGACTGCTTCCACCTCCTGGACCAGCCGGACCCCGGGCTGCTCGACCGCGTGATCCGCACCGACCGGCCCGAGGTGTGGCGGCAACTGGACGCCACGGTGCTGCACTCGGTGCTGCTGGACGAGGTCTGGCGGATCCCGGACCACCCGTCGGACATCGGCTACCTCCATCACACCGAGGCGGCGGTGGCCCAGGCCGCCCGGCACGGCGGGACGGCCGTCCTGATGCGCCCCACCTCCGAGGAGACGGTCCGTCAACTCGCCGAGCAGGGCGTCACGATGCCCCGGAAGTCCACGTCGTTCGGACCGAAGCCGGCCACCGGTCTGGTGCTGCGGACCCTGGAGGAACAGGGGAGCTGACGGCCCCGGCGGGCACCCCGAATCCACCCGGTGATCCAGTTAGGTTAGGCTTACCTCACTGCGTCATCGGGCGGGTTCCCCTGCCCCTGTGCACCACCTGCCTGCACAGGACGCGGTCGACCCGCACCAGGGAGGGCCCCTTCATGAGTCTCCTCGCGCACCCCGCCGAGGACCCGGCCGACAGCCGCACCCATCTCCTCAACCAGCGCACCGCCGACCGCTACCACGCCGCCGTCACCGACAGCGTGACGCGGCTGCGCGACCGGTTCGCCACCACCGACCGCCCCTTCACCGGCGTCCGCGTCGACGAACTGGCGCCCACCGTCGCCGCCGTCGACCTCGACGCCCCGCTCCACGATCCGGCCGCCGCCCTCGACGAGCTGGAGCACCTCTACCTGCGCGACGCGATCTACTTCCACCACCCCCGCTACCTCGCGCACCTCAACTGCCCCGTGGTGATCCCCGCGCTCGTCGGCGAGGCCGTGCTCTCCGCCGTCAACTCCTCCCTGGACACCTGGGACCAGAGCGCCGGCGGCACCCTCATCGAGCGCCGCCTGGTCGACTGGACCGCCGACCGGATCGGCCTCGGCCCGGACGCCGACGGCATCTTCACCAGCGGCGGCAGCCAGTCCAACCTCCAGGCGATGCTGCTCGCCCGGGACGAGACCTGCCACCGCGAACTGGCCCGCGACGACGCCGACGACACCGAGAGCGCCGACGCCCGCCGCGCCGCCCTGCTGCCCCGGCTGCGCATCCTCACCTCCGCCGTCAGCCACTTCAGCATCCGCAAATCCGCCACCCTGCTCGGCCTCGGCGCCGACGCCGTCATCGCCGTCCCGGTCGACGACACCAAGCGGATGCGCACCGACGCCCTCGCCGCCGAACTGGAGCGCTGCCGCCGCGACGGCCTGATACCCATGGCGGTCGTCGCCACCGCCGGCACCACCGACTTCGGCTCCCTGGACCCGCTCCCGGAGATCGCCGACCTCGCCACCCGGTACGGCGCCTGGATGCACGTGGACGCCGCCTACGGCTGCGGCCTGCTGGTCTCCCGCCGCCGCGCCCTCCTCGCCGGCATCGAGCGCGCCGACTCGGTGACCGTCGACTACCACAAGTCCTTCTTCCAGCCGGTCAGTTCCAGCGCCGTCCTGGTCCGCGACCACGCCACGCTGCGGCACGTCACCTACCACGCGGACTACCTCAACCCGCGCCGGATGGTCGAGCAGCGCATCCCCAACCAGGTCGACAAGTCGCTCCAGACCACCCGCCGCTTCGACGCCCTCAAACTCTGGCTGACCCTGCGCACCATGGGCGCGACGGGCATCGGCGAGCTCTTCGACGAGGTCATCGACCGGGCCGCGGACGGCTGGAAACTGCTGCACGACGACCCCCGCTTCGAGGTCGTCGTCGAGCCCCAGCTCAGCACCCTGGTCTTCCGCTACCTCCCCGGCGGCACCCAGGACCCCGACCCCGAGCTCACCGACCGGGTCAACCTCCACGCCAGGGAAGCCCTGTTCGCCTCCGGCGCCGCGATCGTCGCCGGCACCACGGTCGACGGCCGGCACTACCTGAAGTTCACCCTGCTCAACCCCGAGACCACGCTCGACGACATCGCCGCCGTCCTCGACCTGATCGCCGAGCACGCCGGCCGCTACCTCGCCGAGCAGCCCGGCGCCGGCCGCCCCGCTCCGGCCCTCAGCGCCCCCTGACACCTCCCCGACCGACCACCCCCCTGCGGAGAGACATCCCGTGACCGTCCCCCACGAGACCCCCTACGACTTCCTCGCCATCGGCCTCGGCCCGTTCAACCTCGGCCTGGCCTGCCTGACCGCCCCCATCGAGGAGCTCAACGGCCTCGTCCTCGACGACCGGCCGGGCTTCGACTGGCACCCCGGCATGATGCTGGACAGCACCCACCTCCAGGTGCCGTTCATGGCCGACCTGGTCACCCTCGCCGACCCCACCTCGCCCTTCTCCTTCCTCAACTACCTGAAGGAATCGGGCCGGATGTACTCCTTCTACATCCGCGAGAGCTTCTATCCGCTGCGCGCCGAGTTCAACGACTACTGCCGCTGGGCCGCCGGCAAGCTGGACAGCGTCCGCTTCTCCCACACGGTCACCGCCGTCGAGTACGACGAGCGCGCCGAGCTCTACCTCGTCCACGCCGACCACCACGGCGAGCGCCACACCTTCCGCACCCGCAAGCTGGTCCTGGGCACCGGCACCCCGCCGCACCTTCCCGAGTCCTGCCGCGACCTGGGCGGCGACGCGGCGCACAACTCCGGCTACCTGGACGCCAAGCCCGCCCTCCAGGCCAAGGACAGCATCACCCTGATCGGCAGCGGCCAGAGCGCCGCCGAGATCTACTACGACCTGCTCCAGGACATCGACGCACACGGCTACCAGCTCACCTGGGCCACCCGCTCCCCCCGCTTCTTCCCCCTCGAATACACCAAGCTCACCCTGGAGATGACCTCCCCGGAGTACGTGGACTACTTCCACGCCCTCCCCGCGGCCACCCGCGACCACCTCAACGCCACCCAGAAGCACCTCTACAAGGGCATCGACTCCGAGCTGATCAACGCCATCTTCGATCTGCTCTACCAGAAGCGCCTGGCCGGCCCGGTCCGCACCCGCCTGCTCACCAACTCGGCCCTGACGGACGCCCGTTACGACGAGGCCACCGGCACCTACACCCTCGACATGCACCAGGCGGAACAGGACCGCGACTTCACCCTCACCACCCAGGGCCTGGTCCTCGCCACCGGCTACCGCTACCAGGTCCCCGCCTTCCTGGACCCGGTCCGCGACCGCATCGCCTGGGACGCCCAGGGCCGCTACGACGTCGCCCGCAACTACAGCATCGACACCGCCGGCCGCGACATCTTCGTGCAGAACGCCGAGCTGCACACCCACGGCTTCGTCACCCCCGACCTCGGCATGGCCGCCTACCGCAACTCCTGCATCATCCGCGAACTCCTCGGCCGCGAGCACTACCCGGTCGAAAAGGCCATCGCCTTCCAGGAGTTCGCCGCCCCGGCCGGCCCGCACGACCCGATGGAGATATCCGCGTGAACGCCCCCCTCTTCACCCGCACCGACCCCGCCCTCGGGGAGTTCGCCCTGCGGCCCGTCGACCCGCTCGCCGACGCGCCCGTCCTCCACACCTGGGTCACCCACCCCAAGGCCGTCTTCTGGCTCATGCAGGAGTGCGATCTGCCCGACGTCGAGAAGGAGTTCACCCGGATCGACGCCGACCCCCACCACGACGCCTTCCTCGGCCTGCACAACGGCGCCCCGGCCTTCCTCATGGAACGCTACGACCCCGCCCACCGCGAACTGGTCGGCATCCACCCCGCCCGCCCCGGCGACGTCGGCATGCACTTCCTCACCGCCCCGACGAACGCCCCCGTCCACGGCTTCACCCGCGCGGTGATCACCACCGTCATGGAGATGCTCTTCGCCGACCCGGCCGTCGAGCGCGTGGTCGTCGAACCCGACACCCGCAACACCGCGGTGCACGCCCTCAACGAGTCCGTCGGCTTCGAGGTCGTCCGCACCGTGCAACTCCCTTCCAAGGACGCCTACCTCAGCATCTGCACCCGCGACCAGTTCCTGGCCACCCGAGGAGACCACCGCCGATGAACGCCCCCTCCCCCGCCACCCCGCAGCAGCCCGCCCAGGACGCCGTCGCGCACCTCACCCCCGAGCTGTGGGCGCGCGCCAACCGCGCCCTAGTCCGCAAGGCCCTCGCCGAGTTCGCCCACGAACGCCTGCTCACGCCCGAGCCGTCGGGCGACGCGGCCGACGCCGACCGCTACGCCGTCCGCAGCGACGACGCCACCACCACCTACCGCTTCACCGCCCACAGACGGGCCCTCGACCACTGGCAGATCGATCCGGACAGCATCAGCCGCCGCCGGGACGACGCCGAACTCCCCCTGGACGCGCTGGACTTCATCACCGAGTTCCACACCTCCCTCGGCCTGTCCGAGGCCATCCTCCCGGTCTACCTGGAGGAGATCAGCTCCACCCTCTCCGGCACCGCCTACAAGCTGGCCGGCAAGGCCCCCACCGCCGCCGAGCTCGCCACCGCCGGCTTCCAGGCCGTCGAGACCGGCATGACCGAGGGCCACCCCTGCTTCGTCGCCAACAACGGCCGCCTCGGCTTCGGCGTCCACGAGTACCACGCCTACGCCCCCGAGGCCGCCGCCCCGCTGGAGCTCGTCTGGCTGGCCGCCCACCGCGACCACGCCACCTTCACCGCCGGCGCCGACCTCGACTACGCCACCCTCATCGACGCCGAGCTCCCCACCGAGACCCGGGCCCGCTTCACCACCACCCTCACCTCCCTCGGCCTCGAACCGGACGCCTACTACTTCTTCCCCGTCCACCCCTGGCAGTGGTGGAACAAGCTCTCCGTCACCTTCGCCGCCGAGGTCGCCCAGCGCCGCCTGGTCTGCCTGGGCCCCGGCGACGACCAGTACCTCGCCCAGCAGTCCATCCGCACCTTCTTCAACACCAGCCACCCCGAGAAGCACTACGTCAAGACCGCCCTGTCAGTCCTCAACATGGGCTTCATGCGCGGCCTCTCGGCCTCCTACATGGAAGCCACCCCCGCCATCAACGACTGGCTGGCCCGCCTGATCGACGCCGACGACACCTTCCGCGCCGCCCGCTTCTCGATCATCCGCGAGCGCGCCGCCATCGGCTACCACCACCGCCAGTACGAGGCCGCCACCCAAAAGGGCTCCCCGTACCGCAAGATGCTCGCCGCCCTCTGGCGCGAGAGCCCGGTCCCCACCCTCGAACCGGGCCAGCGGCTGGCCACCATGGCCTCCCTCCTCCACGTCGACCGCGACGGCGCATCCTTCGCCGCCGCCCTCGTCGCGGAATCCGGCCTGGCCCCCGAGGTCTGGCTCCGCCGCTACCTCGACGGCTACCTCACCCCGGTCCTGCACGCCTTCTACGCCTACGACCTGGTCTTCATGCCGCACGGCGAGAACGCCATCCTGGTCGTCGAGGACGGCGCGGTGGCCCGGGTGATCTTCAAGGACATCGCCGAGGAGATCGCCGTGATGTCCGCCGACGCGGTCCTCCCGCCCACCGTGGAGCGCATCCGCGCCGACGTCCCCGACGACCAGAAGCTGCTCTCCGTCTTCACCGACGTCTTCGACTGCTTCTTCCGCTTCCTCGCCGCCACCCTCGCCGACCGCGGCGTCCTCGACGAGGACACCTTCTGGCGCACCGTCGCCGCCACCGTCAGCGACTACCAGGCGGCCCACCCCCACCTCGCCGACAAGTTCGCCGAACACGACATGTTCGCCCCGGAGTTCGCCCTCTCCTGCCTCAACCGCCTCCAACTGCGCAACAACGAGCAGATGGTCGACCTCCAGGACCCTGCCGGCGCCCTCCAACTCATCGGCACCCTCCACAACCCCATCGCCCCCTTCGCCCCCTGACACCCCCTCCCCCACAAAAACAAGAAGGGCGGGCCCACCCGGGCCCGCC
>NZ_JBIVXW010000050.1:0-69805 GCF_044769405.1 Streptomyces sp. NPDC090442
CCGCGGCCGGCCCGGACGGTGCCGGCGGGCACTCGGGCCAGCAGGCCACGGGCGAGGACGAGGTCGTCGACGCGGAGATCGTGGACGACGACAAGCGGGAAGGAGGCGGACGATGAACCGTCCGACCGATGCCGGTCGTCTCCCCCGCCCGCCGCTGGCGCTCGTCGGGCGCACCCGGCCGGAGCGGGGGTCGGCGCCGCCGCCCCGGCCGGAGTCGGACCAGGTGCGGCCGGGCCGGGACGCCGGCCGCACCGCCCGGCGCGACGGCGGGCCGGGCGGCCCCGGCGCCCGGCAGTCCGACGCCGAGCGGCTGGCGGCCGAGGTGCGGGAGCGCACGGCCGATCTCCAGCGGGTCAAGGCGGAGTTCGACAACTACCGGCGCCGGGTCCACCGGGACCGGCTGGCGGTGGGGCAGATCGCCGTGGTCAACGTGTTGGAACGGCTGCTTCCGGTGCTCGACGCGATCGCCGAGGCCACCGAGCAGGGCGAGGTGACCGGCGGCTTCCGGCGGGTCGCCGACCTCCTGGACACGGAGCTCGCCGCCCTGGGGCTCGCGCCCCTCGGCGCCCCGGGCGAGCCCTTCGACCCGAACGTCCACGAGGCGGTGACCTACCGCCCCGCCGGAGCGGGCGCGCGCCCCGCGGCCGGCGAACGCCCGGTCTGCGCCGAGGTGGTCCGCCGGGGCTTCCGGGTGGGCGACCGCCTGCTGCGCCCCGCCCAGGTGGCCGTGACCGGCGCCCCGACGGCCAACACCCCGAAGAGGGGACGGCGTTGACGACGCTCACGACGCGGACGGCCGGCGCCGGGTGAGCGCGCCGGCCGCCAGCAACGCCCCGACGGCCGCCAGGCACAGCCAGGCGAAGGTGTCCCCGGTCCGGTCGTAGACCGTGGTGGTGCCGTGCAGCGGGACGTGGGCGACGGTGGCCTGCCGGTCGGTGGTGAAGTAGTCCGTGGTGGCCAGCGTCCGGCCCTGGTCGTCGAAGACGGCCGAGACGCCCTCGGCGTCCTGGCGGAACAGCGCGTAGCCGGACTCGACGGCCCGGATCGCGGCCTTGGCGGTGTGCACCCGCCCGAACTCCGGCCAGTCGTGGGCCGGGACGAGCATGAGGTCGGCCGGGACCCGCATCAGGGCGGGGAAGTCGGCGTCGTAGCAGATGACGTTGGCCAGCCGGCCGTACGGGGTGGCGGCGGTCGGGACGCGGCCGTCGCCGGGGGTGTAGGTCTCCGAGCCGGGGATGGGGTGGGCCTTCTGGTACGTCCAGCGCACGGTGCCCCGGGGGTCGATGAGGAGCGCCTCGTTGCGGCCGTAGGACGGTGCCTGTGCGGTGTGGACGCGCAGGCCGACCTCCAGGTAGATCCGCGAGCGGCGGGCCTCTTCCCGGGCCGCGGCGAGGGCCGCCGGCTCGTCGCCGACCAGCACCCGCGCCCCCTCCTCGGGCCAGACCACGATCTCGGCGCCGGCCGCGGCCTCCCGCCGGGTGGCGGCCAACAGGCCGTCGAGCACGGCGCGCTGGGCCGGCCGGAGGCCCGGCGGCGGGTGGGCAACCAGGCCGGCCGGCCCGCCGGTGGCGCGCGCGTACTGCGCCTTCTGGGCCCGGACCAGGGCCGCGTCCGCGGTGACGCCGGCGATCCGGACCGTCGGCCCGGTGGGCGGGGCGAGGGCGAGCCGGGCGCCGCCGGCGAGGACGACGGCGAGCAGCACCGCGGCGCAGGTGAACACCGCGCGCCGGACGGTGGCCCAAGAGCCCGCCTCCCAGAGGTGATTGAGGGTCGAGGCGCACCAGGCGACGAGGAAGCCGATCCCGTAGGAGCCGGTGACCGAGACGAGTTGCAGCAGCGGCAGCGCGCCGGTCTGGGTGGCCGCCAGCGAGCCGTAGACGGTGCCGAACGGGCTGAGCAGGGTGATCAGGAACTCGGCGGCGGCCGTCGCGGCCGGGAACGTCAGCAGCGCCGCCCACGGCCGCAACCGCCCGATGAGCAGGCGGTCCAGGAGGAACGGCAGGGTGAGCAGCGCGGCGAGCCCGGTCACGCCCAGCAGGACGACGGGGTTGAGGCCCAGCGCCGACTCGGCGACCCAGAATACCGCCGCCGCGGTGTTGGCCGCCCACAGCACCAGGGCGCCGGTCCAGGGGCGGCCGGTGCGGGCGAAGCGGAGCAGCAGGACGGGGAAGAGCCAGGCCGCGGCGGCGATGTCCCACCGGCCGCCGACGGCGAGCAGATGGGCCGCGGTGCCCAGGAGCAGTAGCGTCCAGCGGGCGCGGGCCGAGGTCGCGCGGGGGCCGTCGCGTCCCGTACGCCCGGCGGTACTCGTGGTGTTCACGGGGTTCGTCGATCCCTTCGATGGGCCGGTGGGTCGGCGACCGGGCGGTGCGCGGCGCGCCGTCCGGTCGGATGCCGTGGGGTTCCGACGCTAGGAAGGCGGGGGCGGCCGCGGCGTCGTCCTGGTTGCCGATCCGCCGCCGGGCCGCGCACCTTTGGTTGCGTCGGTGGGCGGCCCGATTCCCTCCGCGCGGACGATCGTCGCCCCGGGGGCGGCTGGTTAGCCTTGCGACCCGTTATGGACACGTACTTCACGGCCGCCCTCCGGCGCGCCCACCGCCAACTCGCCGACCGGCGGCCCTGGCTCGGCGATCTCGCGCTCGGCGGCGGGCTGACCGCGTTCGACATGCTGACCCTGCTCGCCCGGCACCCGGCTCCGAGCCCGGTCGGGGTGCTGCTCTGGGGGCTCCAGACCCTGCCGCTGGTCTGGCGCCGCCGGTGGCCACGGACCGTGCTGTGCGCGATGACCGCCGCGTTCGTGGTCTTCGAAGTCGTCGATCCGGTGCCGGGCAAGATCCCCGGCCCGTATCTGCTGATCTTCGCCGGGTACGCGGTGGCCCGCCGCACGCCGGCCCGCTCCGGGCTGCTGTGGACGGCGCTGTCGCTGCTCACGGTCGTGGCGACGGACCTGCTCACCGACCGGACCGACCCGCCGCAGCTCGGCTCGCTGGAGCCGGTCACCGCCACCACCTTCGTGGTCTTCTACGGCGTCGCCTGGCTCCTGGGCTACGGGCGGCGGCGGATCGCGCTCCAGGCGGACCGGCTGCGCGACCTCAACCGCCGGCTCGGCGAGACCAACGGGCGCCTGGAGGAGGTCAACTCCCGGCTGCGGGAGGCCAACGAGGACCTGCGCGCCGCGCGGGAGCGCAACGCCCGTCAGGCCGTGGTCACCGAGCGCGCCCGGATCGCCCGCGATCTGCACGACGTGGTCGCCCACCACGTCAGCGCCATCGCCGTCCAGGCGCGCGCCACCGACGGACGGTCGGCGGGGCGTGGTGCGGATCGCGGAGACCGCGGACACCGCGCTGGTCGAAATGCGCCGGATCCTGGGCCTGTTGACCGTCGGCGAGGACCGGGACGGCGCCGCCGGCCCCGCGCCCGAGCCGTCCCTCGGCCACGTCCGGACGCTGTTCACGGCGGTGGAGGCGGCCGGCTGCCGGGTGACCGCGGAGCTGGACGACGCCCTCGACGCGCTGCCGCCCGCGCTCCAGGTGTCGGCCTATCGCATCGTCCAGGAGGCCCTCACCAACGTCCTCAAGCACGCCGGCGCCACGGACGTGCGGGTCGCGCTGCGCCGCGGCGCGACGGCGCTGACCATAGCCGTCGAGAACGGGCCGGCGGCCACCAAACACCGGCCGCCGCCCGGATCGGGCCGGGGCCTGCTCGGCGTCCGCGAGCGCGCCGCGGCGTTCGGGGGCACGGTGCACACCGGCCCGCGCCCGCACGGCGGTTGGCGGCTCTGCGCCACGCTCCCCCTGGAGGCCCTCGCATGACCATCCGGGTGCTCCTCGCCGACGACCAGGAGATGGTCCGCGACGCCCTGCGGGCGGTGATCGACCGCCGCCCGGACTTCTCGGTCGTGGGCACCGCCGCCGACGGCGCGGAGGCGGTCGCCCGGGCCCGCGAACTCCGCCCGGACGTCGTCGTCATGGACGTCCGGATGCCCGGCACCAACGGCATCGAGGCCACCCGCCGGCTGCTCGCCGACTGGCCGCACCCCGGGCCGCCGCCCCGCGTGCTGGTCCTGACCACCTTCGACCTGGACGCGTATGTGCACGCGGCGCTGCGCGCCGGCGCCTGCGGGTTCCTGCTGAAGAACAGCCCGCCGGACCAACTCGCCCACGCCCTGCGGGTGGTGGCCGACGGGGAGGCGATGCTCGCGCCGAGCGTCACCCAGCGGCTGATCGGCGCCTTCACCGCGCTCCCCGCGGGCCTGCTGCCGGGCGCCCCGGCCCCGTCCACCGCCGCCGGCCGGCGCCTGGACGCCCTCACCGCCCGCGAGTTGGAGGTGCTGCTCCTGGTGGCCCGCGGCCGGTCCAACCTCCAGATCGCCGAGGACCTCGGGCTGTCCCAGCCGACCGTCAAGAGCCGGGTCAACCGCATCCTCACCCGCCTGGGCCTGGAGAACCGCGTCCAGGCGGCGCTCCTGGCCCACGAGGCGGGCCTCCTCGGCCCCGCCGCGGCCCGGCCCCACGGCGCCGACGGCGCGCCCGACCGGCCGTGACGACCGCTCCCGGGGGGCGCGGTGCCCTTGCGCGGGCGGGGTGGCGGCGGCGAGGGTGGTCCCGTCCCCGCCGGAGCGCCCGGCCCGGAAACCAGTGGAGAGCGCGTGGCATCCTTCGGCGGCCGCATGACCAACGAGAACGGCGCGACCACGCCGCGCCCCGGCCCCACCACGGCCGACGCGCCCGACGCAGCGGCGGTTCCCGACGTCTTCGATCCGCGCCGCTACGCCGAGGGGCTGCCGCTCGACGCCTACCGGCTCCTGCGCGACCACCACCCGGTGGCCTGGCAGGACGAGCCCGAGGTGCTGGGCTGGCCGGCCGGTCCCGGCTTCTGGGCGGTGACCCGGCACCGGGACGTGGTCCGGGTCCTGAAGGACGCCCGGACCTTCTCGTCCCACCTGGGCGCCACCCAGATCCGCGACCCCGACCCGGACGACCTGCCGTTCATCCGGCGGATGATGCTCAATCAGGACCCCCCGGACCACAACCGGCTGCGCCGCCTGGTCAGTCGGGCCTTCACCCCACGCCGGGTCGACCGCTTCACGGGTGTCGTACGGGAGCGGGCCCGCGCCCTGTTGGGCGCCGCGGTCGAGGGCGCGCGCACCGGGGGCGACGGGGTGTGCGACCTCGTCACCGCCGTCACCGACGAGTACGCCCTGCTCAACCTCGCCGACCTGCTGGGCGTCCCACCGTCCGAGCGGGGGCTGATGCTGGACTGGACCCGGCGGGTGATCGGCTACCAGGACCCGGACGAGGCCGGCCCGGCGGTGCCCGGCGCGGACGGCCGGCCCGCCAACCCCCGCTCCCCCGCGCTGCTCCAAGACATGTTCGCGTTCGCCCGCGAGCTGGCCGCGCACAAGCGGCGGCACCCGGGCGACGACGTGCTGACCGCGCTCGCCACCGACCCCGAACTGGCCGTGCCCGAGCTGGAGATGTTCTTCTTCCTGCTGACCATCGCGGGCAACGACACGGTGCGCAGCGCCGCCCCCGGCGGGCTGCTGGCGCTGGCGCACCACCCGGACGCCCACGCCGCGCTGCGCACCGGCGCGGTGGCGGTGGACACGGCGGTGGAGGAGCTGCTGCGCTGGCACACGCCGGTGCTGAGCTTCCGCCGGACCGCCGCCGAGGACACCGAACTGGCCGGCACCCGGATCCGCGCCGGCGACAAGGTCGTGGTCTTCCACGGCTCGGCCAACCACGACGAGCGGGCCTTCGCCGACCCGGGCCGACTGGACCTCGCCCGCACCCCGAACCCCCATGTGTCCTTCGGGGACGGCCCGCACGTCTGCCTGGGCGCGCACCTGGCCCGGCTCCAACTGCGGGTGCTGTACGAGGAGACCTGCGCGCTGTTGCCCGCTGTGGCGGTCGCCGGACCGCCACAGCGGCTGGTGTCGAACTTCATCCACGGGGTGAAGTCGCTGCCCCTACGGGTGGCGACCTGAGGCGGGCGGTCAGCGTGGGGCGGGGGTGACGCGGGGCGCGGGGGCGTGCGCGGTGGTCCAGTCGACGATCTGCACGGCCGCCCCGGCGGCCTCCTGGCCCCGGCAACGGGCGTGGTGGCGGCGGGCGATGGCGTCCAGGTCGAGGTGGCGGGCGAAGGCCGGGAGGGCGGCGAGCCGGCGGGCGTAGGACCACAGGCCGCGGTGGTCGGCTATGCGGTGCACGGCCGCGGCGTCCAGGTGCCAGCGGTGGACGGTGTCGAGCTGCACCAGGGTGACCCACAACTGCACGTCGGCGACGGTGAGTCGGTCACCGAGGAGGTAGCGGCGGTCGGCCAGGCGGCGCTCCAGTGCGGCGAGCGCGTCGAGCAGGGTGGTCAGGGCGGCCTCGTAGCCGGGGTGGTCGCTGCCGAGCGAACCGGCGTGCTGGGCGGCCTGGTTGATGTCCCGCTCGCAGCGCCGGGCCAGCGCGTCGATCGCGTCCCGGGCGTGGTCGGGGTAGAGGGCGGGTCCGTGGCCGCCGAACCGTTCGGCCAGGTCGCGGAGGATGTCCGGGGCGTGGGTGCTGACGATCCGTCCGGTCCAGTCGTCGCTGAGCACCGGGACGGTGGCGGGGCCCTGGTACTGGTGCGCGCTGGCCTCGTAGAGCGGGCGCAGCGCGGCGTAGCCGCACTCGGGGGCGTCGGGGACGGCGGGCAGCAGGTTCAGCGGGAGCACGTCGTCGAGGTCGAGCAGGGCGTGGGTGAGGGCGAGGCCCAGACAGTGCGGACAGGACGGGGAGAGGTGCAGGCGGTAGCGGTGCGGGGCCGGGTAGTGGCCGCTGCGCGGGTCGGGGCCGATCCGTCCCCGGAAGGCGGACGTGTCGGCGGCGGTGGAGGCGGAGGTGGTCATACGAGTCCCTGGGTGCGAGGTCCGGTGGCGGGTCGTACGGGTGGGCGCCCGGCGGCCCCCGCGCGCGGACGCGGACGGGCACCGGCACGGTGGCGCGGGGCGGGGCGGGGCCCAAGTGGGGCGCGGGGTCGACGGAAACCGGCTGCCGGCGCCCGGCGGCGGACTATGCGGCGCTGCAGACGCGCAGCAGATCGATGTGCCGGCGGGAGGTGAGGAGGGGACGCGGCCGGTCCGCGCGTGCCGCGCGGTCGCCGTCCCGCTCTGTGTGCCCCATCGACTCCCACCCTGTTCGCCGTGGTTCCCGCCCTTGAGTCTCAAGGCCCCGCCGGGCCGCGTCAAGGGTGGTGCGCCGGCGCGCTGCCGAGGGTGAGCCGACCGGCGCGCGCCGGGAATGCCGGGATCGCGCTCCTCGCCAGGGGCGGGGCGGCGGCCGGGCCCGACCGCTCGGGGATAATGCCACCATGCGGATTTCAGCCAGAGCGGACTACGCGGTGCGCGCCGCGCTGCAACTCGCGCACGCCCCGGACGGGGGCCCGCTCAAGGCGGAGGCGATCGCCGACGCCCAGGACATCCCGCACAAGTTCCTGGAGGGCATCCTGGGCGACATGCGGCGCGGCGGGCTGGTCCTCAGCCAGCGCGGCGGGAACGGCGGCTACCGCCTCGCCAAGGCCGCCGACGAGATCACCATCGCCGACGTGATCCGGGTCGTGGACGGTCCGCTGGTGTCCGTACGGGGCGTGCGCCCGCCGGAGTTGTCGTACAGCGGCCCCGCGGAGTCCCTGCTTCCGCTGTGGATCGCGCTGCGGGCCAACGTCCGTCAGATCCTCGACGGCGTCTCGCTGGCCGACGTGGCGTCGGCCGAACTCCCCCACCAGGTCTCGGCGCTGACCCGCGACCCGGCGTCCTGGATGAACCCCTAGCCGCCCGGGCCCGGTTGACCTGCGGACGGCCCGCGACGGGCCGTCGGACGACCGACCCCGTGTCCGGAATGCGACCCCGATCCGTCCACCCCTCGAACACCCCTTGCCCGGCCGGAAGTTCAGGACGCATCATGCAGCTATTCCCTACCAATCCAGTGGGAAAACTAGGGAAGCCCGACCGGGGGCCACCCCCACAGCCCGGTTCCAGCCGACGAGGACGGTGAACGGCGCATGCCGAAAAGGTCCGCAACACGTCCTGCCGCCCCGCAGTCCCGCCTCGCGGAGGAGGAGATCTGGCCCCGCGTCACCCGCGAGGTCGCCGACGACCTCGCCGTCGACGCGCTGGCCCGCGACCGGTCCGGCAAACCACCCGCCGACGAACTCGCCCGGCTGCGCGAGGCCGGCCTGCCGGCCCTGCTGACCCCGCCCGGCCCGCTCCGCGGCGGCAGCGACTGGCGCACCGCCTGCGCCGTCATCCGCGAGATCGCGGCGGCCGACAGCTCCATCGGCGAACTCCTCGCCCGCCACTACGCGTTGACCTGGAACACCCGATTCTTCGGCGACCCGGACCAGTCCGACGGGTTCGAGCGCCGGGTGGTGGCGGAGCAGTGGCTGCTGGCCGGCGACACCGGCAACTCACCGGCCGACGCCGAGCCCGCGTCCCCGGGCGCCGCCCCCGACCTCACCCTGGCCCTCACCCCGAACGGGAACGGCTATCTCCTGCACGGCCGCCGGTCGTTCGCCGCCGGCGTCACCGTCGCGGACCGCCTGGTCGTCGGCGCCACCTGTACCGAGACCGGCGACTGGCTGACCGCGCTGGTCGACCCGGCCCACCCCGGCGTCACCACCGACCCGGCCCACGACCGCCTGGGCCAGCGCCTCGCCGGCGCCGGCAGCGTCGCCTTCGACGGCGTACCGGTGCTGCCCGAGCAGCTCCTCGGCACCGTCTCCCACGACGAGCAGCACCTCACCCCGTACGCCACCCTGGCCCCGCTGGCGCTGCGGCTGGCCCTGGTCCACGTCGCGCTGGGCATCGCCGAGGGCGCGCTCGCCGAGGCCCGCGACCTCAGCCGCGCCGCGCCCGGCGGCTGGCCGACCGCCGACCCCGACCCGGCCCCGTACGCCGAACGACCGGGCGGCGACCCCTACTTGCTGCTCGCCTACGGCGAACTGGTCGCCGCCGCGCACACCGCGGCGGCCGTCGTGGAACCGGCCACCGAGGCCCTGGCCAGGGGCCTGCTGATGGGCCGGGAACTGGGCGTCAACGAGCGCGCCGACATCGCGGTGCTGGTCGCCGCCGCCGAGGCGGTGACCAACCAGTCCGCGCTCCAGATCACCACCCGCATCCTGGAGTTGACGGGCACCGCCGACTCCCCCGCCGGCGACCCGGGGTTCGACCGGTTCTGGCGCAACGCCCGCGTGCTGACCGCCCAGCGCTCGCCCGCGCACAGCCTCCGGGCCATCGGCGACCACTACTTGAACGGGACGCACCCGCCGCTGACCCTGCGGATCTGAGCCGCCGCGCCCCTCCGCCGCTCCCGACGCCGTGTCAGACGGCGGCCAGCAGGCTCCGGCCGAGCCAGTCCGAGCCGTCCCGCACGCCCGGCAGGGCGTAGAAGTACCCGCCACCGGTCGGCGAGATGTAGTCCACCAGCGGCTCGTCGATCAGCCGCTCCTGGGTGGCCTCGAACTGGCGGCGGACGTCCTGCTGGTAGGAGCAGAAGGCCAGCCCCATGTCCAGGTTGCCGACGTTGTCCACGCCCCGGTCGTAGTTGTAACCGCGGCGCAGGAGGCGGGAGTCGTCGGTCTTGGCGGTGCGCGGGTTGGCGAGCCGGATGTGCGAGTCCAACGGGATCGCGGTGCCGTGCGGGTCCTTCTGGTAGGCGGGCACGTCGAACTCGTTGGCACCGTCCAACGGGGCGCCGGTGTCCTTGCGGCGGCCGAACATCTTCTCCTGCTCGGCCAGCGAGACCCGGTCCCAGAACTCCACCAGCATCCGGATGATCCGGATGACCTGGTAGCTGCCGCCGGTCGCCCAGGCCGGCTCGCCCTGGCCGTCGCGGACCCACACCAAGTGGTCCATCTCCCGCCCCGACTTCACGTCGGGGTTGGCTATCCCGTCCTTGAAGCCGAGCAGGTTGCGCTGGGTGCCGCTGGGCCGGGGCGCGTTCTGGAAGCCGTCGATCCGCCACTTGATCTGCATGCCGCCGCGGGTGTGCCGGGCGATGTCGCGCAGCGCGTGCAGCACGGTGTCCTGGCGCTCCGCGCAGATCTGCAACGACAGGTCACCGTGGCACTCGGCGGCCTGGAGGTT
Organism: Streptomyces sp. NPDC090442; assembly: GCF_044769405.1. Taxonomy (NCBI): domain Bacteria; kingdom Bacillati; phylum Actinomycetota; class Actinomycetes; order Kitasatosporales; family Streptomycetaceae; genus Streptomyces; species Streptomyces sp. NPDC090442. Next base: position 10,109 of record NZ_JBIVXW010000050.1, read on the forward strand.
GTCGTTGGGGAAGGTCCGCATCGGGGCCAGCTTGCGCGGCTTGGCCTTGGCGAGGCCGTAGCGGTCGTCGAAGAGCGAGGCGCCCACCCCGAGCGTGACGGTCAGCGCGTCGGCCGGGACGACCGGACCGAGGATCCCGTTGTCGGACGGCGGGGCGCCGACGCCGAGGTCCTGCGGCGCGCCGCCGGCGGTCAGGAAGCGGGACCGCTCGGTGATCGTCCGCAGCAGGTCGGTGAGTTCCCTGCGGTTCTCCGCGATGACGTTGAGCGAGACGAACGCCGCGGCGGCGGGCTGCGGGGTGAGGATGCCCGCCTGGTGGACGCCGTGGAACGGCACCTTGCCGGCGTCGGCGGTGTCGGCGGCGCGCGCGGTACCGGTCTGGCCCTGGGCCAGGGCGAAGCCGCCGCCGGCCAGCACCGCACCGGCCGCGCCGGCGCCCAGCGCGGTCTTCACGAACGAGCGCCGGTCGGCGGGACAGCGGCCCTGCGGGCCGGGCGTTTCGGCGGACATCTCGTGGATCCCTTCGGAGCGTGCGCGGGGTGGTGCGTCGGTTGCGGGGTGAATGGGGGGTGGGGAGGGATACGGGCGGGGGCCCGGTGGTCGGCGGTGGTGCTCGCGTCCCGGGACCGGGCGCCCCGATCCCGGGGCGGTCAGGCGGACTTGCGGATCTCCAGGAGGTCCGGCACCGGCGCCAGGTGTTCCAGCAGTTGCCCGGTGACCCCGTTCAACCGCTGGCGGGTGGTGGCGTCCAGCTTCTCGACCGGCGTCCAGGCGTCGCCGTGGTGCGCCGCGTCGAGCAGCTTCTGGAGCCGGGCGATGTCGCCGTCGATGGTCGTCAGCAACTGCGGGTCGCGCTTGGTGATCAGCGGGCGCAGCACGTCGAGGAGTTCGCGGGTGCCGGTGAGGTTGGCGTCGGCGGTGGCGAGGTTGCTGCCGCTGCCCCCGTCGGTGTCGCCGGTCAGCTCGAACTGGAGGGTGTTCTCCAGGATCTCGTGGGTGCGCAGCGGCAGGTCACCGGGGTCGAAGTCCTGGGTGGGGAACGCCTTCCGCAGCCCCATCACATCGCCGTGCAGCCGCTCCGCCGGCCCGGTCAGCTCGTCGGCGGACGCGCCGTGCCAGAGTCCGTACTCGATCCGGTGGAAACCGCTGAAGTCCTTGTCGTGCACGCCGCCCGGGAGCCCGTCGGCCCGCCCGTTGATCTTCTTGTCGAAGTCCTGGAACGTGCCGTAGGCGGCGCCGAGCGAGGAGTAGGTCCGGTGCGCGGTGAGCCAGTCGGTGCGGGCCGCGTCCAGGTCGCCGCCGGCGAGGTCGTCGCTGAGCCGCTGGGTCTGGTCGGTCAGCGTGGCCAACCCCGCGTCGACGTACTTCTTGTACGCGCGCAGCGGTCCGGCCAGGTCCTCCTCCGAGACCGGCACGACGGCCTTGGCGCCGCCCCCGCCGCTGACCCGGACGGCGGCCGAGGTGACGGCCTTGCCGCCGGTGGGGACGCAGCGCCAGGCGTACGAGCCGCCCGCGATGGGGGCGACCAGGTCGCGGGTGGTGCCGGGGGCCAGGCCCTCGATCTCGCCGTAGACCGCGTTGCTCGTCGGGTCGACGAGGTACACCTCGGAGGTCTTGTCGCCGGTGTTCTGCATCTGGAAGGTCTGCCGGCCCGTCTTGGGCGCGGTGAAGCCCTTGCCGCACTCCTTCTCGGACACCGCGATGGTGGGCGCCCCGGCCGGCTTGGACTTGCCGAAGGCGACGATCCCGCCCGCGACGACGGCGGGCACGGCGACCACGACGACGGGCAACACCCAGGCGGGGCGCTTCCGGCCGGTGGTAGCGGCAACCGGCGCGGCGGCGGCCGGCGCGGCGGCGGCCGGCGCGGCTTCCTTCTGCGGCTCGGGGGCGGGTTGCGGCTCAGGGGCGGACTCGGCCTGCTCCTCGCTCGACTCCCCCTCGGCCGGCTTCACTTCGGCAGACTCTGCCTCGGCCGACTTCGCCTCGGTCGACTGTGCCGCTGCCGCCTTCGCCCCGGGCGCACGCGGCGCCGGCACCGGTTTCGCGGCCGTCCGCACCCCGCGGACGAACAGCGTCATCACGACGGCGAGGTACGCCACGTACCCGAAGACCTGCAACCACGTCATGGCCGGCATCAGGTTGAAGACGCCCTGCACCAACGTGGTGTACCAGGCACTCGGGTCGATGCTCTGGCTGAGGTCGAAGGCGAACGCGGTCTTGCCGGGCAGCACCCCGCCCTCCTGGAGATCCCGCAGGCCGTACCCCAGGACGCCGGCGGCTATGACGATCAGCACGACCCCGGTCGCGGTGAAGAACTTGGTGAGGTTGATCTTGAGCACCCGGCGGTAGAGGCCCCAGCAGAGCCCCGCCGCGATGACCAGCCCGATCCCGGCGCCGATCATCGGCCCGACGGATTCGCCGGCCGCCCGCGCCGTGGTCCACAGGAACAGCGCGGTCTCCAACCCCTCGCGGCCCACGGCCAGGAAGGAGGTGACGATCAGCATGCCCGCACCCATCGCGAGCGCCCCGGTGACCTTCTCCTTGATCTCACCGGAGAGGCTGCGCGCGGAGCGCCGCATCCAGAACACCATCGCGGTGACGAACGCGACCGCGATGACGCTCAGCGTGCCGCCGAACGCCTCCTGCGCGGTGGCCGAGAGCGAGGCGGCGGTGAACGTGAGGACCGCACCGAAGCTCAACGACATCGCGATGGCGGCCAGCACACCGGTCCACACCTGCGGGAGGCGGGACTTGGCCCCGGCCCGGACGAGCGTGGCGACGAGGATCGAAACGATCAGTCCGGCTTCCAGACCTTCTCTCAAGCCGATCAAGAAACTCGGAAACGCGTCGTCCCACATAGTCGTCCTCTCCGGCCGCACAACCGCACCGGTATGCCTTACCTCAGTTAGCGAAGGCATACCTTAGTCAGACCGTCTGAAGATGTCTACACGACTGTAGTCACGTGGTCACGAGCGGATAACGACCCTAGCCCAGGCCCCACATGCCCCCGATGGAGCCCCCCGCCCCTCCCCGCCGTGACCCCCACCCCCACCGCGCGTTCTCCAGGCATGACCAACACGCACACCCCCCAGGCCCCGCGCGCACGCCGAGCACCGCGCACCGCCGCGGCCCTCGTCCTGACCGCCCTCGCCGCCCTCGCCGCAACCGGCCCGGCGGGCGCCGCCGACGGCATCATGCCCAACGTCAACGGCAAGTCCCTCTCCCTCGCCTACCAGGCGCTCCACAACAACAAGAACGTGCAACTCCAGGACGGCAGGGGCGCCGGGCGCCACGTGCTGTGGCCCGGCAACTGGAAGGTGTGCGCCCAACTCCCCAAGGCCGGCGCCCCGTTGCTGCGCCAGAAGGTGAAGCTCATCGTGGTCAAGTCCCGCGAACGCTGCGACAACGGCCGCTAGCGCACCGGGCGCCTCGCGCGCCCCGCCAGCGCGTCACCGCCACGCCCCCAGACACACATCAGGCCCGGGAGGAACTCCCGGGCCGCCTCATCAATCCGTCCCGAACGACGAACCGTTCCGAACAACTCAGTCCCCGGGAGTCCACATCGCCACCATCTACCTCAGTCGTCGCTGAGGCTCCGGTTCGCGGGGCTTCCGGGGGCCTAGCCAGAGCCACGTTAAGGGTCTCCTGTCAACGAACGTCTTCGTCGACGGTGCGGCTCTTCGGTTATCTGGTTAGACACCAGTTTCCTCCCGATTTGCACACAGTCAAGGGGTATGTCGCGGGAGCCGGGTAAAAAGCCCGCGGCGCAAGCACCGGCGCGCGGCCTTGCACATCAAGGACGCGTAAAGATTGCCGGGATGCGGCAATGTGCGGCGACCGGGCCGCGTGTCACGATCATCCCGTTCGAGCGGAATGAGCGAGTGCGGGAGGGCTGAACATGGCCTGGTTTCTTGGTCTCGGCATCGGCGGGATCGTCGTGCTCGCGCTGTCACTGATCTTCGACGGCGTATTGGAGGGCCTGTTCGGCGGCCTGCTGGCGGGACCCTTCGACGGACTGCTGTCGCTGCCGGTCATCGCCGGATTCCTGTCGATGTTCGGGTTCGCCGGCGCGATCGTGCACGGCGCCACCGGACTCGGCACCGCGGCCGCCGTCGGCGTCGGTCTGGCGGCCGGCACCGCGGCCGGGGCGGCCACCTGGCGGTTCAGCCGGGCCCTGATGGACGACCGGACCGACCCGGCACCGCGCCGCGAGGACCTGGTCGGCACCGCGGGCTCGGTGGTCACCCCGATCCCCACGGACGGGTACGGCGAGGTGCTGCTGCAACTCGCCGGGCATCCCGTGAAGCTGTCGGCCCGGAGCGCGGTCCCGGTGGCCCGGGGTGCCGAGATCTGGGTGGAGGCGTCACTGTCGTCCACCTCGGTGGCGGTCCGCCCCGTCGAACGCTGAGCGGGGGCGGCCCGGACCCGGACGCCGATGCGGGTCGGCGCCCACCCCCGCTCGCCCGGTCCCGGCGCGCTCCGCGCCGCGGGACCGATCATGCACAACCACCATCTTGATCTGCCTACCCCCGGGAAGGCAGGGGGGATTTTTCATGAGTTCAGTTGTTATCGCCGTCATAGGTGCCGTCGTCCTCGTCGTGCTGCTCGCCCTCGTGGTGATCACGCGCTACAAGGTCGCCGGACCGAACGAGGCGTTCATCATCACCGGCCGCCGGGGCAAGAGGTCCACCGATCCGGAGACCGGTCAGGTCAGCGTCGACAACAGCGGCCAGAAGGTCGTGGTCGGCGGCGGCGTCTTCGTCGTCCCCTTCGTGCAGCAGCGGTTCTCGTTGGACCTGTCCAGCCGGCACCTGCCGGTGGCGGTGCGCGGCGCGGTCACCCTGCGCGGCGTGAAGGCCAACCTCGACGGTGTCGCGATCGTCAAGGTCGGCGGCAGCGAGGACGCCATCCGGGCCGCAGCCCAGCGCTTCCTCCAACAGCAGGACGGCATCGTCGGGTTCACGCAGGAGGTGCTGTCGGGCGCGCTGCGGGCGATCGTCGGCCGGATGGCCGTCGAGGACATCATCCGCGACCGGGCCGCGTTCGCCGGGCAGGTCGCCGAGGAGGCGGAGGCCAGCCTCTCCGGGCAGGGCCTCATCCTGGACGCGTTCCAGATCCAGGACATCACTACCGAGGGTTCCTACCTGGAGGACCTGGGCCGGCCGGAGGCCGCGCGGGCCCGCCAGGAGGCCGACATCGCCGAGGCCAACGCCAAGCGGGTGTCGGAGCAGGCGCGGCTCAAGGCCACCGAGGAGATCGCGATCGCGGAGCGCACGCTCTACCTCAAGCAGGCCGAGATCCGCGTCGAGACCGAGGCGGCGGCCGCCAAGGCCAACGCGGCCGGCCCGCTCGCCGACGCCGCGCGCCAGCAGGAGGTGCTGACCGAGCAGGAGAAGGTCGCCGAGCGGCAGGCCGCGCTCACCGACCGGGAGTTGGACACCAAGGTGCGTAAGCCCGCGGACGCCGCCCGTTACCAGGCCGAGCAGGAGGCCGAGGCCCGCCGGATCGCCGAGGTCAAGGAGGCCGAGGCGACCGCCGAGCGGGCCCGCCTGACCGGTGAGGGCGAGAAGCTGCGCCGCGCCGCGCTCGCCGAAGCGGTGCGCCTGGAGGGTGAGTCGGAGGCGGCGGCCCTCGCCGCGAAGGGGGCCGCCGAGGCCGAGGCCATGCAGAAGAAGGCCGACGCCTTCGCCGAGTACGGCGACGCGGCCGTGCTCCAGATGCTGATGGAGGTCCTCCCGCAGGTCGTCGCCAAGGCATCCGAACCGCTGGGCGCGGTGGACAAGTTGACGGTCATCTCCACCGACGGGGCCGGCCAGTTGCCCCGCACGGTCGCCAACAACGTCGCCCAGGGCGTGGAGCTGCTCAACTCGGTCTCGGGCGTCGACCTGGCGGGCATGCTGAAGCGGGTGACCGGGGGCGCCAACGGCCACGCCGCCCCGGGCACCGCCGTCGACGCGGGCCCCGTGCCCGCTGCGGCATCCGTCAACGGAAGCGGAAACGGAAAGATCGAGGTGACCGACTAGGGTGCGGGGCAGGGCAGTTGACGCTGCGTCATGAGCGCACTGCCCCGGTGATCGACTCGCGATCGGCGAGCTGGACCTTCCCCCTCACGGGCTGCCCGGACGGAGCGACCTCCGTCCGGGCAGCCCCGTTGGGGGCGTGCGGGCGCCGCATCGTGGGCCAGTCACCCGCCGGTGTGCGGTGGTTACGGGGTCGGTGCCTGGACGCGGGTCAGGTGGAAGAAGAAGTCCGCGGGTTCGCCCTTCTTGTCCATCACACACAGGAGGACGTCGTCGGTGAGCCGGCGGAAGTGGTCGACGATGGGCAGTTGGTCGTAGACCATCGCCGTGGACGGCTTGCCGCGGAAGACCACCTCGCGCAGCGTCGCCAGGCCCATCTCCTCGAACGAGAACACCGCCCCCTGCTCGTCCCGGCACAGCAGCGGCTCCACGTGGTCGGCGTCCACGAACCGCTTGCCGTACCACCGCATCTGCGTCAGCAGCTTGGCGTTCTCGCTGGCCCGCTCGAAGCCGCCGCCCCGCCAAGTGCCGATCAGGAGCGCGGTGTCGACCGGTTCGAGCCGGTCGAAGAGTGCGGCCAGTTCCGCACCGTCGCACTCCCCTCCGGATGCGATGGCGTCCAGGACTTCCTGCTCGGTACCCATGGGTGGGGCCTCCTTCGACCGACGGATGAGCGGGGTGGATCGGGTGCCTGTGGTGGTGCCTGTGGTGGTGTTCGGGGCGGTGTCTGTCGCGGTGGTTGTGGTGGTGGTTGGTCCGCCCGGGAGGGCGAAGGGGGTCGACCGGTCGGGGCGTACGGGGTCGAACCGCTGGTACATGCGGGCGTGCCAGAGGACCACCCGCTCCAGCGCCACCGCGGAACCATACCCGGCGGCGGTGAGCGGAGCCAGGACCCGCCGGCAGTCGTCGATCGCCGCCTGCGCCCTGTCGTGCGCCTCCTGTTCGGACAGCCCGAGGGTGAGTGCGTCGACCTTTCCCTCGTCCCGTTCGCGGTGGTGTCCGCGCAGGTCGTTGAGGAGGCGGATGGCGATCGCGGCCTGGCGCAGCGCGCCGAGCAGTACGGGCAGGCGGTGCGGCAGATCGGGTTCGTCGATGAGCGCCCACAGGGCGGTGACCTGCTGTTCGACGCCGATGGTCCAGACGCCGTGCGCCAAGTAGTCCGCCGGTGTGGGCAGTCCGCCGCCGGCGGCCGCGGTCCGCGCCGCCCGGCGTTCGTGGTCCATGCCCTCCAGGGTCTGATGCATGCTTTTCCGCCAGACGGCGACGAGTTCGGGCCGGCCGCCGCGCTCCAGGCTCGCGACGATGTCCGCCAGTGCGCGGGCCATGGGGTCGGGACTGTCGGCGCCACCCTCGTGACCTGCGAGGACGCGGTGCCAGGCACGGACCCGGGCGTCGGTCGGGTCCGGGCCCGTGCGGTCCACCGCCGGCCGGTCGTCCGGCGCGTCCAGGACGTTGTCGATCGCCATCAGCCAGAGCATGAGACGCGAGATCCGGGAGCAGCTTTCGGCCGGTAACCAGGGCGTCATGAAGGCGGTTTGAAGGCTCATCAGCGGAACGAGCGCGGTGCTCACGGGGAGTTGGAACTCTTTGAGCCAGATCTCCAACGGCGGCATGTTCTGTAGTGCGGCGGAGCATGTGTCCGCTATGGAAACGATCTCCAGGGGAGGGTGACTGGCCGGTTGCGAAGTGTCCACGCCGCCAGGCTACGTCCGCGGGTCCACGGCTCGGGCGGCAGCGGACGAGGTGGGACGAGGCGGAGTCGAAGCGGAAGTCGGAGGGGCAGGGGCCCGATGTCATCAGGATGTGCGGTACCCGCGATATCGGGGTCACCGAGGTCGCCGGAGCGGCCGGGGATGCCGGGAGTTCGACTGTCGTCGGCCCTCCTGGCCGGGGTGCGACGTGCCGTCGACCGCGCCACGGGATACGCCCTCGCCACCCAGTTGGGCAACGGCTCGTGGTGCGCCGTCCCGGATCCCCGCATCACCGAGACCGCGCTGTGCACGCTGGCCCTGGCGCGGTCGCCGCACCCGGGCGCCGGCCGCGCCGCCGAACGCGGCAGTGCCTGGCTGGCCGCCGGCCCCGACCCACAGCGCCACCATCCGGTGGCCCATGCCATGGAGAGCGCGCTGCGGTCCCTGGCGCTGGGCATCGGTGGGCCCGTCGACGTCAGCCATGCCGCCTTCGCGGACCCGGCGTTGTCGGCCCGCGCCCGGCTGCTCCAGGTCGTCGCCCTGCACGTCGGCCGGCCGACCCGCGGCGGCGCCGAACCCGCCGTGTTGCGCACGCAGTTGGCCGCGGCGGTGGCCTCCCCGGAACGGCTCAAACGGTGGACGCAGGTGGAACTCTGGTCCGCGCACGCGCTGGTGGAGAGCCATTTCGGCGACCTGGCCTCCGCCGGGCATGCCGCCCGGATGATCGCCGACCGGCAGTCCCCGTCGGGCGACTTCTTCGCCAACCCCGTCGCCACCGCCCTCGCCGCCCTCGCGCTCCGGACGGCCGCCCCGGACACGGCGGCCGCCAGGCGCTGTGACGAGTACCTGATCGACAGTCAACTGCCAGACGGAACCTGGCGCTTCGCGAGCAGCGATGTCTGGGACACCACGCTGACCGTACGGGTCTTCGGCGGTGCGGCGGCCTTCGATCGCAGCGCGCTGCCGGACGCCGTCGCGTTCCTGGTCGCCGCGCAGAACGCGGATGGCGGCTGGCCGTACCGCTCCGGCGTGGAGTCCGACAACGACACCACCGCGGCCGCGCTGATCGCCCTGAGCGGCGCGAACGGGGCGAGTGACGCGGTGCAACCGACGATCCGGGCCGGTCTGCGCCACCTGGCCGGGCAGCAGTTGCCCGACGGGCTCTGGCGGACCTGGCAGTCCGCCGGCGACCCTCCGGTGGACGACGTGATCGCCCACGTCGTCACCGCGTTGGACCGCCATGCCGGCAGGCATCGGATACCGCTGGCGGCGGCCCGTGACTGGCTCGCGGAACGCCTGGCGGCGCAGGGGCGTTGGCGGGCCGGGTGGTACCGAGGACTGTCGTACGCCACCGCCGAGGTGCTGCCGGCCCTGGACGCGGCGGCGCACGAGGGCGGCCATCCGGCCGCCCTGGCACTGGCCGCGACCCGCAATGCCGACGGTGGTTGGCCCGTCGAGGCGGGCGACCCGAGCACTCCCGCCGCGACCGGGCTCGCGCTCGCCGCCCTGGAACGCGGCGGCGTTCACGCGCACGCGCACTGGGCCCCCGGATTGGCATACCTCCTGACGTCCCAACATGCCGACGGGAGTTGGCCGGGCGTGCCGCTCATGTACGGCCCGCGCCCGCTGCTGACGCACTTCCCCACCCAGAACCACGCGCTGACCGCCGACGGCCTCTTCGCCGGGTTGCGCCACCTCCGGTCCGCCGCGGCGTCGGACGTCGCCCCCGCCCGCGAGGCGGGCTGACATGGGATCGAGCCCAGAAGGCACGGGACACGGCACGGAAACCCTCGCCGCCCCCATCGCCCCCGGCCGTCTGCCGTTGATGGGGCACGCCCGCGCGCTCCACCGTGACGCGTTGGGGTTCCTCTGCCGGCTGCCGCGGCACGGCCCGGTGACGAAGGTCCTCATCGGGCCGCGTCCGGTGCATGTCGTCAACGACCCCGAGTGCATCAGGGAGTTGTTGACCTTTCAGGCCCGCTCCTTCGACAAGGGGGCCATGTTCGACGCGCTGCGCGTTCCGCTCGGCGACGGGCTGATCACCGCCGCCGGCGACCGGCACCTGAGCCACCGTCGGCTGATGCAACCCGCCTTCCACCACGACCGGATCGCGCGCTACGCCCGGGTGATGTCCGAACGGTGCCAGGCACGGGCCGCCGCCTGGAAGCCGGGCACCACCCGCGATCTGGTGCCGGAGATCAACCGCCTGACCCTGGACGTCCTGCTGCGCACCCTCTTCGCGGAGCCGCACGATCCCGCGCTGAGCGGGGCCGTCAAGGAGTGGCTGACGGTCAAGTACCACTCGATGCGACTGGCGTTGTCCCCGCTGCATGCCTGGGCGGAACGCGTACCGCTGCTGCCTGGCTGGCGGCCGCCCGACGCCGGCCCGTTGCAACGGTTGGTCGACGTCCAGCTCCGGATCATCGACGACTACCGCGCGGACGGCCGGGACCGCGGCGATCTGCTCTCGATGCTGCTGCTCGCGGGCGGCCCGCAGGGCGCGCTCTCCGACGCCGAGGCGACCGACGAGCTGATCACCCTCTTCCTGGCCGGGACCGGGACCGTCAGCGCCTCCCTGGCCTGGGCGTTGCACGAGATCGCCCGCCGTCCGGAGGTCCAACGCCGGATCCACGACGAGTTGGACAGCGTGCTCGACGGACGGCCGCCCGGCTTCGGCGACCTCCCCGAACTGACCTACACACGGCGGGTGTTGACCGAGTCCCTGCGGCTGCATCCGCCGTCCTGGCTGCTGATGCGCCGCGCGGTGCGGCCGGTCACCCTCGGCGGCGTACGGCTGGACCCGGGCGACGAGGTGTTCTTCAGCCCCTACGCCGTGCACCGCGATCCCCGACTCTACGAGAATCCAACGGAGTTCGAGCCGGACCGCTGGCCTCCCGAGGGCGCCGCGAAGGCGCCGCGGCACACCTTCCTGCCGTTCGGCGCGGGCAGCCGACTGTGCATCGGGGAGGACTTCGCCTGGACCGAACTGATCCTGGCGGTGGCCGCGTTCACCGCCCACCGCCGCCTGGCACCGGCCGGTCCCGGCGCCGTCCGGCCCCTGGTCGGCACGGTGCTGCGCCCGGACCGCCTGCCGCTGACCGCGCACGCCCGCCCGTCCTGACTCCCCCGACCTCGCGCCCCCTCCCCTCCCTCCCAGGCAGGAGCCAGACATGTCAGCCTCCGCACGCCCCTTCGACGGTGCGGCCCCGTCCGTGCCGCGGTCCGACCGGCTACGGGATCGGCCCGCGCTGGTCATCGGCGGCGCCTCGGGGATCGGTGCGGCGTGCGCCGCGCGCCTGGCCGAGGAGGGCGCCGTGGTGGTGGTCGCGGACCTCGACGAGGACGGCGCGGCCGGGGTCGCCGAGCGGATCGCCGCGGCCGGCGGCTCGGCCCTGCCCCGCCGGGTCGACGTCACCGATCCGGACGGCGTCGCCCGGGTCGTCGCGGAAGCCGCCGGCCTGCGCGGCGGCCCGCGGATCGCGGTCAACTGCGCGGGCGTCAACGGCCCGCTCAGCCCGCTGGCCGATCTCCCGCCCGAGGGCTTCGACACCGTGCTGAAGGTGAACCTCTACGGCGTCTTCCACGCGATGCGCAGCCAGCTCCCCGCGATGGCCGGCACGGGTGGCGTCATCGTCAACCTCGCCTCCGTCGCGGCCCATTCGGGCTTCCGCCACCACGGCGCCTACGCCGCCGCCAAGCAGGGGGTGCTCGCCCTGACCCGTACCGCGGCCCGCGAGTACGCCGCGCAGGGCATCCGGGTCCTGTCCGTATCGCCGGGCGTCGTCGACACCCCGATGGTGGCGGCGCTGCCACCCGGCGCCACCGACGGGCTGCTCGCCACCGTCCCCCTGGGGCGCACCGCCGAGCCCGCCGAGGTCGCGGCGCTGGTGGCGTTCCTGGTGTCCGACGACGCCTCGTATCTGACCGGCAGCGACCACGTGATCGACGGCGGCTACCTGGCCAAGTAGCCGCACCACAGCCCGGCAGCGCGAGCCCCGATCTCCGTGACGACCCGGCTACGGACGGCGTCAACCCCCTTTCCGAACAGGCACGTTGAGCAGCCCATACGTTAAATGATATCGATCATGACGTGTCCATATATTGGACAGACATGCACCTCCAGGCGTCCACTGGGTCTCGGGCGCTTCGCGAGCGAGCCTGGCGCCCTCCCTCTCGACAACCGAATGCGGGAGAGGCCGGCGCGACCCCTCGGGCGCCCTGAGCCACGGACTCGGGCGGTCCGGCGGCACGCCACTCTCCCTGGAGGCCAAGATGCAGAAGGAAGACGTCGCGCGGCTGGTCACCACCCCGCTGGACTCCCCCGCCTACCCGCCCACCCGGTACCGCTTCACCAACCGCGAGTACCTCAACATCTACTACCGCACCGACCCCGAGGCGCTGCGCCGCCTGGTTCCCGAGCCGCTGACCGTCACCGAGCCGGTGGTCCGCTTCGAGGTCATGCGGATGCCCGACACCACCGGGCTGGGCGACTACACCGAGGCGGGCCAGCTCATCGCCGTCGAACACGAGGGTGAGGCGGGCGAGTTCAACCTGGCGATGTACGTGGACAGCGTCCCGGCGATCTCCAGCGGGCGCGAGTTCAGCGCGTACCCGAAGAAGTCCGGCTCGCCCCGCCTCTACGTCGACTCCGACACCCTCGTCGGCACGCTCGACTACGGAACCCTGCGGGTGGCCACCGCCACCATGGGCTACCAGCACCACGCCGTGGAGCTGGACGCGGCCCGCGCCGAGGTCTGCGCCCCCACCTTCATGCTCAAGACCGTGCCGCACTACGACGGCACGCCCCGCATCTGCGAGTTGGTCCGCACCCGGATCAGCGACGTCACCGTCAAGAGCGCCTTCACCGGCCCGGCCCGCCTGGAGCTCTTCGCCCACGCGCTCGCCCCGCTCGCGGACCTGCCGGTGCTCGAAGTCGTCCGCGCCAGTCACCTCGTCACCGACCTGAGCCTCAACCCCGTCGAGCCGGTCTACGACTACCTCGCCGCCTGAGGACGCCCGCGGGCCGGTCGGTAGCCACCCCGTCCGCGTACCGCACGCCCTGTGCGCCACCGCGCCGGGCACATCCGCTTCGAGAAGTTCACGACATCCGAGAAAGCTGCGCAACCATGACCTCCACCCCTGCGCCCGCCCCGGCCGCCACTCCCGGCCAGGACGGAACTGCCGCGCTGGACTCCTACCGGCGTGCCGCGATCATCGGCGGCGGCGTGATCGGCATCTCCTGGGCCGGTCTCTTCCTCGCCCGCGGCATCGACGTCGTCATCAACGACCCCCGCCCCGACATCGAGGACCTCGTCCGCGCCGGCCTGGACGAGATCACTCCCGCCCTCGCCGCCCTCGGCCTGCCCACCGACCGCCTCACCGACGGCCTCGGCTTCGAGGCCGACCTGGCGACCGCGGTCGCGGACGTGGACATCGTGCAGGAGAACGGCCCGGAGCGGCTGGAGCTCAAGCAGCAGATCTGGGGGACCATCGAGCGGTCCGCCCCCGCGCACGCGCTGCTCGCCACCTCGACCTCCAGCATCCCGGCCACCGCGATCGCCGGGGCGCTGCGGCATCCCGAACGGCTGGTGGTGGGCCATCCGTTCAACCCTCCGCACCTGGTGCCGCTGGTGGAGGTGGTGCCCGGCCGGCGGACCTCCCCGGCCGTCGTCGAACAGGCCAGGGCGTTCTACGCCGCGCTGGGCAAGCGGCCACAGGTGCTGCGCAAGGAGATCCCCGGCTTCGTCGCCAACCGCCTCCAGTCCGCGCTCTTCCGCGAGGCCGTCTCCCTCGTCGCCCAGGGCGTGGTGACCGAGCAGGAGCTCGACGACATCGTCACCGCCTCGATCGGACTGCGGTGGGCCGTCGGCGGGCCGTTCCGCACCTTCCACCTCGGCGGCGGGCCCGAGGGGCTGCCCCACTTCATCGAACACCTCGGCCGCGCCATGGCGGCCGACATGTGGCCCGCGTTGGGCAACCCCACCTTCGACGACGCCACCGTCGCCACCCTCGTCGACCAGGCGCGCGAAGCCTTCGGCGACGAGACCGTCGCGCGGCTCGCCGCCGTTCGCGACCGTGCCCAGATCGCCCTGATGCGCGCCCTGGGCGAGACGCCGAACGTCAACTCCGGCTCCGCAGAACGCGCCTGACCTCCCGCCATCCGCACACACCGAGAAACGAAGAGGCCATGTCCCTCACCGAAAAGATCAACCGGGCGATCGCCGACCCCGCCACCGACGACGCGTTCGACGTCCAGGCGGAAACCGCCGAGGTGCTCGCCGGCATCGGGCTGACGCCGCAGGATACCGGCGGTGCGATCACCTTCGAGGGCGCGGACCCGGTGGTGCCCAGCACGCTGCGCCTGGGCGCGGCCTCCGGCATCGCCCTGGTCGCCAAGTCCGCGGCCCTCGCGGCCCTTTGGAAGGACCGCACCGGCCGCGGCCAGGACATCCACATGGACCTGCGGGTGGGTCCACACCGCCTGTGCCCGTTCTACGAGCGGAAGTGGGAACTCCTCAACGGCTACACCGGCGGCCACCCGTCCGTCATCAACATGGCGCTCGCCAACAACTTCTACCGGACCGCCGACGACCGTTGGATGATGCCCTTCAACATCTACCCCAACATCAAGGTCGCCGCGGAGCGGCTGCTCGGCGTCGGCGACGTCCCCGAGCACGTCGCGGCCGCGATCGCCAAGTGGAACGCCCGCGAGCTGGAGCAGGCCGGCGCGGAGGCCGGCTGTGTCATGCCGATGGTCCGCACCCCCGCCGAAATCCTGACGGAGCGTCAATACACCGAGGTGTTGGCCGACATGCCGTTGGTGGAGATCACCCGGGTCGGCGACAGCGCCCCCGAGCCGCTGCCCGCGGGCGCGACCGCCCCGCTGGGCGGGGTGCGCGCGCTGGGCATGGGCCACATCATCGCCGGCGCCGGCGCCGGCCGCGCGTTGGCCCTGCACGGCGCCGATGTGCTCAACCTGTGGCGGCCCTACGAGTTGGAGCACGACGTCACCTACCTGTCGACCAGCGTCGGCGTCCGCTCCGCGACGATCAGCCCCTACACTCCGGAGGGACTGGCCCGCATCCACCAACTCCAGGCCGGTGCCGACGTGTTCTACGCCAACCGACGCCCCGGATTCCTCGACTCGATCGCCCTGTCCGAGGAAGAGGCCATCGCCCGGCGGCCCGGCCTGGTCTACGCCACCGTCTCGCTCAACGGCCGGACCGGCCCGTGGCGTGACCACCTCGGCTTCGACCAGACCGCCGGCGCGCTCACCGGCCTGCTGCACCTGGAGGGCGACGGCAACCAGCCCGCGCTGCCGCCCATCACGGTCGTCAACGACTACCTCGTCTCGTGGTTCCTGACCGCCGGCATCACCGAGGCGCTGCGGCGCCGCGCCGTCGACGGTGGCAGCTACCGGGTGCACGTCTCGCTCTCCCGCGTCGCCCTGTGGATCCTGTCGATGGGCATCTTCGACAGGTCCTACGCCCGGCAGGTGGCCGGCACCGGTGACCGCCACGCCTACCCCGATCCCGAGGTCTTCACCGCCGAGACCCCGCTCGGCCACTACCAGGGCATCACCGACCAGGTGAAGATGTCGGACACCCCCGGCGCCTACCGGCAGATCCTGGTCCCCCGCGGGTCCCAACGTGCGGAGTGGCTGCCGACCACCTGAGCCGCGTCCCGACCGGCCGACCGGCCGAACCCCATAGCGCCGTGCCCGGCACCGACAGCGGTGCCGGGCACGGCGCGTTCGCTCGCGCCGCGCCTCGCCTCGCCTCGCCCCACTGCGCAACGCGTCGCGCGCGAGACGCCGCAAGATCCGCCAAGTCGGCGTAAATCCCCGCACCTTGGCGAAGATCCCCCGAAGCCCGTCCCGACATCCATGACCCGGCGAAATCCGGCCTTGCGCCCATCAGATGATCTTCCGGCGCACACCGGACCGCGTGACCACGGAATGGAGGCGCTGGCACGCCACCTTCACCACGTCTCCCCGGTCACTCACCAGTTGCTTTACCAGTTCAAGGGCATGCTGATCGGCACGCTGTCGCCCGGCACGGCGTCTAAGCAGGTGTCATCACTCACACCTCGACAATTTCGCAAGCGACTAGAGAGACGGATGGCTGGCGGCGTGACTGAAGTAACGCTGTTCCTGCGGGAATACGCGAAGAGCCGTCGGGACGTGGGGGCCATCGCCCCCAGCAGCTCCCGGCTCTGCAGGGCCCTCACCCGGTACATGATCCCCAACCCGGGCCGCTCCCGCGCGGTCCTTGAGGTGGGGCCCGGCACCGGGGCGGTGACGCGGTACATCACCGGTTCGCTCGGCGGCCAGGACACCCTGGACCTGATCGAGGCCAACCCGCGCTTCGCCACCCTGTTGCGGCACACCTATGCCGACGACCCGCGGCTGCGCATCCGGACGGGCCTGATCCAGGAGCACGAGCTCGGCTCCTACGACACCATCGTGTGCGGCCTGCCGTTCGCCAACTTCGATGCGCGGACGACGGAGGACATCTTCGACCGGCTCCTAGGGGCCCTGCGACCCGGCGGCACGCTGTCCTTCTTCGGCTACGTGGGCGGCGAAACCCTGCGCCGGACGCTCGCCGACGGGGACGACCGCGAGCGCACCCTCGCCGGCCTCGGAGTGCTGCGCCGCATCCTGCGCCGGCACACCTTCCGTACGGAGACGGTGTTGGGGAACCTGCCGCCGGCCCGGGTCCATCATCTGGCGCCGATCAGCGCACCGGCACAGCCCGAGCGGGTGGGCGCCTGCGACTGCGGCAAGCCCTCGCCCTGAGCGCGGCGCACCTCCCGCCCGCAGCACGGCCCGAGCCCGGCCGCCCCTGCCCCGAGCACCGCACCGGAAACTTGCCGCCGGTGCCATGCCGACGGTGTGCGGCGTACCGGTGACCGGCGTCCCGCCGCGCCTCATCCAGGCGCGGTGGAAGGCTTCCGGGGCCTCGCCGGCCGCCCGCGCGGTCGTTGCGTTGCTGCGGTCGCGGGTGCCCGAGGTGGTGACCGGGGAGGGCGGTCGGGGGTGAGCCGCGCGGCGGCCGGGCCGCCAACTGCTGTGCGCGGCGGGCCGGTTCAGGCGGTGGGGAGGTCGAGGGTGGCCAGGGCGCCGCCGTCCGGGGCGTTGGCGAAGGTCAGCGTGGCGCCGAGGGTGCGTGCCTGGCCGAGGGCGATGGTCAGGCCGAGGCCGTGTCCGCTGCGGCCGGCGCGGGTGGTGTTGGTGCGGAAGCGTTGGGGGCCGTGTTCCAGGAGGTAGGCGGGGTAGCCGCCGCCGTGGTCGCGCACGGTCACGGTCGGGCCGTCGACGGTGAGGGCGACCGGGGCGGCGCCGTGCTTGTGGGCGTTGGCGATCAGGTTGCACAGGACGCGTTCCAGGCGGCGGCGATCGGTCCTGACCAGCGCGTCGCGCAGGACGGTGACCTCGGTCGCCAACCCCGAGGCGAGGACGGCCCGTTGGGCGATCGGGCCGAGGTCGCAGGCGTCCAGGTCGGCCCGTTCGGCGTCGGCGTCCAGGCGGGAGATTTCCAACAGGTCCTCGGTCAGGCGACACAGCGCCCGGACGCGGTCCTGGACGA
The DNA here is from genome assembly GCF_044769405.1 of Streptomyces sp. NPDC090442. Taxonomy (NCBI): domain Bacteria; kingdom Bacillati; phylum Actinomycetota; class Actinomycetes; order Kitasatosporales; family Streptomycetaceae; genus Streptomyces; species Streptomyces sp. NPDC090442. The sequence goes on from NZ_JBIVXW010000050.1 coordinate 27,407, forward strand.
GTTGGGTGGGGCGGGACGGCGGCAGCAGTTCGGCGGCGGCGTGCAGTCCGGTCAGCGGGGTCCGCAGTTCGTGGGCGACGTCCGCGGTGAAGCGCTGTTCGACCTGAAGGCGGTTCTGGAGGGCGGCGGCCATGGTGTCCAGGGCGTTGGAGACGACGGTGACCTCGTCGTGGGAGCGGGCGGCGCCCCCGGCGCGCCGGTCGTCGACCCGGGCGTCGAGGTCGCCGGCGCTGATCCGGCGGGCGACGCGGGCGGTGGAGTGCAGTCGGCGGGTGATGCGGGAGACCGCGAAGAAGCCGATGAGCAGGGTCAGGGCGATGGCCAGGGCGGAGGAGCCGATGATGGAGCGGGTCAGGGCGGTGCTGCTGCGTTCCTGGGCGCTGTAGTCGAGCGCGTAGGCGAGCACCCGGGCGTCGGCGGGGCCGGCCGCCCACATGGTGGGCTCGCCCTGGTAGGTGCCGAGCTGGGTGCCGCGGCGGCCGCTGAGGGCGATCCGGCGCAGGGGTTCGGGCAGCTCCCCGGGGTCGACGCGGGCGTCCTTGCCGATCGACTCGCCCGCGACGTAGGCGTCGGTGGCGCGGGCGAGGCCGGCGAGGGCCTCCTTCTGGGCCTGTTGGACGGTCTGCCGGGTGACCGAGGTGTGCACCAACAGACCGAGGACCAGGGCCAGTCCGCAGCACATGAGGGTGATGAAGAGCGCGAACTTGCCGTAGAGGGTGGCCGTCCAGCCGGGCAGGCCGGGGCGCACCAGCCGCAGCAGGCGGTGGGCGCGGCGCAGCAGGATGCGGATCATGAGCTGCGGTCCGCGGGGGTGGGGTGGATCTTGCGGATCTCCTGGCGGGCCAGTCGCATGCTGTGCAGGGCCGCGTCCCAGGCCCAGACGTAGCGGGTCTCGTAGCCGGCGAGTTGGGCCGGGCTGCGCACGATCAGCTCGCGGCCGGCCACCTCCACCGAGAACGGGACGTCGGAGGTGGCGAGGATGCGGATCAGGTGCCCCTCGGCGTCGAGGGTGTAGGCGCGCAGGCCGACCGAGCCCTCCGCCATGTCGAAGCCCACGACCAGGTCGTCCCGGCCGTTGCCGGTCAGGTCGTGGTACTGCGGCACGCGCAGCGGGCAGTTGGGACCGGGCTCGGTGCAGGCCAGGATCTTGCGGGCGGTGTCGTCGTCCATCCCGTCGGCGCCGCTGTAGGTGTGCGGCCGCGCCTCGATCTCGGCCCTGACGATGTCGAGGGCGGAGAGCGCGTGGATGTTCCCGTCGGGGCGGGCGGGGATGCCGGGGACGCGCTCGCCGGCCTGCGGGCCCGGTTCGACCGGCGGGGTGGTGGCGGACTTCTGGCCCGGCCACAGCCGCACCGGGGCGGAGGCGGTCGGGGCGGGGCCGGCGCTGTGCGCCTCGCCCGGGGTGCCGCAGCCGGTGAGCAGCCAGGCGGCGCAGGCGGCCAGCGCCGCGACGGTCGCGGTCAGGGCCAGGACACGGGCGATCGGGTGCGTACGGGTCACTTCACTACCGGGCATGTTCGGGCGCGTGGCGCGCTGCGGCTCACTTCACGAGGTCGGCGTAGAAGATGATGTTGGCGGAGCGGTGGCCGCCCACGATCTCGCCGCCGCAGGTGAGCAGGCGCAGTTCGGCGCGGTCGGTGTCGCCGTAGACCTTCTGGGTGGGGAAGGCGTCCTTCTTGACCTGCTGGCGTTCGCGGATCTTGAAGGTGGCGGTGGAGCCGTCCTCGCGCTGCACCTTGATCTCGTCGCCGACCTTGATGTTCTTGACGTTGCGCATCAGGGCCGGGCCGTTCTTGGTGTCGTAGTGGGCGACGATGACCGAGGCACCCTTCTCGCCCGGGGTGGGGCTCTTGGTCCACCAGCCGGGCTGCTCGGCCTTGTTCACCGGCGGCACGCCCAACTCCCCGTCGTCGCCCACCTCCAGCGGTACGAACGGTCCGGCGTTCACGCCCGCGGAGGGGATCTCCAGCCGCTTGGGCTTGGCGGGGGCCATGGGCGGGGCGGTCTGCTTGGCGGGCGTGGTCGCGGCGTTCTTGACGTTGACGTCGGGGCCGGGGGTGCCCCCGCTGCCACAGGCCGTCAGCCCGCCGGCGACGGCGAGGGCGAGCGCGGCACAGGTCGCGATGCGGCCGAGGCGGGGGGTGGGGGTGGGGTTCACGACGGCTCCAGGTGCAGGCGGGACGAGCAGTGCGGGGAGTGGGCGGGAGGGGGCGGTGGCCCGCTCCGGTGAGGGAGGAGCGGGCCACCTCAACTCCCGTGCGGTGTCGGGGTGGTTCAGCCGTTGTCGCCGGACCGGCCGGCGACCCGGCGGCGGTGCAGCGCGGTGAAGCCGAGGCCCGCGGCGGCCGCGGCGGCACCGCCACCGGCGGCGAGCATGGTGTGGTCGGCGGGCTCGATGCCTTCGGCACCGGCCTTCACACCGCCCTTGGGAATGACTTTGCCCTGGTTGTTCTTCGTGCCGTTGCCGTTCGTGCCCTTGCCGTCCTTGTGACCGGACTTGTCGCGGTCGGACTTCTTCTGGTCCTGCTTCTTGCCGCCGTCGACCCAGGAGTTCATCGAACCGTCGGGCTGGAGCACGAAGTGGGCGCCGTTGTGCTGACCGTAGGCCGGCTTACCGCCCTTGGTCTCCAACGTGTCGTACTTGACCAGCTTTCCGGTGTCGGGGGCCTTGGCGTACATGTCGGCCTGGTAATGGTTCTGGCCCAACTTGTAGACCTTGGCGGTGAAACCGCCGGCCAGGTTCTGGGTGCGGATCAGCTTCCGCTCCGCCTTCTTCTCCTTGCCCTTGTCCTGACTGCCCTTGCCCTTGTCCTGACTGCCCTTGTCCTGGCCGCTCTTGTCCTGGCCGTCCTTCTCCTGGCCGCCCTTGTCCTGGTGCTGGGCGTCGTCCTGCTTCTTGTCCTGCTCGGCATTGGCGGTCGCCGGGTTCTCGGGCGCCGCATCGTCGGCGAACGCGGCGGCGGCCGGGAGCAGCAGCGCCGAGCCCGCGACGGCAGCTATCGCGGACGTACGGACGAGGTTGCGGCGACGCGTGGTCGTGCGCTGGGAGGAAGTCATCAGGAGTTCCTTTGCAGGTCCGAGTCGGTCGTCATCCGCCCCGTTGAGCGGCGACGTCTCGGAAGTTATTCAGCCCACATCACGACAATCCGTCGGGTTTGTAACAGCAGATCGAAGAAAGCCCGCGGTAACACAATCAAGACACTTCGCGGGACTTTGGTCCCGGGGCTTCCCGGAATTCCCTGGGCCAAAAGGCGGAGAAAACCCAAAGGCGCCCTATTATTGAATGGGCAACGATTGACAATTAACCTAATTTGCCCGCGGATTACCCGCACCGAAGCGCCTGAGGACCGAGGCGCCGCGACTTTGAACATCGACCGCCCGGCACCGCGGGCGCCCGCCCCGCCGTCCGCGGAAACCCGCCCACTCCGCCCCCTGGACTACCGGGTGCAACTCTATAGTATGTTCCTCCTCGCTCGACTGATGCTGCTCAACCGATACGAATCGACGCGGACCCGAGGCGGACGAGGAGAGCAACGTGGCGGACGCGCACGTCCTGGTGACGACGAGCTGGCTCGGCCCGGACGACGAGGTGCACCAACTCCTCGTCGACGCCGGCCTTTCGGTCTCCTACCGGCCATTACCCGAGCAACCCGCCGACGACCGCGCGGTCCGGGAGGCCCTCGCCTCCTGCGACGCGGTGATCGCCGGCACCGACCGCTTCGACGCCCCGGCCCTCGCCGGCGCCCCGCGGCTGAGGGTGATCGCCCGGACCGGCGCCGGATACGACAACATCGACGTCGACGCGGCGACCGCCCGCGGCGTCGCGGTGTGCCCCACCCCCGGCGTCAACGGCCGGTCCGTGGCCGAGCACACCCTCGGGCTGCTGCTGAGCGTCGCCCGGGCGCTCCCGCAGAACGTCGCGGCCGTCCGGGCGGGCCGCTGGGAACAGCACAGCGGGCGCGAGCTCGGCGGTGCGGTGCTCGGTGTCGTCGGCCTCGGCGCCATCGGCCGCCGGGTGGCCACCACGGCCCGGGCCCTCGGCATGGTCGTCGTCGCCCACGACCCGCTGGCGGACCGGGAGTTCGCGGACGCCCACGGCATCCGGCTGCTGCCGCTGGAGCGGTTGCTCGCCGCGGCCGACTTCGTCACCCTGCACCTCGCGCTGAGCCCGGCGACGCGCCACCTCCTCGACGCCACCGCCCTCGCCCGGATGAAGCCCGACGCCTGGCTCGTCAACACCGCGCGCGGCGGCATCGTCGACGAGGACGCGCTGGCCGACGCGCTCGCCGCCGGAGCCCTGGCCGGCGCCGCGCTGGACACCGTCGAGACCGAGCCGCTGCCGGCCGGGCACCGGCTGCGCGGGTTCGACAACGTGCTGGTGACCGCGCACATCGGGGCGGCCACGCGGGAGGCGCGGGCCCGGTCCGGCCTGGCGGCCGCGCGCTCGGTCGTGGCGGTGCTGTCCGGCGGCGTCCCGGAACACGTCGTCAACCCCGGGTTCGCCGCACGCGCCACCGCACCGCGGCGGGGCGGTGCGGCATGACCGGCCCGCGCTTCGCCGCCAACCTCAAGTGGCTGTTCACCGAGGTCGACTTCGAGGCCCGCTTCGAGGCCGCGGCCGCCGCCGGGTTCGCCGGCGTCGAGTACCCCTCCCCCTACGCGTACCCCGCGGCCCGGCTGCGGCGACGGCTGGACGATGCGGGGCTGACCCAGGTGTTGCTCAACTCCCCGAAGGGCGCGCCCGGTACGCCCGCCCGCGCGGGCCTGGCCTGCATACCGGGCCTGGAGGCCGAGTTCCGCGTGGGCATCGAGCGCGGCCTCGCCTACGCGGACGCCCTCGGCTGCGGGCTGCTGCACGTCGTCGGCGGGATCGTGCCGCGGGGCGTCGGCCGCGACCGGGCGTTCGCCCGCTACGTCACCAACCTCGCATGGGCGGCGGAGCGGGCGGCCGGCACCGGGGTCCGGCTGGTCGTCGAGGCGCAGAACGGGCGGGACGCCCCCGGGTTCGTCCTCGGCTCCCAAGCGCAGGCGGCCGCGGCGGTCGAGGCGGTCGGCGCGGACCACCTCGGGCTGCTGCTGGACTTCTACCACCTCCAGGTCGCCGAGGGCGATCTGGTCCGCACCTACCGGCGCCTCGCCGACCGGGTGTTCCACCTCCAGATCGCCGACCCGCCGTCCCGGCACGAGCCCGGCACCGGGGAGATCGGCTGGCGGGCGGTGTTCCGCGCGGTCCGCGACTCCGGCTACGACGGCTGGATCGGCTGCGAGTACGCGCCGCTCGCCGGGACGGTGCCGGGCCTGGGCTGGATGTCGGCGGTGGCGGAGTGAACGGCCCCCGGATCGCACTCATCAGCGCCGTACCGGCGGCGATCGCCCCCGCGGTGGACGCGCTGCGCGAGGGCTTCCCCGAGGCCGTGGCCTGGAACCTGCTCGACGACCGGCTCTTGACGGACGCCACCGAACGGGGCGGTCCGGACGCGGAGTTGACGGCGCGCATGGAGCGGCTGATCGCCCATGCCGTTCGCGGGGGCGCCGCTGCAGTGCTGCTGACCTGCTCGCTCTACGGGCCGGTCGCGGAGCGCGCGGCGGCCGGGGTGCCGGTCCTGGCGCCCGATCAGGCGGCCTTCGCCGAGCTGGGCGCGGGCCGCTTCGGGCGGGTGCTGGTCGCGGCGGCCTTCGCGGGGGCGCGGGACGACTCGACGGCCCGGCTGCGCGCGGCACTTCGCGCGGCCGGCGCGGCGGTGGAGGTCCTCGGCGTGGCGGTGCCGGACGCGGCGGCCGCCGTGGCGGCCGGTGACGCGACCGGGCTGGTCGCCGCGCTCGCCGGCGGCTGCGCCGGGCGGTTGGCCGGCGTCGACGCGGTCTTCCTCGCCCAGTTCTCGCTGGCTCCCGCGGCCCGGGGACTCGCCGACGCCCTGGGCGTGCCGGTGCTGTCCGGCCCGGCGAGCGCGGCGCGGGCCCTGCGCTCGGCGCTGGGCCACTGAGCGGCCCGGCACCCACCGCCGACCGTCAACGCCCCGCCCCTGCCCCGGACTTCGTCCGTCAGCCTCCCCCACCCCACCCGAACAGAGAGGTGCAGCGTGGTCGCAGCTTCCGAGGCCGGCCTGCTCGCCACCGGCCTCCTCGGCATCGTCGCCGTGGTCCTGATGATCACGACGCCGCTGAAGGTCCATCCGTTCCTGGCCCTGCTCGTCGGGTCGCTCGGGATCGGCCTGGTCGCGGGCGAACGGCCCGCGGCGCTGGTCGATTCGGTCACCGACGGCGCGGGCGCCACACTCGGCAGCACCGGTCTGATCCTGGTGTTGGGCACGGTCCTCGGCACCGTCCTCGCCGAGTCCGGCGCGACCGGGCGGCTCGCGGAGGCGCTGACCCGCGGCCGCACCCTCGGCAGCGTTCCGTGGACGGTGAGCCTGCTGTCCTTCGTCGTCGCCCTGCCGCTCTTCTTCGAGGTGGCGCTGGCGGTGCTGCTCCCCCTGCTGTTCGGCATCGCCCAACGGGTGGCGACCACGATGCTGGACAGCGAGGGCCGGGACCCCAAGGGGCGGCGCACCTCGCCCCATCTCCTGGTCGGCGTACCGGCGTTGGCCACCGTCGCCTCGGTGCACGCCCTGGTGCCGCCGCACCCCGGTCCGACGGCCGCGGCCAGCGCCCTGCACGCGGACGTCGGCGCCGTCATCGGCCTCGGCCTGCCGGTCGCCGTGCTGACCACCGTGGTGGCGGGCCAGGTCCTCGCCGGGCCGATGGCGCGCCGGATGTTCCCGGCGCCACCGCGCCGGCTCGTCGAGCAGTTCACCCGCTCCCACGACGGCGGCGATCCGCCGCGCCTGGCCGCCGCGATCGTGCCGGTGGTGCTGCCGCTGGTGCTGGTGTTGGCGCAGTCGGTGGTGACCGTGACCCATCGGTCCGGGGCCTGGGCCGCCGTGCTCGGGTTCGTCGGCCGGCCGGTGGTGGCGCTGCTGGTCGCCGTCCTCGTCGCGATGATCGGCCTCGGCCGGGGGCGGGGCACCGGCCGGCTCGACTCCCAGGTGCAGGACGGCATTGCGGCCATCGCGCCCATCCTGCTGATCATCGGGGGCGGCGGCGCGCTCAGCGAGGTGATGGTGGATTGCGGCATCGGGCGGGCGATCGCGCACGCCACGCAGGCGCTCGGGATCTCCCCGCTGGTCCTGGCGTGGCTCATCGCGGTGCTCATCCGGCTCGCGGTCGGCTCCGCGACGGTCGCGGTGATCACCGCCTCCGGGATCGTCGCGCCGGTGGTGACCACCACGCCGGGGGTGCACCCCGCGCTGGTCGTGCTGGCCCTCGGCTGCGGCTCGATCGTCTTCCCGCACCTCAACAACGCGGCCTCCTGGCAGGTCAAGGAGAGCTTCGGAATGTCGCTCGGGGAGATGTTCCGGTCCTTCACCGTCATCGAGACCACCGTCTCGGTGCTCGGCTTCGGCTGCGTGCTCGCCGCCTCCGCGCTCCGGTGACACCTCCCTGACTGCCAACCACCCCGTATCGGCCACCACTTGGCACCCTCCCCACCACCAACGAAGGAACGATGTCCCATGATCGGTGTGATTGCCGACGACGTCACCGGCGGCACGGACGCCGCGGCCGCCCTCCGGCGCCGGGGCCTGCGGACCCGGCTCTGCTTCGGCGTCCCGGACGGGCCCGCCGAGCGGATCCCGGCCGACGCCACCGTCCTCGCCCTCAGGACCCGCACCGCCCCGGCCGCGGACGCCGTCCGCGACGCCCTCGCGGCCGCCGACCACCTCACCGCGGTCGGCGCCGGCCAGCTCTACTTCAAGTTCTGCTCCACCTTCGACTCCACGCCGCGCGGCACCATCGGCCCGGTCCTGGACGCGCTGAGCGACCGCACCGGGGCCCGTCCGGTCGTCACCGCCCCGGCCACCCCCGAGCACGGCCGCACCCAGTACCTGGGCCATCTCTTCGTCCACGACCGGCTGTTGGCCGAGTCCCCGATGCGCCACCACCCGCTGACGCCCATGACCGACTCCCTGCTCCCCCGGCTCCTGGACGCCCAGAGCGCCCACCCCGGCAGCGCCGTCCTGGACCACCGGACGGTCGCCGCCGGCCCGGAACGCATCCGGGCCGCGCTCGACGCGCTCGCCGGACGGGCCCGCTATGTCTTCCCCGACGCGCTCGACGACGGCGACCTGTCGGCGGTCGCCCGCGCGGTGGTCGACGCACCGCTGGTCGCCGGCGCCGCCGGGCTCGTCGGGGCGCTCGGCGCCGTCCGGGCCGAGCGCGGTCTGCCCCAACACTCGGACGGGGTCGGTCCCTTGAGGCCACCCGGCGGGCGGGCCGCCATACTGGCCGGCAGTTGCTCGCGCCGCACCCTGGAGCAGATCGACGCGCTGCGCGCCGCCGGCCGCCCCGCCCATCTCCTCGACCCGCTCGCCGCGCCGGATCCGGACGCGCTCGCCGCCCGCGCGCTGCGCTGGTACGACACCCTCGACGCCGGGGCCGGGGCGCTGATCCACGCCTCCCGGCGCCCCGATGAACTGCGCACCGCGCAGGAGGCGTTGGGCGTCGCCCGCTCGGCCCGGATTCTGGAGGCGGCGATGGCCGCGATCGCCGTCGGTCTGGCCCGCCGGGGTGTGGCGCGGCTGGTCGTCGCCGGCGGTGAGACGTCCGGCGCGGTGGTGGCCGCGCTCGGGATCGCGGGCGGCGAGGTGGGCGTCGAGGCGGCCCGCGGCGTGCCGTGGATCCATCCCGCGGCCGGGCCGTGCCTGCTGCTGAAATCCGGGAACTTCGGTGACCGGCGGCTGCTGTTGACCGCCTCGGCCACGGAGGGGGAGGCATGAGCGCCGGCGCCGCCGACTCCCGTCCCCTCACCCTGTTCAGCGCGCTGGCCGTGCGGAAGGCGCTCGACGACGGCCTTCTCGACGCCTTCACGGCCACGTCCGGGACCCCGGTCACCGCCGTCTTCGACCCGACCGTCCCGTTGCTCCGCCGCATCGACGCGGGCGAGGCGTTCGACGCGCTTGTCGCGGTGACCGGCTCCCTGGGCCCGCTCGCCGAGCGCGGCCTGATCGACCCCGCGACCCGAACTCCCCTCGCCCGGACCGGTATCGGCGTCGCCGTGCCGCCGGGTGCGCCGCACCCGGACCTCGGCAGCCGCGCCGCGCTGGTCGCGGCGCTGCGCGCGGCCCGCAGCGTCGCCTACTCGCGGACCGGCGCGAGCGGCATCTACTTCGCGCGGCTGCTGGAGGAGCTGGGCATCGCCCAGGAGGTCAACTCCCGGGCGACCGTGATCGACAAGGGCTTCGTCGCCGAGGCCGTCGTGGACGGCCGCGCCGACCTCGCGATCCAGCAGCTCAGCGAGCTGCTCTTCGTCCCGGAGGCCGAGATCGTCGCCCCGCTCCCCCAAGAGGTGCAGCACACCACCGAGTTCGCGGTCGCGCTGAGCCCCGGCGCGTCGGCCGATCCGCGGGCTCGGTCGCTGCTGGCCCACCTCAGCGGCCCTACCGCGGCCGCCTGCTACGCCCGCACCCGGCTCGAAGCGCTCTGAACGGCCCGGGCGGTCCGGGCCGTTCAGGCGGTCCGGGCCGTCCCCTTGGTGCCGAGGATGCGGGTGCGCGCGTGGGTGAGGTGGCGGCGCATCAACTCGGCGGCGCGCTCGGGCTTCCGCTGCTCCAGGGCCGCGCAGATCGCCCGGTGTTCCCGGACGGCGTGCGGGACGCCGGTGTGGCCGCGCTTGGTGAAGAGCCGGAAGCGGTGCATCTGGCCGCCCAGCGAGAGGAACGCCTGCTCCAGGAAGGGGTTGTCGCTCTGGGCGGCGATCAGGCGGTGGAAGGCGTCGTCGGACGTCCAGTAGTGCTGGAACCCGTCCGGCCGGTCGTCCGCGCTGGTCGCCGACTCCGCCAGCTCGTCCACCGCCTCGCGCAGGGTGTCCAGGAACTCCGGCGTCGTCCGGTGCCCGGCCTCCAGCGTGAGGGCGGGCTCCAGCACCATCCGCGCCTCGAAGAGCTTGCCGACCTCACGCTCGGTCAGCGCGTCCGCGACCCGGTATCCCTTCAGGGCCTCCCGCCGGACCAGCCCGGTGTGCTCCAGCCGCGCCAGCGCCTCCCGCAACGGGGTCTGGCTGACGTCGAGTTCGCGCGCGAGCGCGCCGATGTTGAGCGGTGAGCCGGCGCCGCGCTCCCCCGCGAACAGCTGCCGGAGCAGCACGTCGTACATGCGGTCCGCGAGGGGCTCGCGCGTGGAACGTGGCCTGGGCGACACGGCCCTCCTCCCGGCTGAGACTTCGGTGCGTGCCCGTCGTGCACGGCGTACACGATGGCGTTACGTACTGTACGACGTTCTCGGCGCCGGCCCTCCGGGATCGCGCCCCGGCCGGCTTCTGCTCCGGTGGCCCGGGCGGCGCGCACGGCGCGGGCGCCGCGCGGCGTACTCGGGCGCGCCTTCGAGGCGTTACCGCCCCCGGGAGCCAACCACCGGCCTGTCCGAGCTCTGGACACCCCCTGCTCGCAACTATTGCCCACTGCAATACTTCGGCCATGGAAGCCATGCGAGAAATACGGGCATGCCCGAGTCCGAGCGGGCGGTCGTCGATGGCCGGGAGCGGTGTCGCGCCGCGATGCGGTGGGGCGCTGCGGTGAGCGGGGCGCGCAAGCAAGGGGTGCGGCACCGGGGTGCGCACCTCGGTGACTTCACGGTCCAGCCACGGATGTTGGTGATCTGCGGGTGGGCGCTGCTCGTGGGCGGGGCCGGCGCGGTCGCGGCCCTGGTGCTGTTGCGGCTGATCGGGCTGGTCACCAACGTGGTGTTCTACCAGCGGTGGTCGACGGCACTGGTCGCCCCGGGGTTGGAGCACCGGCCGTGGTGGTTGGTGCTGGGCGCGCCGGTGGTCGGCGGGCTGGTGATCGGCGTGATGGCACGCTACGGGTCGGAGAAGATCCGCGGGCACGGCATGCCCGAGGCGATCGAGGCGATACTGACCGGCGGCAGCCGGGTCGCGCCCCGGGTGGCGGTGCTCAAGCCGCTGTCGGCGGCGGTCAGCATAGGGACCGGCGGCCCGTTCGGCGCCGAGGGGCCGATCATCATGACCGGTGGTGCGATCGGCTCGATACTGGCGCAGGGGCTGCGGCTCAGCGCCGACGAACGCAAGACACTGCTGGTGTCCGGCGCGGCGGCCGGCATGGCGGCGACCTTCAACTCCCCTTTGGCGGCCGTGCTGTTGGCCGTGGAGCTGCTGCTCTTCGAGTGGCGGCCGCGCAGCTTCGTGCCGGTGGTCGCGGCGGTCGGGGTCGGCACCGTGGTGCGCGGCTTCCTGCTGGGGACGGCGCCCATCTTCCCGGTCTCCGCCACCGACCTGCACGCCACCCCGGTGGTCATGGTGCTCTGCGCCGTGGCCGGGCTGCTCGGCGGGGCGCTCGCGGTGGCCGCGACCTGGTTGGTATACCGAGCCGAGGACGGCTTCGCACGGCTGCCATTCCACTGGATGTGGTGGCCCGCCATCGGGGGGCTCGTCGTCGGCCTGGGCGGTCTGGTCGAACCGCGCGCCCTGGGCGTCGGCTACGACGTCATCGACCAACTGCTGACCGGGCGCGCCACGGTGTCCCTGATCGTCGGCATCCTGGTCGTCAAGACCCTGATCTGGTCGCTCTCGCTGGGCTCGGGGACCTCGGGCGGGGTGCTCGCCCCGGTCTTCATGATCGGCGGAGCGGTCGGCGCGGCCGAGGGGCTGCTCTTCCCCCATGTCGTCCCCGGATTCTGGGCGATGATGGGGCTGGCCGCCGTGGTGGGCGGGGTGATGCGGTCACCGCTCACCGGCGTGGTCTTCACCCTCGAACTCACCCACGCCTGGGGCGCGGTGCTGCCGCTGCTGCTCTCCTCCACCGCCGCCTACGCGCTCTCGGCGCTGCTGCTCAAGCGCTCGGTGCTGACCGAGAAGATCGCCCGCCGCGGTCTGCACCTGACCCGGGAGTACTCCACCGACCCGTTGGAGACCTTCTTCGTCGAAGAGGTCATGGAACGCCGGCCGTTGCTCCTGGAGGGCCGGGGCGGCGTGGTGACGGCGATCCGGCTCACCAGGGATGCCGACGGCGCACCCGGCGGCGAGCGGCGGCTGATTCCCGTGGTCACCGACGAGGGGGCGACGGGCCTGGTGACGACCACGGGTGATTTGTTGGAGGCGGCCGCCCGGGACGCCGACGGGCCGGGGAGCAGCACGGTGGCCGACGTCTGCGGGCCCTCTCCGGTGACGCTCCGGCCCGACGACACCCTGCGCCGGGCCGCCTATCTCTTCGCCGAACACGGCGTCACCCAGGCCCCGGTGGTCGCCGACGGGCGCGTCGTGGGGACCGTCACCCTCCACCATCTGCTGCACGCGCGACGGCACGACCTGACGGAGGAACACCACCGGCAACGCCTCATCCCCGCCAGGCGACGGCAGGAACCGGACGTGGTGCCCCTCTGAGTCGACCCCGCACTCCCGGGACGGGGCCCGCGCCACCGCGAAGACCCCGTCCCGGGGGTGCTCCGTCCCGGGAGAGCCCCGTCAGCGCTCCGTCAGCGAGTCGACGGCCCGCTCGCCGGAGGCATCGGTCAGGGCGCGCAGCCCGCGCACCAACTCGGCGCGCCGGTCGGCCGGGAGGCTGGCGACGATGGTCCGGATCTCCCGGTGGCGGTGGGCCATGACCTGCTCGACCAACCGCCGGCCCGGTGGGGTGAGGTCGAGGATGACCTCGCGGCGGTTGTCGGGGTTCAACTGGCGGTCCACGAGGCCGCGGGCCGCCAGCTTGTCGACCATCCGCATCGCCGTCGAGGCGTTCACGTCCAACCCGGCGGCGAGCGCGGCGAGGTTCACCGGGCCCTCGCCGTGCAGGCCCACCAGGGTGCGCAGTTGAGGCAGCGTCAGCGCCGGCTCGGTCTCGGCGAGCGCCCGCGCGGAGAGTGCGACGAAGAGTCGGGACGCGGTCATGACCGTGGCGGCGACCTCCTCCACGGTCTCGTGCAGCTCGTCCGCCGGCCGACTCGCGGGCCGCGGCTGTCCGTCGTTTTCGCTTTGTCGCGCCACACTGCTTTTATACCGTTCTGTTGGGTTGGTGACGAACGGCGGGTGACCGGCGGACGGGTGCGGGGGAACCGCGCGGAGCGACCGCGCACGACAGGGGCGCGGACACCACCTCCCGCGACGCCCGCTCCGTCCCATGTCACAAGCTGGGGCGCGTAGTTGTGAACTCGCGCCCCAGAACGCAACCACTCGGGGTTTATGACTTTCGTTTGCGAAGCCGCCCCCCTTCGCGCCGTACCGAGATGATCTCCAGCCTGTTTCGCTGGTAGCTGCGTACGGCCAACCCCCGTACCGCCGGCCGTCTTTGCTCACTTCTGTTCACGTCCCGGGAGGGAAAGTGCCCGTGCCGGACAACGCCACCGGTTCCGCTACCGACGAGCCCGACCTCGTGCCGCCCACAGACAGTGCGCTCACCAGCCTCAGCACCCAGGCCGCGCGGCAGCTCGCGACCACCACCAAGTCCGAGCCCCAGATGCAGGGCATCACCTCCCGGTGGCTGCTCAAGTCGCTGCCGTGGGTGGACGTCAAGGGTGGCACCTACCGGGTCAACCGGCGCCTCACGCTCCGGATCGGTCGCGGCCGGGTCCAGTTCGAGCACAACGGCGCGGACGACATCAAGGTGATTCCCGAGACCCTCACCGAACTGCCGGTGCTGCGCGGCTACGACGAGCCCGAGGTCCTCCGGGAACTCGCCGGCCGCTTCAGCGTCCGGGAGGTCCGCGCCGGGCAGGTGCTCTTCGAGACCGGTCAGCCCGCCACCGAGGCGTACCTCATCGTGCACGGGCGGTTCGCCCGGTACACCACCGGCAAGTACGGCGGGGAAGAGGTCACCGGCGTCATCACCGACGGCGACCAGATCGGGGAGGAGGCCCTCGGCCAGGCCGACCCGCAGTGGCGCAGCTCGGTCCGGGCGGAGACCCCGGGCGTGCTCATGGTGCTGCCCTGGGACGTGCTCCGGGAGTTCACCGACCGCGTGCCGTCCCTGGCCGCGCACCTGACGGCCTACGCGGAGCGCCAGCAGCGCCCGATGAACCGCAAGGGCGAGGCGGACGTGCCGGTGCAGGCGGGGCACGTCGGCGAGCCGACGCTGCCCGGCGGCTTCGTCGACTACGACCTCGCCCCGCGCGAGTACCCGCTCTCGCTGACCCAGACCGTGCTGCGGGTGCACAGCCGGGTCGCCGACCTCTACAACCACCCGATGGACCAGACCCAGCAGCAACTCCGGCTCACCGTCGAGGAGATCCGCGAGCGCCAGGAGTGGGAGCTGGTCAACAACCGGGAGTTCGGGCTGCTGCACAGCGCCGACTACGGCCAGCGGATCAGCACCTACACCGGCCCGCCGACCCCCGACGACATGGACGAGCTGCTGTCCATGCGCCGCAAGACGAAGCTCTTCCTGGCCCACCCCAAGGCCATCGCGGCCTTCTTCCGGCAGTGCAACAAGCGCGGCCTGGTGCCCGGTTCGGCCAGCGTCGACGGACACGAGGTGCCCGCCTGGCGGGGCGTCCCGATCTTCCCGTGCGGCAAGATCCCGATCAGCGACGTGCACACCAGCAGCATCATCGCGCTGCGCACCGGCGAGGCGGACCAGGGCGTGGTCGGCCTGCACCAGACCGGTATCCCGGACGAGTTCCAACCCGGCCTGAACGTCCGCTTCATGGGCATCGACGACGCCGCCATCGTCAAGTACCTCGTCACCGCCTACTACTCGATGGCCATCCTCGTGCCCGACGCCGTCGGCGTCCTGGAGAACGTCCAGATCGGCCGGAGCGCCGACTGACCGGTGGCAGCACCTAGGGAGCACCAACCATGAGCACGCCCCCCACCGCCGCCGGGTTCACGCTGCCCGGCCCGCCGAACCTCGTCAGCTCGCTCCGGTCCCGCCGCACCGGGGCGGTCCCCGGGCTGAGGTACCGCCCCGCCGCGCCGGCCGATCCGGAGAAGGCCGCGGAGGTCGACCGCAGGCTGGAAGCCTGGGCCCGCCAGTTGGACCTCTTCCCGGCCCAGTGGTCCGGGGACTTCGCGGAGTTCCAGTGCGGCCGGGCCGTCGTCCTCCAGCATCCCGCCGCGGCCGACCTCGAACGCCTCACCGTCGCGGGCAAGTTCCTGCTGGCCGAGAACATCGTCGACAGTTGCTACTGCGAGGAGGACGAGGGGCGCGGCGCCGTGCGCGACCGTCTGGGCGGCCGGCTGATCCTTGCGCAGTCGGCGCTCGACCCGTTCCACGGCGCGCCCGCGCAGGAGGCGGAGTGGCGGCGGGGCATGCAGGCCGACGGCCCCCTGCGCTCGTACCAGGCGGCGATGCAGGACTTCGCGGCCGTCGCCACGCCCAGTCAGGCGGACCGTTTCGTCCACGACATGGCCCGGCTGCACATGGGCTATCTGGCCGAGGCGTCCTGGGCCCAGACCCGGCACGTGCCGGAGGTCTGGGAGTACCTGGTGATGCGGCAGTTCAACAACTTCCGCCCCTGCCTGTCCGTGGTCGACGCCGTCGACGGCTACGAACTGCCCGAGGCGCTCTACGCCCGCCCGGAGGTCCAGCGGGTCACGGCGCTGGCCTGCAACGCCACGACCATCGTCAACGACCTCTACTCCTTCACCAAGGAACTGGCCAGTGATCCCACCCACCTGAACCTCCCGCAGGTGGTGGCCGCCCACGACAAACGCGGCCTGAGGGCCGCCTACTTGAAGAGCGTGGAGATCCACAACGAGGTCATGGAGGCGTTCGAGACGGAGTCGGCACCGCTGGCCGCCAGCTCACCCCTCCTCGCCCAGTACGTCCGGGGCCTGTCCGACTGGGTCGCCGGCAATCACGAGTGGCACGCCACCAACACCGATCGCTACCAGTTGCCCGACTACTGGTAGACCGAACAGCGCACCGCCGCAAGGAGTCAGCTTTGACCATTGCCCACGCCGACACCGCCCGTACACCGGTGCCGACCCAGTCCACGTACCAGTCCCGGGTCGCGGACTACTGGAACACCGAGGAGAACCCGGTCAACCTCGAACTGGGGAAGATCGACGACCTGTACCACCACCACTACGGCATCGGGGACGCCGACCGGTCGGTACTGGACGAGCCGGACCTCGCCCTGCGCCGCGAGCGGACCACCGCAGAGCTGCACCGCCTGGAGCACTCCCAGGCCGAGCTGCTCGCCTCGCACCTCGGTGACCTCTCGCCCACCGACCGGGTCTTCGACGCCGGTTGTGGCCGCGGTGGCGGCAGCGTCACCGCGAACCTGCGCTACGGCTGCCACGCCGACGGGGTCACCATCTCCACCAAGCAGGCCGAGTTCGCCAACGAGCAGGCCCGCAAGCGGGGCATCGACGACAAGGTGCGCTACCACCACCGCAACATGCTCGACACCGGTTTCGAGTCCGGCGCGTACGCGGCGTCGTGGAACAACGAGTCGACCATGTACGTCGAGCTGGACCTGCTCTTCAGGGAGCACGCCCGGCTGTTGCGGCGCGGGGGCCGGTACGTCACGATCACCGGCTGCTACAACGACGCCTACGGGCGCGCCTCCCGCGAGGTGTCGTTGATCAACGCCCATTACATCTGCGACATCCACCCCCGCTCGGAGTACTTCCGGGCCATGGCCAACAACCGGCTCGTCCCGGTGCACGTCGAGGACCTCACCCAGTCCGCGCTGCCGTACTGGGAACTGCGCCGGGAGGCGGACCACTTGGTCACCGGCATCGAGGACACCTTCCTCAACGCCTACCGCAACGGCAGCTTCCAGTACCTGCTGATCGTCGCCGACCGGGTGTGAGGCGCCGGGGCCGCGCCGCGTCCCGGGCGCGGCCCCACCACCCGACGACCGGGACGGCCGGCGCCACCGCACAAAATGCGGTGACACCGCGGGCGGCCCTCCCTACCGTGCGCTCATGGACCACACCAGCACCGCCCCGCCACGACTGACCCGGCTCGCCTTCCACGGTCCCCTGTCCCCGGCCCGGGCCACCGGGATGATCGACCGGCTCACCGCCGCCACGACCGCTCCCGCCACGGTGCTCGACATCGGCTGCGGCTGGGCGGAGTTGATGCTCCGCCTGCTGGCGGCGCTGCCCGGGGCGACCGGCGTCGGCATCGACCTCCGCGCGGACGACCTCGCCCGCGGCCGCGCCAACGCCGAGGCCCGCGGGCTGGCCGAACGCGTCCGCTTCGCCGAGGGCTCCGCCGTCACCCTCGACCGGCAGCCCGCCGACGTCGTCCTCTGCCTGGGTGCCAGTCACGCCCTCAGTGAGGCCCGACCGCCCGAGCACACCGCGGCCGCGCTGCGCGCCCTGCGCCGGCTGGTCGCCCCCGGCGGCCGGGTCCTCCTCGGCGAGAGCTACTGGCAACGCCCGCCGACGGACCGGGAGTTGGCCGCCATGTGGCCGGACGCCTCGCGCACCGAGTTCCACGACCTGGCCGGCCTGGTCGACCTCGCCGTCGCCGCCGGCTTCCGCCCGGCCTGGATCGAGACCGCGAGCGACGACGAATGGGAGGCGTTCGAGTCCAGCTACCAGGCGGACGTCGAGGAGTGGCTGGCCGCCCACCCGGATCACCCGCTGGCGTCGGAGACCCGCGACCGCGTCGACCGGCACCGCCGCAGTTGGCTGTGCGGCTACCGCGGGGTCATGGGGCTGGCGTATCTGACCCTCGTCCCCGTGCACGACGCCGAGGCGTAGGGGTCCCGGGGCCGAGGCTACTGACGGGTGGAGGAGGATCGTGGCATGCGGGTGTTGATCGTGACCGTCGGATCGCGGGGCGACGTCGCGCCGTTCACGGGGCTGGGGCGGTGTCTGCGGAAGGCCGGGCACGAGGTGGTGCTGGCCGCGCATCCCCCGTTCGCCGGGCTCGTCGGCGCCTGTGGGCTGGACTACCGGCCGTTGCCGGGGGATCCGCGGGAGTTGATCCTCGCCAGGGACCGCGCGTCGTCGCCCGAGGAGGCCCGGGCGGCGACCAAGGCGTTCCTGGACGGCCTCGCCGACGGGGTGGCGACGGTCGTGGCGGACGGCGCGGATCTGGTGCTCACCCCGTTCGGTGCGGCACCGTTCAGCCTGACGGCCGGTGCGGCGTTCGGCGTCCCGGTCCTCGGCAGCTATCTCGTACCGGCCTTCGCCACCGGGGAGTTCCCGCCGCCGGGGGCGCCCAGCGCCGACGATCTGGGGGCGGCGGGCAATCTGGCCGCGGGCCGGGCGGCGCTCGGGCGCGCGGAGGGGCTCTACGCGGGCGCCGTGGCCCGCATGCGGGACCGCCTCGGGGTGCCCGCCGGCACCCCACCGCCCCAACTGGCCGGCATCCGGCCGGTGTTCCACGGCGTCAGTCCGCTGGTGGTACCGCGCCCCGCCGACTGGCCCGAGCGGGTCGAGATGACCGGCTACTGGTGGCCCGCCCGGCCGCACGGTTGGCGGCCGCCGGCCGAGCTGGTCGACTTCCTCCGGGCGGGCCCGCCACCGGTGTTCGTCGGGTTCGGGAGCATGGCGCCGGGCCAGGGGGAACGGCTCAGCGCACTGGTGGCCGCGGCGGTGCGGCGGGCCGGGGTGCGGGCGGTGGTGCAGGCGGGCTGGGCCGGCCTGAGCGGCGGGGGCGAGCAGATCCTGGCCATCGGGGAGGTGCCGCACGACTGGCTGTTCCCGCGCACCGCCGCCGTGGTGCACCACGCCGGAGCGGGCACCACCGCGGCCGGGCTGCGGGCCGGGGTGCCCGCCGTCCCGGTTCCGGTCATGGCCGACCAGCCGTTCTGGGCCGCCCGGTTGCACCGGCTGGGGGTCGCTCCCCGCCCCCTGCCGTTCCGGGACCTGACCGCCGAGGCGCTCGGCACGGCGATCGCGGCCTGCCTGGGCGACGACGCCCACCGCCGCCGCGCGGCCCGACTCGCCCGGGGACTCGCGACGGAGGACGGCGCCGCGGCGGTGCTCGCCCACATCGAGTCGGCGCGGTAGGGGCGTTGGGCGGTTTCCGAACCACGGGAACATTCCGGCCGGCGACCACGTTGGCCCAGGGCCCGACCGCCTCACGACACCGGGAGCATCGTGCCCACCACCACGCCGCCCGTCGCCACCCTCTCCCCCGCCCTTCCCGCCCTCGACGCGCAGGCCGAGCGGCTGATCGCGCTGGGGGTGCACGAGCTCGCCGGGCTGACGGCCGCCGAGGTCCGCGCGTTCGCCGCGACCGCCGCTTCCCGGGCGGGCGACGGGGGCGCGCTGCTCGCCGTCCACCCGGACCGCGCCCCCGCCTCCGCCCTCGCGCCGCTGCTCCGCCACGGCGGCAAGCCCGGCTTCGTCGTCGTCGACATGCCCGACGTCGACCACTTCGCCCCGCTCGATGCCCTCCCCCTGCCCGACGCCCCGCTCTACCTCCTCACCGATCCCGACCGCGGCGACCACCTGGCCAACTGGAGCCCGAACGAGGCGCTGCCCGCGCTCACCGCGGGCGCCCGCACGCCGCTGCTGCTCACCGAGGGCCTCCACTGGGTCCTCCAGCAACCCGCCGTCCTTGAGCGCAACCACTGCTTCATGACGATCGGCTCCCGACTCCCCAAGCCCAACGGCACCCTGGACGCCCGCACCCCGGCCCTCTGGCTCAGCAACGGCACCGGACGGGACGGCCGCGAGCGCCGCAACGCCCCCAAGGTGGGCTGGTGTTGGGCCGGCAACCGCCACACCTGGCTGGGCTTCGCCTCCGCGTCGGGCCGGTGGGTCCGAGACGCGTAACGGGGCGGGCACTGCGTAGCGGGGAGTCGCGGGCGTCCGCCGCGGCTCCCCTACAACTTCAGCCCGTTCCGGGTGATGTACCCGTTGTGGAAGGTGAGCAGCCCGCCGAGCAGCGCCAGCCACAGCACGGTGCTGACGAGCGGGAAGGAGTCCACCGGGATCGTGTAGGCCAGCACCACCCGCAGCACCGCGTCGAGCAGGAAGACCGCGCCCCACACCGCCGTGATCAGCCGCAGGTGGTGACGGAAGGTCGGCTCCGCGTCCCAGCGCGCCTCCCAGGCGACCAGCCCGGCCTCGCCGACCTTGGCGACGACGATGCCGCGCGAGGCCGTCATGATGAACGGGCGCCGGGTGAGCAGCGTGCCGAGCACCCAGAGTCCGATCGCGGCGGTCAGCCAACTGTCCCGGACCAGCAACACCCGCGGGCTGCCGGTGACCGACGACAGCAGGGCGCCGACCACCACCAGGCACAGCGTGAACACCGCCATCGCCTCCACGCGTCGCTGCCGCACGATGCCGTAGACGATCCACGGCAGCGTCAGCAGGCCGCCGGCGACCATCGAGAGCCACTGGCCGGCGCCGAGCGCGCGCAGCCCGTAGTAGGAGCCGAGCGGGACGACGAGCTCGAAGAGCAACTGCGCCGCGAGCCGTCGGCGCAGCCGGGCCGTGCGGCGTAAGGCGGCCGCCGCGGCCTCCGGATCGGCCTGCGGTGCCGGGTCGGGGCCCACGGTGGGTGACGGCGCGTCCGCCGCGGTCATGACGTCCTCCTGGTGGCGCGGTCGAACAGGTCCGCCAACTCCCGGCCGGCGGCCCGCACATCGAGCTCGGGGTCGCGGGTGGCGCGGCGCACCACGTCGTCGATGGCGGCGCGGATCGCCCGGATCATCACCCACGGGTCGAAGTCGCAGAACTCGCCGGCGCGTTGCGCCTTGCGGAGCTGCTCCACCTGGAGGGCGAGGAGCGACTCCGCATGGTCGAGGAAGGCGACCACGCCGGGGTCGTCGCCGCGCAGGTGGGAGAGGACCTCGACCATCGCCGCGAGGTGGTTGGGGTACTCGGCGAGCAGGTCGAGGTTGCCCTCGATGGAGGCACGCAGGCGGTCCGCATACGCCTCGTGCACCTCGATGCGGGGGCGGACGTACGCCTCGCCGAGCCGCATCACCTCGCTGACGACCTCGCGCATCAGGTCGTCCCGCCCGTCGAAGTGGTAGGAGATCATCCCCGTGCTGCTCAGCCCGGCGCGCTGCGCGATCTTCGCGAACGAGGCGCCGTGGTAACCGA
The DNA here is from genome assembly GCF_044769405.1 of Streptomyces sp. NPDC090442. Taxonomy (NCBI): domain Bacteria; kingdom Bacillati; phylum Actinomycetota; class Actinomycetes; order Kitasatosporales; family Streptomycetaceae; genus Streptomyces; species Streptomyces sp. NPDC090442. Next base: position 48,417 of record NZ_JBIVXW010000050.1, read on the forward strand.
CTTCGGCGATCACCTCGATCGCCGCGGCGACGATCTGGGCCCGGCGCCCGGTTTCCGTGAAGGAGGGCTTGGCCTTGCGCCCGGCCCCGTTTTGCTTGTCTGAGCTGTTTCTTGCTTGCATGAGCAAGACGCTAGGACGGTTTGCTCGCCCGAGCAAGAGGGCGCGCGGCGCGACGGTCGCCACTCCCGCCCGGTGCGCACCCCAACACGACGTCGCGGTACGCGCCGCAAACGCCGCTTATCCAGGGGAAGTTGGTTTGATAGCGGAGTACGGGACTACGAGTGCCGGGGTCAGGTCGCTCTCGGTGCGCCAGGGTGGGGAGGGATCCGTGGACGAGGAAGCGCTCTGCTGGCTCGACGGGACCGGGTTGGCGGCGTTGATCCGCGCCCGGCGGGTGTCCGCCGCGGAGGTGATGCGGGCCCACCTGGAGCGCATCGCGGCGATCGACCCGAAGGTCACCGCGATGGTGACGGTGCTCGCCGAACGGGGACTCGCGGCGGCCCGCGCCGCGGACGCGGCGGTGGCGGCCGGCCAGGCGGTGGGCCCGCTGCACGGCGTGCCGTTCACCGTCAAGGACTCGCTGGACGTGGCGGGCGCGGTGACCACCCGCGGCTCGTTGCTCTTCCGGGACCGGGTGCCCGCCGCGGACGCGACCGCGGTGGCACGGCTGCGGCGGGCCGGCGGCATCGTGCTGGGCAAGACGAACCTGCCGGAGTTCTCCTACTGGACCGAGACCGACAACCTGCTCGTCGGCAGGTCGCGCAATCCGTGGGACGGCGAGCGGACCCCGGGCGGGTCCAGCGGCGGCGAATCGGCCGCCATCGCCGCCGGGTTGTCGCCGTTGGGGCTCGGCAGCGACGTGGCCATCTCGGTGCGCGGCCCCGCCCACGACACCGGCATCGTCGCGCTGAAGGCCACCCGGGGGCGGATCCCGATCACCGGGCACTGGCCCGAAGTGCCGCACCGCTTCTGGCACGTCGGCCCGATGGCCCGCAGCGTGCGGGACATCGCCACCGCGCTGCGGGTCCTCGCCGGGCCCGACGGCGTCGACGGTCGGGTGCGGCACTCCCCTCCCCTGGACGACCGGACCCCGGGCCAACGCCCGCGGGACCTGGCCGGGTTGCGGGTGGGCTGGGCCTGCGAGCCGGCGTTCGGCCCGGTGGACGGCGCGGTGACCGGCACCGTCGCGGCCGCCGCCGACGCGCTGCGCGCGCTGGGCTGCACGGTCGAGGCCGCCGCACCGGACGGGCTGGCGGAGATCGACGCGGCCGAGCTGAGCACGGTGCTGTTCACCGCCGAGGTGGTGCCGTACTTCCGGCGGGTGGCCGCCGGCCGCGAGCACGAACTGCACCGGGTCATCCAACGGGCCCTCGACGCACCCGACATCGCGCTGGCCGACTACCTCGCCGCCCAACGGCAGGTCGAGGCGCTCGACGCCCTGTTCGCCGGCTACTTCGAGCGGTACGACGCCCTGCTGTGCCCGGTGTGCCCGGTCCCCGCGCCCCCGCACGCCCGGTCCACGCTCCGCGTCGGCGGGGTCACCGTCCCGGCGCGCGGCATCATGCGGGCCACCGTGCCGTTCAACCTCACCGGCCTCCCGGCGCTCTCCCTGCCGTTCGGCGCCACCGCCGACGGCCTGCCCATCGGCGTCCAACTCGTCTCCCGCTGGTACGCCGAGGCCACCGTCCTGCGCCTGGGCGCCGCGCTGGAGGCCGTCAGCCCGGTCCGCGACCGCCGTCCCGAGCTGACCTGAGCCGGTCCTGGGCGAACCGGGCCGCCGCGGCACCGAGCGGGCGGAAGGCGCGGGCGGTGGCGTCCCAGGTGCGGAGCTCGGCGGTGCGGTCGTCGTAGTGCCAGGCGTGCAGGCGGAGTCGGCGGGTGGCGAGGCGGCGGGTGACGCAGGGATAGGTGCGCAGGTGGTGGAGCTGGGTGAGCAGGTGCCGCGCTTCCGGGGTGTGGCCGCCGGCGGGGCGGGCGTCGGGGGCGGGCTGGTGGGCGGCGCGGGTGAACCAGTTGCGGGCCAGCGGGAGTTCGGCCGGGGCCGGGTCGTCCCGGAGGGCGCTCAGGGCCGCGCAGTCGGTGTGGCCGCACAGGACGACGTCGGGGACCTGGAGGGTGCCGAGGGCGAATTCGAGGGTGGCGGCGGTCCCGCACCGGGCGTCGGGCCGGTAACGGGGGACGACGTGGGCCGCGGTGCGGAGCTCGTGGAGTTCGCCGGGGGCGGTACCGGTGAGCTGGGTGGGCACGACGCGGGAGTCGGAGCAGGTGATGAACAGCGCCCGGGGAGTGGGGCGGGCGGCCGGGTCCTGGACGGAAAAGGGCATGGCGGCACTCCAGCGGGGTGGGCGGGGGTGGGCTTGTGAGGGCCCCGTAGGGAGCAAGGAGCAGTAGGGGTCAGGGAGTTGGCGGCGCGGCGGGCAGGGTGACCGTGAAGCGGGCACCGCCGCGCTCCGCGTCACCGACCTCGATGTGGCCGCCGTGTCGCTGGACGACGTCGCGGACGATCGCCAGGCCCAGGCCGGCGCCGCCCTCGTCGCGGGTGCGGGCGTCGTCGAGGCGGATGAAGCGGGTGAAGATGCGCTCGCGGTCGTCGGGCGGAACGCCGGGGCCGTCGTCGGTGACGTCCAGGGCGACGGTGCCGGCCGCGCCGGGCCGCACCGCGACGCGAACCGTGGAGCCGGCGTGGCGCTGGGCGTTGTCGAGCAGGTTGCCCAGCACGCGGGCGAGTTGGGTCCGACTGGCCTCGACCGGTACGGCCGCGTCGGGCAGGGTCACGGCGATCGGCAGCCGGTCGCCGATCCGGTGCGCCAGCTCGTCCCGGACGAGTTCGGCCAGGTCCAGTCGCTCGGCGCGGGGCCGTTCGCCGGCGTCCAGGCGGGCCAGCAACAGCAGGTCGGAGGCGACCCGTTCCAGGCGGACGGTGTCCTCGATCAGGCCGTCCAGCTCCAGCAGTTCGGGGTGGGCGCGGGCGACCTCCAGTTGGGTGCGGAGGCTGGCGATCGGGCTGCGCAGCTCGTGGGAGGCGTCGGCGACGAACTGCCGCTGCCGCTCCACCGAGGTCTCCAGGGCGGCGAGGGTGGCGTTGGTGGTCCGGGCCAGGCGGGCGACCTCGTCGCGCGAGGCGGGTTGCGGGACCCGGCGGGAGAGGTCGCCGCCCATGATCTCGGCGAGCTCGGCCCGGATGCCCTCGACGGGACGCAGGGCGCGGCGGGTCACCAACCAGGTCACCAGGGCCACCACCAGCACCAGCGCCGGCAGCCCGAGGAGCATGGCGTCGCGCACCCCGCCCACCGCCTGCCGTTCGGTGTCGAGGGAGGAGCCGGCGTAGACGGTGACGGTCCGGCCCTCCGGGGTGGTGGCGAGCAGCCCGGCCACCCGGAAGTCCTGGCCGGCGGGGTGGTCGTGGTGCAGCCGCAGGGTGACGGTGCGGAACCCGGCGTGGTCGGCGACGGACCCGCGGGCCGGGGCGTCGTCCTCGTCATCGTCGTCGCCGTGGTCCCCGTGGTCGCCATCGGACCTGCCCTCGGGGTGCGGGGCGCGGGCGAAGTCGGCCATGGGCGGGGCGTGGTGGAGGTCGTCGTCGGCGGAGAGCACCTTGCGGTCGGCGTCGACCACCTGCACCGGCCGGTCGTCCTCGTCGGGCAGGTCGAGGTGGTCGACGGGCGTGCCGACCGCGACCTGGGTGGCGACCTCGCGGGCGGCCACCTCCGCCTGGAGGCCCGCGCTGTTGACGAGGTTGCGCTGGAGCACGACGAGCACCCCGACGCCGGCCGCGACCAGGGCCAGCGCCACCACGAGCGTGGACGCCAGGGTCGTGCGGGCCCGGACCGATCCCCACCAGCGGGGCGGGCGTTCGTCGGTCGGTGGGGTGGCGGGGCGGTCCGGCCCGGGCCCCGTCGCGGAGCCGGACCCGGAACCGGCCGCCGCAGCGGTGTCGGCCGCCGCAGCGGTCGGGGCCGCCGGCTCCGTCGTGCGCTCAGCCACGGTCGGCCGCCAGCCGGTAACCGGCGCCGCGCACCGTGGTGATCGAGCGCCGGCCGAACGGCGCGTCGATCTTCCGCCGCAGCGCGCTGATGTAGACCTCGATGATGTTCGGGTCGCCGTCGTACGCGAAGTCCCAGACGTGCTCCAGCATTTCCGCCTTGGAGACCACGTGGCCGGAGCGCGACGCCAGGTACTCCAGGACGGCGAACTCCTTGGCGGTGAGGGTGATTTCGACCTCGCCGCGGGTGCAGCGGTGGCGGTTCGGATCCAGGGCGAGGTCGCCGATCCGGATCACGGGGCTGCCGCCGCGGGTCCGGCGGCGCAGCAACGCCCGGACGCGGGCCAGCAGGACCACGTAGGAGAACGGCTTGGTGAGGTAGTCGTCGGCGCCGGTGTCCAGGCCCTCCGCCTCGTCGTACTCGCCGTCCTTGGCGGTCAGCATCAGGATCGGCGTCTCGTCGCCGGCCGCCCGCAGGGCCGCGCAGAGGCGGTAGCCGTTCATCCCGGGCAGCATGATGTCCAGGATGAGCAGGTCGTAGCCCTGGTTGGTGGCCAGGTGCAGCCCCTCGCGGCCGTCGTGTGCCACGTCCACGGCGAAGCCCTCGGCAGCCAGCCCCTTGGCCAGGGTGGTGGCGAGGCGCTTCTCGTCCTCCACGATCAACAAGCGCATGCCGTCAGCCTGCCAGACGCTTCCTGAAGCGCGCTTCAGGAACCTTCAGGCCCGCTTCAGGCACCGGACGGCACGGTGGTGCACGTTCCGACCCGCCGCCCGGCCGGCCCCAACCGGCCGCCGTACTCAGGAGGTTCCCATGGCTCCCACCCGCTTCCACCGCGCGCTCACCGGCCGCCGCCGTTGGCTCGCGGCCGGCGCCGCCGTGGCCGTGCTCGCCGCGGGCGGCACCGCGGTCGCGGTCGCCGCCACCGACGGCGCGACCGCCCCGGCCGCCCAGAACGCGTCCAGCGCCGCGGCCGATACGGCGGCCGGCACCACCGCCGACAACACGGCCGGCACCGGCTCGGGTACGGCGTCCACCACCCCGTACGACGGCCAGCAGCGGGCCGTCGACGTCGCGCGCCGCACCGTGCCGGGTGGCCGCGTCGTCTCGGTGGAGCCGGACCACGAGCACGGCGTCCGCGTCTGGGAGGTGGAGCTCCGCACCGGCAACGGCGTCGAGCACGAGGTCGACGTCAACCGGGCCAACGGCACGGTGGTCAGCCACTCCGTCGACCACGACGACGACCACGGTCCCGACGCCCAGCACGACGACGACTGAGACCACTGAGACGGCCGCGACGACCGAGATGGTCGAGATGACCGAAAAGAGCACCGGCAGGGCGGCCGGATGACGACCGTACGGCGGCCGGAATGACCGCCCGGCCGGCGCACCCTGGGCGCGGTGCGCCGGCCGGGCCCCGATCCGGAGGGGGCGCGGCAGTCAATCTCCTTCGCCCCGCTCGGAGTTGAAGGACAACCGGGGTCGAGGCCCCACCGGCGACGATCGTCTCGCCTGGACGTGCCACACCCCTCGTGTGTTAAGAAAGCGTCAATAAGGACGCCGGAAGAACACACCGAGGGGTGGAGAACGCGTGACGGGGCGAGAGCTGCCCGAGGAGTTTTTGGACGGGTATGCGGGGGTCCTCTCCGATGTCGCGCAGACCGGGCGGCGGCTGAACCGCGATGAGCTCCAGGCGCGTCGTGCCGCCGGCGAGCGGGCCGCCGAGGCCGGGCACAGCCTGCGGGACCTGGTCAATGCGCACCTCGCGGTGACCCGGGCGGCCTGGCCGCGGTCCGCCTCGGCGCCGACCGACAGCGTCCTGGCCGCGCTCGCCCAGGCCGTGGACGCGCTGGCCGGCGGCTACGAGCGGGCGCAGCACCTCGCGGTGCGGCAGGAGGAGGCCACGCGCCGGGAGTTCATCGACGACCTGCTCTACGGGGGCAGCGATCTGGGCCGGCTGGCGGAGCGGGCGGAACGTTTCGGGCTGCGGCTGTCGCACGCCCACGCCGTCGCGGTGGCCGAGGGGTCCGAGGCGTACGCGGAGGCGGATCCGGTGGCCCGGCGGGTGCAGCGGGCCCTGGTGGGGCGGTTCGGGGACCGGCAGTTGCTGCTCACCACCAAGGAGGGCCGGCTGATCTGCATCGCGCCGGGCGACGCGGCCGAGGTGCTGGAGTGCTTCGCGCGGGAGACGCAGCAGGCCATCGGCGGGGTGCGGGTGGCGGTGGGCCGGACGCACGGCGGCGCCGGGGGCATCGTGCAGTCCTACGAGGAGGCGCTCAACGCGCTGGAGCTGGCCGAGCGGATGGGGCTGGGCGACCCCGTGCTGTACGCCGCGGACCTGCTGGTCTATCCGGTGCTCACGCGGGACCGGCAGGCCATGGCCGATCTGGTGCGCAGCACGCTGGGCCCGCTGCGGGAGGCGCGCGGCGGTGCCGGGCCGCTGTTGGAGACGCTGGCCGTGTACTTCGACTCGGGGTGCATAGCGGCGGAGGCCGCGCGACGGCTGTCGCTGAGCGTACGGGCGCTGACGTACCGGCTGGCGCGGGTGCACCAGCTCACCGGGGCCGATCCGGCCGATCCGGTGCACCGCTACACCCTGCACACCGCCGTGATCGGCGCCCGGCTGCTGGACTGGCCGGCCCAGGAGTTGTGACCGCGGCGACCGCCGGGGGGCTCAGCGGCGGTGGAGGATGTCGAGGACCACGAGGGCGAAGCCGACCAGGGCTGCGAGGCCGCTGCCGACGCCGTAGCCGAGCACCCGGTGGTTCTCGGCGCGCAGCAGTTCCTCCTCGGACTTGGCGGAGAGGACGAAGACGCCGCCCTCGACGGGGGCGCCCAGTGCCAGGCGGCCGCCGGCGTCGCTGGCCTCGCCGAGCACGTAGGTGCGGCTGCCGGGGCGGACGATCCACTCCTCCCGGCGGTAGCCGATGGTGCCGTCGCCGCCGCCGAGGTCGAGGCTGACCGGGCCGAGGGTGAGGCGGTTGCCGTTGCCGGTGTGCGGTTCGAACCGGTCCAGGACCTTCTCCGCGCCGATGAACTCCTCGTTGCCGGGCCGGACCACCATCCGGCCGGTGCCGTCCTCGACGAAGAACGCGGTGGTGCTGGAGTTCTGCGCGACCACCTCGGTGCCGGTGCGGCGCCTGCGGCTGCTGCCGGTGCCGTTCCGATAGGACTCCTCGTACCTGCGGGTGATCCTGTGCCGGTGCCAGACGCACTCCTGGTTCTCCAACTCGGAGCGGAGCACGCCGCTCTCGTGCGGGAGCGCCTGGCCGACCACCTCGCAGCGGTGACGGAAGTGCCCCGGGCCGGCCGCCTCCGCGGCGGCCTCGTGCAGTGCCCTGAGCTCGCGGACCGGGAGGGTCTCGGTGCTCTCCATGGCGCGGGCCCGGGTGTTCGCCGTCCGGGCCAGGTACGCGCAGCACGCCGCCACGACCAGACCGACCAAACCCACCCAGATCATGACGCTGTCCCTCCGTCCCGTTGTGCACTCGACCGCGCGACCCTACCCGGGGCGACCGAGGGGTGGGCAACGCGGGGACGGGCCGGCGGCGTTCCCCGGGCCCAGGGCCCTGGCAGGCTCACCGCAGGGCCGTGCCCCATCGCCCACGAGCCAGGCCGAAGGCCGCGGAGGTGGCCGCCAGCCAGCCCAGTTCGAGCACCGCGGCATGCGCCGGGGCGATCGTCGCCGACCAGCCGGCACCGCGGGCCACGCCCTCGAAGACCACGCGGTTGACGCTCAGGAAGGCGAGGTGAGTGCCGATCGCCGTCCAGAGCGGCGCGGGGCCGGGGACGGTCCGGGCGGCGACCAGGGTGAGGCCGAAGGCGCCGAGTTGGACGAGGTAGCCGAGCGGGTCCCGGCCACCGGGGGCGAGGCCCAGGAGTGGGGGCGGGTCGCCGAACAGCGGGGCGACCCCGGCCTGGACGACGGTGACGGCCGCCGGGACGGCCAGGAAGACCAGGGTCGTGCCCAGCGCCGGGAGCGCGCCGCCGAACCGGGCGCGCAGCGCCGCCCAGGTGTAGCCGCGCAGGGCGGTCTCCTCCGGCAGCGCCTCCAGCAGCAGCGCGACGGGGGCGTTGCGGACGAGGAAGGCGAGCAGCGCCGGTGGGTCCGGCGTTGCCCACCGGACCCACCCGGCCGCGGTGCCCGCCCCGAGGACCACCGCGGCGCAGCAGGTGGTGACGATCAACCCGTGCAGGAAGGCCCGGAGCGCGCCGCGTCCAGGGCCAAGTCCCAGCTCGGGCAGGGGGGTTGCGGCCCGCTGACGGGCGTGTACGGCGAGTACGGCGGGGACCGCCAGGGCGCTCACCAGGGCGGCGCGGAGCAACTCCCCGGCGTACCCGCCCGCGCCCAGGGAGCGGGCGAGTTCCGGGCCGGCGGCGTTGCCGGCGCCCAGGGCGCTGGCCATCAGCGCGCCGCCGAGGAGCGCCCGACCGCACGCCTGCCGCGCGGGGCCGGCGGTGGATGTGCTGTTGCTGTCGCGGGAGGTCGTGGTAGTCACGGCCCACATGTGCCCCCGGCCCCCGGGGGCGCACTCGGGGTTACCCCGGCCGCGCGGCGAAACCGTTCCGCGGGAGGAGCCGCCCCGTCCTCCGCTGCGCCGATCGATCCAGGCGGCTGGGCACAACGGCGTACCCGGCCGGACGTACCACCGCGCCCGGCCGGGCCGCCGCAGGAGGCGGTCCGACCGGGCGCGTCAACGGGCCCTGGTGGGCGGGCGATTCGGGCCGGGACTCAGGCCGCGCCGTGCTCCTTGCGGCGCCGGAGGGCGAAGAAGGTGCCGGTGGCGCCGGCCGCGACCGCGGCCGCGGCGATCCCGACGGGCAGCACCGGGAAGCCGGAACCGCCGTCCACGGCCGCGGTGTTCTGCATCGCCGGGCCGGGCGTGATGCTGGTGTGGACCGGCTTGACCGGGCGGATCGGGCCGACGGACTTGACCGAGCCGTCGGAGTTGAGCAGCACCTGCTTGCCGTTGGGGTGCCGGAAGTCGAACATCCCGCTCAGCGCGCCGGCGCGGGCGTCGAAGGAGGCGTCACCGATCCGGCCGAGGCGCCAGTTGTCCTCGACGAACTTGATGATCGAGGTCTGCTCGGTGGCGGTGTGGTCGATGTGGTTGGTCCTGCTGTACGGGGAGATAACGAGCAGCGGCTGGCGGGTGCCCGGGCCGCAGCGGTCCTGGTATCCGCCGGTGGGCGCCGGGCCCGACTGGCAGGCCGGGCCGTCGGTGGACTTGCCGTTGGACCCGGCCGCGGTGTCCTTGGAGCCGTTGGCGGGCTTGGCGAAGACGTGGTCGTACCAGCCGTCGGAGTCGTCGTAGGCGACGACGACGGCGGTGTCCTTCCACTGCGGCGCCTGCTGGATGCGGTTGATCTGGTCGACGAGGAAGTGCTGTTCGTCGATCGGGTCGGAGTTGCCGGCGTGGCCGTCCTGGTAGGCGGGGGCCTTGAGGAAACTGACGGCCGGCAGCTTGCCGGCGCGCAGCGCGGCGTCGAAGTCGGTCAGGTCGTAGTTGTGGTTGGCCCGTCCGGCGTGGCCGATCTCGTCGACGCTCTTGGGCGGCAGGTGGTGCGGGTTGGCCGTGGACCTGTAGTACTGGAACGGGGCGTGGTGCGGGCTGTAGTCGACGACCGCCGCTCCCCCGACGTTGGCGTGGGTGGTGCCGCCGCACTTGGCGTAGTGCCCCTGCTTGCCGTCCCAGGGGGTGCTAGGGCGGAAGCCGCCCTGGAACCAACCCCAGCTCACGTTGCGGGAGTTGAGCAGGTCGCCGATGTTGCGGCCCTGCATGGCGGCGAGCGCGCTCTTGCCGGTGTGGTCCTTGCTGGAGCAGTCGTCGTAGGCCGGGTCCGGGTCGCTGATCATGGTGCCGACGCCCTTGGCGTCGGGCGAGTGGACGACGGAACCGTCCGGCTTGGGCGTCTGCTTGGGGTTCTCGGTGCCCGAGGCCGGGTCGGTGGAGATCACGCCGTGGGTGTTGCCGGAGGCCAGGTTGATCGCGCCGGGCGAGGAGGGGCCGTAGACCGAGCCGAAGGAGTGGTCGTTGAGGGCGTAGTGCTGGGCGTAGTTCCACAGGCCGGTGACGGTGTTGCCGTCGTAGTAGTCCATCACCAGTCCGGGCTCGCCGAAGAGGCCGCCGGAGCACTTGCCGGAGTCGGTGTTCTGGACGAACTTGTCGGCCTTGCCGGCGTTGTAGGCGTACTGCTCGGGGCCGTACTCGTGGTTCTGGTCGCAGGTCATGGCCTGCTGCGGGGTGAGCCGCTTGGGGAGGTACTGGTTGGGGTTGTGCTTGAGCAGCCCGGCGGTGCGCAGGTTGTCGATGTCCCGCGGGGTCTTCGGGGAGGGGGTGAACTTCGTCCCGTCGGCGTTGGTGGCCTGGGGGTAGGTGGCGAAGTAGTGGTCGAACGAGATGTTCTCGTCGAAGAGGACCACCACGTGCTTGATGGGGGTGGCGGTTCCGGTGGGACCGGGGTGCGGGCCGCCGGCGGCCAGGGCGGGTGTTCCCCCGCCGAGCGCGGCGAGCGCCATGGCTCCGGTGACGGCCCCCAGGGTCCGTATCACTCTCGTCTTTCCCCTCTTGGCCATCTTGGTCCTCATCCTCCGGGCTGTTCGTGGTCGCTGCGTACGGCCGGATGGTGTGCCGGGCGGGCGGCGGCGGGGCAGAGCCATGATGGCGCGGGGATGAACACCGGGTCAGGTATCCCGGGGCAAACCTTGACCGTGTGTTGACCGTTGGCCTGGGCTCCGTCGGTGCCCCCGTTGTACGCGAGCGGTGGGTGGTTCACCAGGTGGCGGGGCCGGACTACGGGGCGAGGAGGGCCCGGCCGTACCAGTCGTCGCGGTCCCGTACGCCCGGCAGCGCGAAGAAGTAGCCGCCGCCGAACGGCGTGACGTAGTCGACCAACGGCTCCCCCGCCAGCCGGCGCTGGACGGTCTCGAACTGGCGGGCCAGGTCCTGTTGGTAGCAGCAGAAGAGCAGGCCCATGTCGAGGTTGCCGTTGGCGTCGGTGCCGCGGTCGTAGTTGTAGGCGCGGCGCAGCAGGCGCTGGTCGGCGGTGTCGGTGGTGCGGGGGTTGGCCTTGCGGATGTGGCTGTCCAGGGGGATGACGTCGCCCTTGGGGTCGCCCGGGTAATCGGGGGCGTCGTGCTCGTCGTTGCCGTCGAGCGGGGCGCCGGTCTCCCGGGCGCGGCCGAACATCCGCTCCTGTTCGGTCAGCGAGACCCGGTCCCAGAACTCCACCAGCATCCGGATCAGTCGGACGACCTGGTAGCTGCCGCCGACCGCCCAGTCCGGCTCGCCACCGCCCCTGTTGACCCAGACCAGGTCCCGCATCTCGCGGGTCGATCCGGGGTCGGGGTTGGCGGTGCCGTCCTTGAAACCGAAGAGGTTGCGGGGGGTGCCGGTGGGCCGGGGCGGGCTGGCGAAGCCGTCCAGCCGCCAGCGGACCTGGAGGGCGCCGCGGGTGTGCCGGGTGAGGTCGCGCAGCGCGTGCAGCACGGTGTCGGTGTCGTCGGCGCAGAGTTGGAGGCTGAGGTCGCCGTGGCACCAGTCCGCTTGGAGGTCGTCGTCGGGGAAGGTGGGCATGGCGGTCAGCCGACGGGGGGCGCGGGGGCGCAGCCCGAACCGGTCGTCGAAGAGCGAGGAGCCGACGCCGACGGTCACCGCAAGTGCGCCGGGCGGGAGTTGGGGGCCGAGTATGCCGGAGTCGGCGGGCGGTCCGGTGACGCCGAGCGGCTCGGGGGTGCCGCCGCCGGTCAGGAAGCGGGCCCGTTCGGTGAGGGTGCGCAGCAGGTCGGCGAGGTCCCGGCGGCCCTCGGCGGTGACGTCGAGGGCGATGAACGCGGTGACCCGGCGGGGCGGGGTGAGGACGGCCGCCTGGTGCGGGCCGTGGAAGGGGACGGGGGGCGCGGCGCCCGGGAGTTGACCGGCGCCCGGCAGCGGCGGCTGCGGGACGGGACCTTCGGTGTACGGGGCGCGGGCCGACGCGGCGCCGCCGGCGGCGGCGATTCCCGCCCCGCCGGCCACGAGTCCCCCGGCGCCGGCCAGGGCGGCCCCGCGCAGGAAACCGCGCCGGCCGACGCGGGGCCGCCGCGCGTCCCGCGTACCGTCGTCGCCCGTGCCGTGGGCTCCGTTGGCGCCGTGTCCGGCCTTGCTCACACCGTCCTCCGCGGATCGCACAGGGTGGCCACCGGGGCCAGCCGTTCCACCAGGTCGCCCACGGCCGCGTTGGTCCGCTGCCGCTCGGGGCGGCTCAGGCCGTCGAGCGGGGTCCAGCGGCCGCCTCGCCGGAAGCCGTCGAGGAGTCGCCCGGTACGGTCCAACGCGGCCTCCAGGGCGGGCAGTTCGGGGTAGCGCGGGACGAGCAGGGGGCGCAGCCGGGCGAGCACGGCGCGGGTGCCGTCGAGGTTGGCGCGGGCGGTGGCGAGGTTGCTGCCGCTGCCGTAGTCGGTGCGGCCGGTCAGCTCGAACTGCGCGGTGTTCTCCAGGATTTCGTGGGCGCGCAGGCCGAGCGCCGCCGGGTCCATCCGGGCCTGGGCCCAGTCGTCGCGCAGCGCGCGCACCGCGTCGGCGAGCGCGGCGGCCGGCGCCCGCAGCCCGGTGACGGACTCGCCGTGCCACAGGCCGTGTTCGAGGCGGTGGAAGCCGGCGAAGGCAGGGTCGTGGACGCCGCCGGCCAGCCCGGCGGTGGTCCCGTTGATCTTCTTGTCCGCGTCGCCGAACTCCCCGTAGGCGGCGCCCAGTCGCTCGTACGTCAGATGGGCGGGCAGCCAGGCGGAGCGGGCCGCGGCCGGGTCGCCGGTGGCGACGGCGGCGCTGAGGGCGGCGGTCTGCCGGGCGAGGGTGTCGAGGCCGCCGGCGACCCACTTCTGGTAGTCGAGCGCCGGGCCGATCAGGTCGTGTTGGGTGATCGGCACCGCGGCCGGACCGCCGCGGCCGGGGCCGGCGATGCGGACGGTGGGGCCGGTGACCGCGCTGGCGTCGTCGGGCAGGCAGGTGAACGCGTAGGCGCCCGGGCCGAGTCGGACCTGGAGGTGGCGGGTGGTGCCGGGGCCGATGCCCTCCACCTCGCCGTAGACGGGTCCGCCGCCGGCGCCGCGGAGGTAGCTCTCGGCCGGCTGGCTGGAGCCGTTGTGGAGGTCGAAGACCTGGAGGCCGGGGCGGGGGTGCTGCCAACCGCGGCCGCAGGCGCCCGGATCGACCTCGACGGTGGTGTGCGGGAGGCCGTCGGCGGTCACCGGGCCGGCGCCGGTGGTCAGCGCGACCGCGGTCACCGCGCCGGCGATCAACAGCGCGCCGCCGGGGGCCCAGACGCGCGGCGACCGCAGCCGCCGCAGGTCGGCTCGTGGCACGGGGCCTCCTCGGGCGTTCGGGAGCGGTGGCTGCGGATGGGAGGGCCGGCGGCCGCTCCGCCTCACATGCTAGGCAGCCGCGACACCCCCGAACATCCTTCCGGCGGGCCGTAAACCAAGAGTTTCCGCTGCCTTCACCGTCCCGTAGGGCGGCGCGGCCGGCCGACGGACCGACCGGTTCCGCACGCCCCACCCCCGCCCACGACCAGGCCCCGCACAAGATCCCGCGAGGTTCTCAGCGGGATCCGCCGCACCGGGCAGTGAACCTCCCCCTCCGCATCATCGTCTACAGTCCTGTAGACACTCGCTGGTCAGGGAAGGCGCGCCCCGCGCGCCGGAAGGGCGGAACATGACGATCGGACAGCCGAACGGCACGGCGGTGGCGGCGCCGGAGGGCACCGGACGGTACCGCGGCCCCACCCCGCTGCGGACCAAGGTCCCCGAAGTCACCGCGCTGTTCTGGGTGGTGAAGATCCTCACCACCGGCATGGGCGAGACCGCCTCGGACTACCTGGGCCGGACGCTCGGACCGATACCGGCCGGCGCCCTGGGGTTCACCCTGTTCGCCGTCCTGTTGGTGGCGCAGTTCCGCGCGACCCGCTACCGAGCCGCGCTCTACTGGTCCGCGATCGTCATGGTGAGCGTCTTCGGCACGATGGCCGCCGACGTCGTCCACGTCATCCTCGGGGTCCCGTACCTGGTCTCCACGATCGGCTTCGCGCTGGCCCTGGCCGCCGTCCTGACCGCCTGGTACGCCAGCGAGGGCACGCTCTCCCTGCACAGCGTCCGCACCCGCCGCCGGGAGACGTTCTACTGGGCCACCGTGCTGGCCACCTTCGCCCTGGGCACCGCCGTCGGCGACCTCACCGCCGGCACCCTCGACCTCGGCTATCTGACCTCGGGCGTCGTCTTCGGCGCACTCATCCTGCTGCCCGCGCTCGGCGGGCGGTTCCTCGGCCTCAACGCGGTCGCCGCCTTCTGGGGCGCCTACATCCTGACCCGCCCGCTGGGGGCCTCCTTCGCCGACTGGATGGGCGTCCCGGTCAACCGCGGCGGCCTCGGCTGGGGCACCGGGCCGGTCACGCTGGCCCTGACCGTGCCCATCGCCCTGCTCGTCGGCTACCTGGCGGTGAGCCGCAAGGACACCCCCGCGGACGCGCGCCACCCCTAGGGCATCTCCGCGCATTCCCCCCGGAGTCCGGCGTCAACGGATCCCCACCAGCACGCAACTGTCGCCGAACTGCCAGACGGGGACGACATGGGCGAAGCCGGCCTCGCGCAGCAGCGCCGTGTGGTCGCTCACCGACAGTCCGTTGTCCGCGGCGCCGTCCCCGTCGCCGGCGACCGGCACGCTCAGCCGGCGGCGGCGCTCGGCCAGCGGCTCGGCCAACTCCGGCTCGGCCGCCACCGCCGCCCACCACGACTCCCAGTCCTCGTGGTCGCCGTCCCGCAACCGCCGGGCCCGGCACCGGCCGACGTGGGCGGCGAGCGCGCCGGCGACCGCCCCGGACTGCGGCAGGTGGTCGCCGTTGACGAGCGCGCCACCGGGCCTCAGCAGGGCGGCGAGTTGGGCGTAGGTGCGGCGCAGCGCGGGCACCGGGAGGTAGTGCAGCGCGGTGGTGGAGACCGCGGCGTCCAGCGGGCGCCCCAGGGACAGCGCCTCGATCCAGCCGTCCGCGCCGATCATCGCGTCGACGTAGCGGGCGGCGGAGGAGTGGTGGGTGCGGGCCAACTCCAGCAGCAGCGGGTCCATGTCGACCCCGATGACCTCGGCGCCCGGCAGCCGCTCCACGAGCCGGGCGGCCAACGAGCCCGGGCCGCAGCCGAGATCGACGACCAGCGGCCGTCGCTGACCCACCGTCACATGCTCGACGACATCGGCGATCACCGTGAACCGCTCCTCGCGGTCGATGGCGTAGCGCCGCTGCTGGCGCTCCCAACGCTCCACCCACCACTCCGCGACGGCCATGCTCAGCCCCATCTGGTCGCACCACCCCTACCGTTTCCCGCTGCGCCACACGATCACCATGAGGCTACAGGTGGAAACGGTTTCCATTACCCGTAGGGTCCCCCTTTCACTCCGGAGGGGCACCGGCCGGCAGGGAACGGCCGCACAACGGTGCGGAACGGGCGCGGTTCGGCGGTCATGTCAGGGAGGCGAGCACGGCCAGCAACCGGTCGATCTCCTCGGGGGTGTTGTAGACGTGCAGGCTCACCCGCACCGAACTGTCGCGCTCCCCCACGCCCGCCTGGCAGTGCCCGTCCGTCCGCACCATGAAGCCGTGGTCGAAGAGGATGAAGCCGAGATCGCTCGCGCCGATGTCGCGGTGCCGGAACGTGACGATCCCGCAGCGCTGTTGGACCGGCGAGGCGACGGCCAGGCTGCGTTGGCACCCCACGACCTCGTAGGCGTCGAGGTGGCGCAGCCCCTCGGTCAGCCGGGCGGCCAGCGCGACCGTCCAGCGCCCGATCCGCTCGGTGCCCGCGGCGTCCAGCCAGTCCAACGCGGCCGCCAGGCCGGCGATCCCGGTGGTGTTGGGGCTGCCGGACCAGCCGCCGGGGCGCAGCTTCGGGCCGCGGGCCTGCCGGGCCCAGACCGCGCCCGAACCGGGCAGCGCCAGCGCCTTGTGGCCGGAGAACACCACGAAGTCCACGTCGAGTTCGGCGACCGAGACCGGCAGATGACCGACGCTCTGCGCGGCGTCCAGGCAGATCGGCACGTCCGGCCCGACCACCCGGCGCAGCAGGTGGACGTTCATGTTGCCGCCGTAGACGTGGTGGACGTGGGTGGCGGCCACGAAACGGGTCCGGGGGCCGACCAGTTGGGCCAGCGCCGCCGGGTCGTAGTCCCCGGACGAGGTCTGGTACGGCAGCTCCCGCACCCGGATCCGCACGCCCTGCCGGTCGAGCAGGTGCCGCGCCTCCAGCCACGGCACGAGGTTGGCCTCGTGGTCGGCGAACGGGACGACGATCTCGTCCCCGTCGGCGAGGAGTTCGGGCAGCCAGTCCCGGGCGACCATCCGCAGCCCCTCGGTGGTCCCGCTGGTGAAGTGGACCGCCGAGCGCACCGGATCCGGGTCGCCGAGGAAGGTCTTGATCCGGTCGCGGACGCCGGCCACCAGGGCGGTGGAGGCGTTGGCCCACGGGTAGGAGCCGCGGCCGGCGTTGGCGTTGGCCGTGGTCAACTGGGCCTGGACGGCGTCCAGTACGGCCTGCGGCTTCTGCGTGGTGGCGGCGCTGTCCAGGTACGTCAGCTCCGGGTTGCCGGTGACGATGGGGAACTGGGCGCGCAGCCCGCGCTGCCACGGGCCCAGCTCCACCAGGGCGGCGTCCGGTCCGTGCGCCGTGCTCGGGGCCATCGCGTCAGTCCCTGACCAGCGGCGCGCCGGCGTCCCGCCAGGCGATGACGCCCCCGGTGAGGCTGCGGACATCGGGATGCCCCATGCGGGTCAGCAGCGCCGCGTAACGGGCGGACTGCTCGCCGACCGGGCAGACCAGCAGCACGGGCTGCCGGGTGCTGAACGGCAGCCCGCCCCGCACCAGTTCGTCGAAGAGCTGGTCCACGATGTTGATCGCCCCCTCGATGTGCAGCGCGGCATAGGCGAACGGGCTGCGCAGGTCGACGACGAGCGGCCGGTCCCGCTCCAGCCACTTCCGCGCGTCCTGGGTGTCGATCACGGGAGCCGCGGCGATCTCGGCGTCCGTCAGGTCGGCCGGGTCGTTGCGGCGCACCGGCTGCCGGAAGAGGTCGGGCCGGCGCCGCTTGGTGTAGCTGAGATAGCTCTCGATCCGGTCACAGACGATGAACACGGCTGATCTGCGCGCCACTTCCGCACCGGCGGCCCGTTCCGCCGTCAACTGGTCGTCGATCTCCCGGAGGTGACGCACCGTCCCGTAATACGCGGCGCCGCCGGTGGGGCCGGCCAGGATGCCGCAGCGCCGGGCCAGCGCCAGCATCCCCTCGATGGCCTCGTCGGAGCCGACCGACTCCACGGTGTCGTACGTCGCCGGGTCGAACAGGCCCACCTCGTGGACCTCGTCGAGGGTCCGGATGCCGGGGATGAAGTCGGACTTGGCGGCGACCAGCCCCACCACCCGCACCCGGGGGTCGTGCTCGCGCAGCACCCGGGCCACCCCGGTGGACGAGCCGGCGGTGCCCACGCAGGCGACGAAGTAGTCGGGGGCCCGGCCGTCCAGGTCCTTGACGATCTCCGGGCCGGTGCCGGTGGCGTGCGCCTCGGTGTTGCGGGAGTTGAAGTACTGGTCGGTGTGGAGGTAGCTGGTGCCGGGTGCGGACAGCTCCCGGTGGAAGAGGGTGAGCGGGTCCTCGGTGTTGGTGGGGTCAAGGCACTCACTCTGCCCGGGCAGCTCCTCGATCTCCGCGCCCAGCAGCAGGAGCAGGTCCTTGACCTCCGGTATCCGCATGCGGTTGGTCACGCTCTTGAAGGGGAGCCCGTGCATCCCCGCGATCACCGCCAGCGCCTTGGCGGTGTTGCCGCTGGACAGCTCCACGACCTGACTGCCGTGCTCCACCGCCTCGGCCAGGCCCGGCCGCGCCATGTTCCAGGCCGCGCGGTCCTTCACCGATCCGAAGGGGTTGAGCAGTTCCAGCTTGGCGTACAGGTCGATGTGGCGCAGACCGTGCACGGCCGGATCGATCCGCACCAGCGGGGTGTTCCCGATGGCCTCGGTGATGCTCTCGTACCTCATCGCTCTCCCCCTGGACGTGTGATCGGCCAGAACTGCTCGTCGAGGCACCAGCGCCAGGACCCGTCCTCCTCCCATGCGGCGACCTTGCGCGCGACGGGCTGGTGCTGCGCGCGACTGGTCTGGAAGTCCATGCAGTAGCCGGCGGTGTTGGCGAACGCCAACAGCTCGCCGGGGCGGGGCAGTCGGGGCAGGAACACCATCCGGCGGGTGATCAGGTCGGCTTCCAGGCACAGGCTGCCCGCCAGATAGACCCCCGCCGCGGGGCCGTCGTCGCCCCGCGTGACGCGGACGCCGTCCCGCCCCAGCAGCACCGGGTCCAGCAGCACCCCGTGCTCCTCCAGCGCGGCGTCGTCGGCCTTCATCGCCAGCCGCACCAGCGGCTCCCCGCTGTCCGTGCGACGCACCTCCAGTACCCGGGCGAGCACCAGCCCGCACTGGTCCACCAGCGCCCGGCCCGGCTCGGTGTAGAGGTCGTAGAGGTTCTCCAGCAGCAGGGTGGCCAGCGAGCGGCCGCCGAACGAGGGGGCCGGCATGGCCAGCAGCTCGTCGAGGTAGCGGGCGCCGGCGACCGGGCGGTGCGCCGGGTAGAGGCCGAGCGCGCCGCGCAGGGTGCCGCCGTCGTTGCGCAGCCCGTAGCCGTGGCCGCGCCAGGTGAGCGGGGGCCGCCGGCCGAGCACGGCGGCGGTCAGTTCGGAGGTGTAGCGCTCCCATTCGGCCGCGTGTGCAAGGTAGTTGACGCCGAAGCCGCCGCCGATGTCCACCGCCCGCGGCCGCAGCCCCCGGGCCCGGCAGGCGTCCATGGCCCGGACGCACCCCTCCAGGGCGCGCGCCTTCTCCTCCGGGCTGGTGGTGTCGAGGTGGTAGCCGACGCCGATCGGCTCCAGCGCGTCCGCGTGCCGCTCGACGGTGTCGAGCACGGCGTCCAACTCCCCCGCCGGGGTGCCGAAGCGGCTGGGCCGGGACAGCACCCGCACGCCGGGCCCGTCGAAGGCGGACAGCCGCAGCACCACCGGTATTCGGGCCAGGTGGTGGGCGCGCACCAGCGCGGCCAGCTCGTCCAACTCGCCGCCGGAGTCGGCGTTGACGGTGACGCCGGTGCGGGCGGCCAGCCACAGGAACTCGCGGTTCTTCGGCCCGGTCGCCATGATGCGGTCCGGGGTGAACCCCGCGCCGAGGGCGTGCTGCAACTCGCCCAACGACGCCACGTCCACCGCCGCGTCGGTCGCCGCGAGCCGCCGCAGCAGCGCGCTGGAGCGGTTCGCCTTGTGCGCGAAGTAGACCCGGCCGCCCAGCCGGTGGGCGCCGTACGCGGCGCGGAACCGCTCGGCGTTCTCCGCGATCTGCTCCGGCAGCACCACGCTCAACGGCGAGCCCAACGCGTCGACGAGCGAGGGGAGGAAGCCGCCCGCGCCGAGCAGCGACGCGAGGCGCCGCTCCAGGCGCGGTTCCAGAGTCAGTGACTCCGGAGACGATGGCACAGCGGCCGCCAAGGGACCCCCCTCGCAGTGGCACGAACTCGACCCGCTCGGTTCGCCGTTAACCACTTCCCGCTCCCGGCGGCCTTTACGCCCGCGCCTCGCCCCCGGCCGGAGTCGGCCCGCCACCCACCGCCCGACCGGCGGCGACGCGCGCCATGGGGCGCCCCGGGCACCGCTCAGAGGCGTACCAGGGAGTTCGGGCCGAGGTCGGCGAGGGTCGGATAGCCGTCCACCGCCATCAGCAGATCGGCCTCGGCGAGCAGCGACCGCAGGACGTGCACCACGCCGTCGGTGCCGGCGAGCGCCAACCCGTAGGCGTACGGCCGACCGACCGCGACCGCGGCGGCGCCGAGGGCGAGCGCCTTGACCACGTCGGTGCCGGAGCGCACCCCGGAGTCGAAGAGCACCGGCAGACCGTCGGCGGCGGCCACCACGCCCGGCAGCGTATCGAGCGCGGGGAGGCCGCCGTCGGCCTGCCGGCCACCGTGGTTGGAGCAGTAGATGCCGTCCGCGCCGCCGTCCCGGGCCCGGCGGACGTCCTCCGGGTGGCTCAGGCCCTTGAGGATCAGCGGCAGTTCGGTCAGCGACCGCAGCCAGGGCAGGTCGTCCCAGGTCAGCGGGTTACGGAAGACGCTGGCGTAGAGCTCGACGGCGGCGGCCGGGTCCTCCTCCGGCGGCTTGCGCAGCCGGGACCGGAAGACCGGGTCGGAGGTGTAGTTGGCCAGGCAGTGGCCGTGCGCCTGGGGTAAGTTGGCGAAGGCCAGATCGCGCGGGCGCCAGCCGAGGGTCCAGGTGTCCAGGGTCACCACGATGCCCTGGAAGCCGGCCGCCTCCGCGCGGCGCACCAGGCTCTCCGCGAACTCCCGGTCGGTCGGGGTGTAGAGCTGGAAGTAGCCGGGGTTGTCCCCGCACTCGGCCGCGACCGCCTCCATCGGGTCGGCGGCGAAGGTCGAGGCGATCATCGGCACACCGGTACGGGCCGCGGCCCGCGCGGCGGCCAGCTCCCCGTGCCCGTCCTGCGCGCAGAAGCTCAGCACCCCGACCGGCGCCATCAGCAGCGGCGACGGCAGCGTCCGGCCGAACAGCTCGACGCTCAGGTCCCGTTGGGCGGCACCGACCAGCATCCGCGGCATCAGTCCCCACCGCGCGAAGGCCGCGACGTTGGCCCGCTGCGTCCGCCCGTCCCCGGCCCCGCCGTCCACGTACGACCAGACGGCCGGCGGCAACGCGGCCTCCGTGCGCGCCGCCAACTCCTCGAACGTCATCGGCAACGCGGGCAGCTCGCCCGCCAGGCCGGCCGCGTAGATCTCCTGCTGGTAGTCGCCGAAGTGCGGCATGTTTGTGCCTCCGGTTCCCTCACCCGATCGTTTACCGCGCATGCGCACGCATGCGCGTTTGTCTGCGAACTCGCGAAGTTACCGATGTTGTTGGGTGGCCGACATGGGCGATCACGCCAGTTCACTGCGTTTGGCTGGCTTCCCACGTTGTCGGCTTTCCCGCCGTGGGGGTTGCTGTCTTTGCGCCTGCGGCGCGGGCTTTGCTCCGCTGCGCGGGGCTGTCGGGGTGCGGTGACGGGCCTTCGGGGGTGGTAGGCCAGACTGCTTCGCTTTACATCTGGCCTACCACCCCCGAAGACCCGCCCCCTCCCGTTGAGGGGTGGTTCTCTCTGGGTGGGGGCTGGCCCGGGTGGTCCTCTGACGGTCATTGCCCGGTTGCTGAGGTCACCTGTCCTCTTACGGTCACCACCCAACCCAGTGGCCCGAGTTGACCCACCGGGTGGACGTAGCAGCCACCGTTTTTACCCACCCCCCACGGGAGGTGACGGGCCGGAGGGGTGGGGGTGCCAGACGTAAAGCGAAGCAGTCTGGCACCCCCAC
>NZ_JBIVXW010000051.1:0-69571 GCF_044769405.1 Streptomyces sp. NPDC090442
GCCCGCTCATCCACCACAGCCGGCACATCAACCAACCCACCCCACCGATCCGGCAACTCCAACGCCACCACACGACCCAACCCCCACACCATCGCGGCGTTCGGATCGACGGCCTCGTCGGAAGGGCCGGCGGAGACCGCACTCCGTGTCAGCCCCCAGACAGCCGCGGAGATCTCGACGTCGGACAGCGCCTGTACCGCGGTCGCCATCCGCGCCGCATCCAGCGCCACCAGCACACCGGACACCGCTGCCGTTCCCGCACCGGAACGGACGAGCTCAGCGAGCCCGGCGCGATCCACCACGGACGGCACACTCAGACGACTCACCTCCGCCCCACGCGCCCCCAACTGCTGGACGACATCGGGCCATTCGTCATCGCCCTCGCCGGTCAACAGCAGCCATCGGCCCGAGAGTCGGGCCTCCTCCGACTCGCTCAGGGCCGCCCACGAGATCCGGTAGCGCCAGTCATCCACCGCCGACCGCTCGCCACGCTCGGGCAGCCCCACGGCCGCGGCCGACAGCCCGAGCACATCGGCCGGTCCGGCCTCCATCCAGTACCGCTGCCGCTGGAAGGCATACGTCGGCAGCTCCACCGTCCGACCGCCGGCGAGCAGTCGCGCTATGTCGAACTGCTTGCCGTGCATGTGGAGTTGAGCCAGTGCGGAGACCAGGGCGTGTTCGGCGGAGCGGTCCGCGCGCTGCGTCGCCACGCGGAGGGCGTCGGCCGCGCTCTCGGCGAGGACGGCTCCCGCCAGGGCGGTGAGGACGCCGTCCGGGCCGACCTCCACGAAGCGGGTCACCCCGGCACCGGCCGCGCTCCGCACCGCATCCGCAAAGCGCACCGTTTCCCGCACCTGCCGCACCCAGTACGCGGGCGAACACAGCTCGTCGGCGGAAGCGGCCTCTCCGGTCAGCGTCGAAATCACCGGGATCCGCGGCGCCTCGTAGGTCAACTGACCTGCCACAGCGGCGAATTCCTCCAGCATGCCGTCCATGCGGTGGGAGTGGAACGCATGCGAGACGCGCAACCGGCTCGACTTCCGACCGTTCGCCTCCGCCCACTCCCGCACGGCCTCGACGGCATCCTCATCACCGGAGACCACCACGGAATCCGGCCCATTGACCGCCGCCAACGACACCGCCCCACCCAACAGGCCGGCGATCTCGCCCTCGCGAGCCTGGACGGCGAGCATCGCACCGCCCTCGGGCAACGCCTGCATCAACCGACCACGCGCCGCCACCAACGTGCAGGCATCCGCCAGCGAGAGCACCCCCGCCACATGCGCCGCCGCCAACTCACCAATCGAATGGCCGACCAACACGTCGGGAACGACGCCGAAGGACTCCAGCAGACGAAACAGCGCCACCTCAACCGCAAACAAGCCCGTCTGCGCGTGGACAGTCCGGTTCAGCTCGGCCTCGTCCTCACCCCAGACCACCCCGCGCAGGGACGAACCCAGCGCCCGCTCCAACCCCTCGACGCACGCGTCGAAGGCGTCCGCGAACACCGGGAAACGGTCATACAACTCCCGACCCATGCCCAGCCTTTGCGCACCCTGGCCCGAGAAGAGGAAGGCCACTCGGCCGGCGGCGGGGCGGGGCTGGCCGCGGAGGATGCCGGGGTCCGGCTGGTCCTCGGCCAGTGCCGCCAGGCCGGTCAGCAGTGCGTCGCGGTCGGCGGCCACGATCGCCGCGCGGTGGGTGAACGCGGAGCGGGTGATCGTCAGGGAGAAGCCCACGTCGAGCGGGGACAGGTCGGGACGGTCCAGCAGGTGGGCGCCCAGGCGGCGGGCCTGTGCGCGCAGGGCGGGCTCGGACCTGGCGGACAGCGTCCACGGGACCACCGCGCCCGCGGGGCCGCCGGGCTCCGACGGTCCGTCGGGTGCGGTGGCCGACTCCGCGTCGTTTGGGGCCTGTTCCAGGATGACGTGGGCGTTGGTGCCGCTGATGCCGAAGGAGGAGACGGCGGCGCGGCGTGCCCGGTCCGTTTCGGGCCAGGGGGTCGCCTCGGTGAGGAGGCGCAGTTGGCCGGCGTTCCAGTCGATTTCCGGGGTGGGGTGGTCGGCGTGCAGGGTGGGCGGCAGTACGCCGTGCCGGATGGCCTCGACCATCTTGATCACGCCGGCCACGCCCGCGGCCGCCTGGGTGTGGCCGATGTTGGACTTGAGCGCGCCGAGCAGCAGCGGGCGACCGTCCGGGCGGTCCTGACCGTAGGTGGCCAACAGGGCCTGGGCCTCGATGAGATCGCCGAGCGGGGTGCCGGTGCCGTGGGCCTCGACGGCGTCCACGTCGGCGGTGGTCAGGCCCGCGCTGCGGAGGGCCTGCTCGATGACGCGTTGTTGGGAGGGGCCGTTGGGGGCGGTCAGGCCGTTGGAGGCGCCGTCCTGGTTCACCGCGGAGCCGCGGATCACCGCCAGGACGCGGTGGCCGTTGCGTCGGGCGTCGGAGAGGCGTTCCAGGAGGAGCATGCCGACGCCTTCGGCGAAGGCGGTACCGTCGGCGTCGGCCGCGAAGGACTTGGCCCGGCCGTCGGGCGCGAGGCCGCGCTGTCGGCTGAAGCTGAGCAGGGCTCGGGGGCTGGCCATGAGGGTGACGCCGCCGGCGAGGGCGAGCGGGCACTCCTCGTTCCGCAGGGCCTGGGCGGCCAGGTGCAGGCCCACCAGGGACGCGGAGCACGCCGTGTCGACGGTCACCGCCGGGCCCTCGAAGCCGAGGGTGTAGGCGACCCGGCCGGAGGCGACGCTCGCGGCGCTGCCGTTGCCGACGTAGCCCTCCAGGCCCTCGGGTACCGCACTCAGGCGGGACGCGTAGTCCTGGTACATGGTGCCGGCGAAGACGCCGGTGCGGCTGCCGTGCAGTGTGGTGGGGTCGATGCCGGCGCGTTCGATGGCTTCCCAGGCGGTCTCCAGCAGCAGGCGTTGCTGCGGGTCGACGGCGAGTGCCTCGCGCGGTGAGATGTCGAAGAACTCGGGGTCGAAGTCGGCTGCCTGGTAGAGGAATCCGCCCTGCCGGGTGTAGGTGGTGCCTGGCCGGTCGGGGTCCGGGGAGTAGAGCCGGTCGAGGTCCCAGCCACGGTCGGCGGGGAAGTCACCGATGGCGTCCTCGCCGTTGCGGACCAGTTGCCACAGGCCGTCGGGCGAGGTCACGCCGCCGGGGTAGCGGCAGGCCATGCCGATGATGGCGATCGGCTCGCGTTCGGATGCTTCCAGGCTGCGGATGCGTTGACGGGCCTGGTGCAGATCCGCCGTGACGCGCTTGAGGTAGTCCCGCAGCTTGTCCTGGTTCACCATCTAGTGCCACTTTCTCGCGCAACGCGCGCCGGGTCTGGATCGGGGTCAGGACCCGAGCTCGGTGTCAATGAACGCAAAGATCTCTTCGTCGGTGGCGGCGTCGAGCCGGTCGGTGACGTCGTCCGGGTCGTCGTCCGGGCCCGTCGCGGCGATGTCCTGCCACTTGGCCAGCATCGCTTCCAGCCTGGCGACGATCCGTTGGCGTCCGTCGTCGGCGTTGCCCATGGCGGCCAACGCGGCCTCCAGGCGGTCGAGTTCGCCGTCGACCGGGGTCGCGGCGGCGCCTGGGGCGGCAGCCGGGTCGGTGACCAGCTCGCATTGGAGCAGCTTGGCGATCGCGGTGGGGGTCGGGTAGTCGAAGACCAGGGTGGAGGGGAGGCGCAGGGCGGTCGCGGCGTTGAGCCGGTTCCGCAGTTCCACGGCCATCAGGGAGTCGAAGCCGAGGTCCTTCAGGGGGCGGTTGGGCTGTACGGCGTCCGGCGTGGCGTAGCCGACGACGGTGGCGACGTGTCCGCAGACCACGTCCAGCAGCAGCCGGTCGATTTCCTCGGCCGGCAGTCCGGCCAGGCGCTCGGCCAACGAGGTGCCGGTCGCGCCCGAGGTGCCGGTCGGGCTGCCGGTGCCTGGCGCGCCGCGGCCGCGTGAGGCCGCGGGGCGGACCAGGCCGCGGGCGAGGGCGCCGAGCACCTCCGGCACGGAGCCGTCGGTGGCGTGGACGCGCAGCGCGTTGAGGTCCAGGCGGACCGGTAGGACGAGCGCTCCGGTGGTGCGGGTCAGGGCGGCGTCGAGGAAGGCGAGGGCGCCTTCGGTGCTGATCGGCAGGGCGCCGCGGCGCGCCATCCGCTGGTCGTCGGCGGCGGCGAGGTGGCCGGTCATGCCGCTGGCCTCGGCCCACAGTCCCCAGGCGAGCGAGGTGCCGGGCAGGCCACGGGCCCGGCGGTGTTGGGCCAGGGCGTCCAGGAAGGCGTTGCCGGCCGCGTAACTGGCCTGGCCCGCATTGCCGAACACCCCGGCCGCGGACGAGAACAGCACGAACGCCGTCAGGTCGTGGTGCTGGGTCAGCTCGTGCAGGTTGAGTGCCGCATCGGCCTTGGGGCGGAGGACGGTCTCCAGCCGTTCCGGGGTGAGCGCCTCGATGACGCCGTCGTCCAGTACGCCCGCGGCGTGCAGGACGGCCCGCAGCGGCCGGTCATCGGGAATCCCGGCCAACGCCCCGGCCAGGGCGTCCCGGTCCGCGGCGTCACAGGCCCGGATCTCGGCGCGCGCGCCCAACTCGGTTAGTTCGGCGGCCAGTTCCCGAGCGCCCGGGGCCGCAGGGCCGCGTCGGCTGGTCAGCAGCAGGTCCCGCACGCCGTGCTGCACCACCAGATGCCTGGCGATCAGCCGGCCGAGGGTGCCCGTGCCGCCGGTGATGAGAACCGTGCCGTCCGGAGGGAACGGGCTGCGGGGCCCCTCGCCGACGGCAACGGCCGTTGGCTGCGCGGGAACTCCCGTGGTCCGCGCCGGTGCGGCCGTGGTCTGCGAAGGTGTCGCGTCCCGTGCCAACCGTGGTACGAGCGGCACCCCGTCGCGCACCGCGACCTGCGGTTCGCCCGCCGCCACGACCGCCAGGGCCGCGGGCAGCGACTCGCTGAAGGCCGCCGGAACGTCCAACTCGTCGGGCTCGTCCAGGTCCACGAGCGCGAACCGCCCGGGGTGTTCCGACCGTGCGGACCGCAACAGACCCCAGGCACCGGCTTGGGCCAGTCCGTCGACCCGGTCCCCCGCGGTGGCGCCCACGGCGCCCCGCGTCACCACGACCAGCCGGGACGCGGCGACCCGTTCGTCGGCGAGCCAGGCCCGGACCAGTTCCCACACCGCGCGCACCTGGGCCCGCGGGGTCGCGTCTGCGGCACAGACATCCGCCAGTTCGACGGCCACGGCGTCCGGGACCGGCGCCCCCGCATCCAGGGCGGCACCGAGCGCCGCGAGGTCCGCGTGGCAACCACCGGGGCCCTGGAGCTTGCCCAGTCCTGCCCAGTCGGGCGCCCTGGACCCGTCGGGCGCGCCGACCCCGCCGAAGGCACCGGACCCGCGCCGCGCCGCCACGGGCACCCACGCGACCGACAGCAGACCGTCCCCCGCGCCCGCCTCCCCTATCTGGCCGGCGGACACCGACTTGGACACCAGCGCATCGACGGTGGCCAGCGGCGCGCCCGTGGCATCGGCCAGCGTGAGCGTCACGGCCTCGGGGGACTCGGCGGGCGCGATGCGCACCCGCATCGTCGCGGCACGCGCCGCATGGAGGCTGACACCGCTCCACGAGAACGGCATCCGCACCTGTCCGGGAGCGGGCTGCTCCGCGAAGGACGCCAGGCGCAGGCTCTGCAACGCCGAGTCGAGCAGCGCCGGATGCAGTGCGAACTCCCCCGCCAACGGACGCATTTCCTCGGGTAGTTGGACCTCGACGAACAACTCCTCGTCGCGCTCCCAGGCAGCCCGGACCCCGCGGAAGGCCGGCCCGTACTCGTACCCCATGCCGAGCAGACGCTCGTAGAACCCGCCGGTCTCGACGGGCCGCGCACCCGACGGCGGCCAGATGTCCAGGCCGGTCGGCGACGGAGCGGCGGTCGCCTCCGCGAGCACACCCGTCGCATGCCGGGTCCAGACACCGTCGGCCTCCCCCTCGCGCCGCGAGTGGATCACCAACGACCGCCTACCGCCCTCCTCAGGCGCCTGCACGCTGACCTGCACCTGCACCCCACCGGACTCGGTGAGCCGCAGCGGCTTCTCCAGGATCAGCTCCTCCACCGAACCGTAACCGACCTGCTCACCGGCGCTGACCGCCAACTCCAAGAAGGCCGCTCCGGGCAGTACGACGGTCCCCATGACGGCGTGATCGGCCAGCCACGGGTGCGTAGAGAGCGCCAACCGGCCCGTCAGCACCACCTGTTCGGAATCCGCCAACGTCACCGCCGCACCCAACAACGGGTGCCCGGCCGCACCCAACCCCAGCCCCTGCACATCGCCAGACACCCGAACCACGGCCTTCGGCCAATAACGCTGACGCTGGAAGGCATAGGTGGGAAGCTCCACCCGCCGGGGGCGATGCGAAGCGAAGACCACGTCCCAGGCAACAGGCAGACCGTGGAGATGCGCCTGACCAAGCGAGGTGAGGAGTTGGGCCGCATCTCCGTGGTCACGTCGCAGGGTACCGAAGGCGGCACCGGTGACGTCGGCCGCATCGAGGGACTGCTCCACGCCAACGGTCAGCACCGGGTGCGCGGACGCTTCGATGAAGACGGTGTGCCCGGCGGCTACCGCGGCCCGGATCGCATCCTCGAAACGGACGGTCTGGCGGAGATTGCGGTACCAGTAACCGGCGTCGAGATGGGTGGCGTCGATCACCTCACCGGTCAACGTCGAGAAAAAGCCGACGGAGGTCGCCGTCGGAGTGGTCGGGGCGAGGTCGGCCAGGATGCGGTCCCGGATCGCCTCAACATGCGGGGAGTGCGAGGCGTAGTCCACCGGGACGCGACGAACGCGAACGCCCTCCGCCTCCCAGGCAGCCTGCACCGCGTCCAAGGCGGCAGCGTCACCCGAAACGACCGTCACCGCCGGCCCGTTGACCGCCGCAACACCCAGCCCCTCGTAGCCGGCCAGGACCGATTCCACCTCGGCCGCGGGGAGGGGAACGGACAGCATGCCACCCGCACCCGAGAGGGCGGTGATCGCCTGCGAGCGAAGGGCCACAACACGGGCGCCGTCCTCCACCGACAACGCACCGGCAACGACCGCGGCCGCAATCTCGCCCTGACTGTGACCGATCACCGCCGCCGGCTCCACACCGGCAGCCCGCCAGACCTCCGCCAAACACACCATCACCGCCCACAACAACGGCTGAACCACATCAACCCGCTCCAGGACAGCCGGGTCCGTCGAACGCGCCACCTCCGTCAACGACCAGTCCACGAACGGCGCCAACGCCCCCTCACACTCAGCCCAACGCGACGCAAACGCCTCCGACGAATCCAACAGACCCGCCGCCATACCGACCCACTGCGAACCCTGCCCCGGAAACACCAACACCGCACCCGAACCGACGCCCAAGCCCGTCCCCGTCACCACACCCGCAGCAGGCTCACCAACCGCCACCGACCCCACACCCGCCAGCAACACCTCCCGATCCGCACCCACCACCACCGCACGATGCTCCAACACCGCACGCGACGACACCAACGACAACGCAACATCAACCGGCGCCAACCCCGGACGCCCCGCAACGAATTCCTGCAGCCGTTCGGCCTGGGCCCGCAGGCCGGCCTCGGACTTGCCCGACAACACCCACGCCACCGGACCCGCGTCCGAACGCTCGGGCTCGACCTCCCCAGACCCCACCGCCGGAGCCTGCTCCAAGATCACATGCGCGTTGGTCCCGCTGATGCCGAACGAGGACACGCCTGCGCGGCGCACCCGGTCGGACTCCGGCCATGGCTGGTTCTCCGTGGCCAGCTCCACCGCGCCCGTTGTCCAGTCCACGTGTGGCGAGGGCGCGTCGACGTGCAGGGTCTTCGGCAGCACGCCGTGGCGCATGGCCTCGACAATCTTGATCACGCCGGCCACACCCGCTGCCGCCTGCGTGTGACCGATATTGGACTTCACCGAACCCAGCAGCAGCGGACGGCCCGCGTCCCGATCCTGGCCGTACGTCGCGAGCAGCGCCTGAGCCTCGATGGGATCGCCCAACCTGGTACCCGTGCCGTGCGCCTCGACCACGTCCACGTCGGCCGCCGACAGACGCGCATTCGCCAACGCCTGCCGAATCACCCGCTGTTGGGACGGACCGTTCGGCGCGGTCAGACCGTTCGACGCGCCGTCCTGGTTGACGGCCGAACCGCGCATGACCGCCAGCACCCGGTGGCCGTTGCGGCGCGCGTCCGACAGTCGTTCCACCAGGAGCATGCCGACGCCTTCGGCGAAGCCGGTACCGTCGGCGCCGTCGGCGAAGGCGCGGCAGCGGCCGTCGCCGGAGAGGGCGCCCTGGCGGGACAGTTCCACGAAGCGGCGCGGGGTGGCCATGATGGTCGCGCCGCCGGTGAGGGCGAGCGTGCACTCGCCGGCGCGGAGTGCCTGGGCCGCCGAGTGCAGGGCGACCAGCGACGCCGAGCAGGCGGTGTCGACCGAGACCGCGGCGCCCTCCAGTCCGAGGGTGTAGGCGACGCGGCCGGACATCACGCTGAAGGCGGTGCCGGTGCCGCGGAAGCTCTCCAGGTCGTCCCCGGCGTCGAGGAGCAGTTCGGCGTAGTCGTGGGTGTTGATGCCCACGTACACGCCGGTGCGGCTGCCGCGCAGGGACGTGGGGTCGATGCCGGCGCGTTCGATGGCCTCCCAGGAGGTCTCCAGCAGCAGGCGCTGCTGGGGGTCCATCGCGGTGGCCTCGCGGGGGGAGATGCCGAAGAACTCGGAGTCGAACTCGGCCGCGTCGTGGAGGAATCCGCCGGTGCGGACGGAGGACTTGCCGGGGGCGTTGGGATCCGGGTCATAGAGGGCGTCGACATCCCAGCCGCGGTCGGCGGGGAAGTCGTCGATGGCGTCCCGGCCCTCGGTGAGGAACGTCCAGAACTCTTCGGTGGTCCGGATGCCGCCGGGGAATCGGCAGGCCATGCCGATGATGGCCACGGGTTCGTCGGCGGCGGGGATGCCGTCGGTGGCGGGGGCGGCGGTGTCCGGTGCCTGGGTGTCCGGGAAGAGTGTGGTGGCGAGGTGTTCGGCGAGGGCACGCGGGGTGGGGTAGTCGAAGACCGCGGTGGCCGGTAGGCGGACGCCGGTGGCCGCGCCGAGAGCGTTGGCCAACTCGACGGCGGTCAGGGAGTCGCAACCCAGTTCCTTGAAGGGCCGGTTGGCGACTACCGCGTCGCGGTCGGCGTGGCCGAGGACCGAGGCGGCGTGGGTGCGGACCGTCTCGGTGAGGGCGTGCCGGCGTTCCGCGGCGGGCAGGCCGGCCAGGCGGCCGGTCGGCGAGTCGGCGTCCGTGGCGGTCCGGGTGGTGCCCACGGTGTTCCTTGCCGCCTCGGGCAGGGCGCTCAGCAGGGGGCTGGGGCGGGCGGCGGTGAACGCGGCGGCGAAGCGCTCCCATTGGATGTCGGCGATGGTCAGCAGGGTCTCGTCGTCGTCCAGTGCCTGGAACAGGGCGTCGAGGGCGAGTTGGGGCAGCATGGCACCCAGTCCGCGCAGCCGCAGCCGGTCGTGGGCGGCGCCACGGGCGGCCATGCCGTGGGCGCCCCAGGGGCCCCAGGCGAGGGAGGTGGCCGGGAGTCCGCGGGCGCGGCGGTGTTGGGCGAGGGCGTCGAGGCCGGCGTTGGCGGCGGCGTAGTTGGCCTGGCCGGCGCTGCCGAGGGTGCCGGTGTCGGAGGAGAAGAGGACAAAGGCGTCGAGGTCGAGGTGGCGGGTGAGCTCGTGGAGGTGGTGGGCGGCGGCGGTCTTCGCGTCGAGGACCGCCGCGAACCGCTCGGGGGTCAGGCTCTGGAGGGTGCCGTCGGCGAGCGTGCCGGCGGCGTGGACGACGGTGCGCAGCGGGCGGTCCGCGGGCACGGTGTCGAGGAGGGCGGCCAGGGCGGCGCGGTCCGCGGCGTCGCAGGCGACGAGGGTGACGTCCGCGCCGAGCGCGGTCAGTTCGGCCCGGAGTTCGCGGGCGCCGGGGGCGTCCGGGCCGCGGCGGCTGGTGAGCAGGAGGTGGGCGGCGCCCTCCTGGGCCAGTCGGCGGGCGACGTCGGCACCCAGTGCTCCGGTGCCGCCGGTGATGAGGGTGGTGCCGGACAGGTCCCGGCGGGCGGGGTGCGGCTGGGTTGCGGCGTCCCTGGGGGTGCGTACCAGGCGGCGGGCGAGCAGACCCATGTCCCGGATGGCTACTTGGTCTTCGCCGGTGTGTCCGGAGAGGACGGCGCACAGTCGCTGCGACGCGCGCGCGTCCAGTGCGGGCGGGAGGTCGATGGTGCCGCCCCATTGCCGCGGGTGTTCCAGCGCCGCCACGGTGCCCAGTCCCCAGGCCAGTGCCTGGGCGGGGGCGTCGAGAGGGTCGGCGGAGGTGGCGTGCACGGCGCCTTGGGTGAGGGACCACAGGGGCGCGTCGATGTCCAGGTCGGTGAGGGCCTGGAGCAGTGCGGTGAGGCCGGCGGTGCCCAGGGGCAGGGACGGGTGCCGGGGGTGCGGCCGGAGGTCGGTGGCGAGGGTGGTCACCACGGCGGTCGGCTCGTCGGCGCCGTCGAGGGCGGCGGTGAGGAGGCAGACGAGCGCGGCGCGGTCGTGGGCGCCGTCGACGGGCACGCGGACGACGTGGGCGCCGGCGGTGGTGAGGGCGTCGGCGACGGCGTCAGCGACCGCGTCGGTGGCTCCGTCGCCGGGCGGCTGGACCAGCAGCCAAGTCCCCGTCAACCGGGTGTCGTTGGGCCCGGCGAGGGGTGTCCAACGGATGCGGTAGCGCCACCGGTCCAGGGTGGCCCGGGTGTCCTGGGCCTGGCGCCAGGTGGTGAGCGCGGTGCGGGCGGCCGACAGCGAGGTGACGTCGTCCAGGCCGAGGGCGGTGCGGAGAGTGTCCCAGTCCTCGCCGGTCACCGCGTCCCAGAAGTGGTGGTCGGCGGTGTCGGCGGGG
This sequence comes from Streptomyces sp. NPDC090442, assembly GCF_044769405.1. Classification (NCBI taxonomy): domain Bacteria; kingdom Bacillati; phylum Actinomycetota; class Actinomycetes; order Kitasatosporales; family Streptomycetaceae; genus Streptomyces; species Streptomyces sp. NPDC090442. The sequence goes on from NZ_JBIVXW010000051.1 coordinate 10,918, forward strand.
GTCGTCGCGGGCGACGGGGTCGGGGCGTCGAGCCAGTAGCGCTGGCGTTGGAAGGCGTAGGTGGGCAGTGCCACCGGGCGGGCGCCGGGGAACAGCGGGGCCCAGGTCACGTCCGTGCCGTGGGTGTGGAGCCGGGCCAGGGCGGTGATCAGGGTGAGTTCGGGGTCGCGGTCGGCGCGTTGGGCGGCGGCGCACAGGGCGTCCGGGGCACTGCCGGCGAGGGTGGTGTCGGCCAGGGCGGTGAGCACGCTGTCCGGGCCGACCTCGACGAAGCGGGTGACGCCCTGTGCGGCGGCGGTGCGGACCGCGTCGGCGAACCGCACGGCCTCGCGGACCTGGCGCACCCAGTACGCGGGCGAACACAGCTCGCGCTCGCCGGCCGGCTCTCCGGTCAGCGTCGAGATCACCGGAATCCGCGGAGCACGGTACGTCAACTGTTCGGCGACGGCGGCGAATTGGTCGAGCATGCCGTCCATGCGGTGGGAGTGGAAGGCGTGCGAGACGCGCAGCCGGTTGGACTTGCGACCGTGCGCCTGGGCCCACTCCCGTACGGTCTCGACGGCGTCGGCGTCGCCGGAGACCACCACCGACTCGGGGCCGTTGACCGCGGCCAACGACACCGATCCGCCCAGCAGTTCGGCGATCTCGTCCTCGCGTGCCTGGACGGCGAGCATCGCGCCACCCGGGGGCAGGGCCTGCATCAGCCGGCCGCGGGCGGCGACCAGCGTGCAGGCGTCCGCCAGCGACAACACCCCGGCCACGTGCGCCGCCGCCAACTCGCCGATCGAATGGCCGATCAGCGCGTCCGGGGTGATCCCGAACGACTCCACCAGGCGGAACAGGGCGACCTCGACCGCGAAGAGGCCGGCCTGGGCGTGCACGGTCTGGTTCAGCAGGTCCTGGTCGGTGCCCCACAGCACGGGGCGCAGCGGTGCGTCCAGGGCCCGTTCGAGGAGGTCGCAGGCCCGGTCGAAGGCGTCGGCGAAGACCGGGAAGCGGGCGTGCAGGGCGCGCCCCATGTCCAGACGTTGGGCGCCCTGGCCGGTGAAGAGCACGCCGAGTCGGCCGTGGCCGCCGGCGGTCGCTGGTGCGTGGACCACGCCCGCGGCGGGTTCGTCCCGGGCGAGCGCGGCCAGGCCGGCCAGGAGGGCGTCCCGGTCGGCGCCGACGACGACCGCCCGACTGTCGAGTTGGGCACGGGTGGTGGCCAGCGCCAACCCGGCGTCGGCGGAGGCGAGTTGGGGGTGCGCGGTGAGATGTTCGTGTAGCCGTCGAGCCTGGTCCCGCAGCCCCGCCGGGGTGGCGGCGGACACCAGCCAGGGCAGGGCGGCAGGGGCGGTCACAGGTGCCGAAGGGGACGTGGTGTCGCCCGCGGCAGCCCAGCCCTCCCCGGGTGCTTGCTCCAAGACCACGTGCGCGTTGGTTCCGCTCACCCCGAACGAGGAGATCGCGGCGCGCCGGCTGCGTCCGGTCTCGGGCCAGGGCCGGGCCTCGGTCAGCAGCTCGACGGCGCCGGACTCCCAGTCGACGTGCGAGGTCGGCCGGTCGAGGTGCAGGGTCTCCGGCAGCAGGCCGTGGTGCATGGCCAGCACCATCTTGATCACGCCGGCGACACCGGCGGCGGCCTGGGTGTGGCCGAGGTTGGACTTCAACGAGCCCAGCCAGAGCGGCCGTTCGGCCGGTCGGTCCTGGCCGTAGGTGGCCAGCAGTGCCTGGGCCTCGATCGGGTCGCCGAGGCGGGTACCGGTGCCGTGCGCCTCGACGGTGTCGACGTCGGCGGCGGTCAGCCGGGCGTTGGCCAACGCGGCGCGGATGACGCGCTGTTGGGCGGGGCCGTTGGGGGCGGTGAGGCCGTTGGAGGCGCCGTCCTGGTTGATCGCCGAGCCGCGGACGACGGCCAGGACCGGGTGCCCGCGGCGGCGCGCGTCGGCCAGTCGCTCCACCAGCAGGACGCCGGCGCCCTCGCTCCAGCCGGTGCCGTCGGCGGCGTCGGCGAACGACTTGCAGCGGCCGTCGGCGGCCAGCCCGCGCTGGCGGGAGAAGACGACGAACTTCGCGGGGGTGGCCATCACCGTGACGCCACCGACCAGCGCCAGCGAGCAGTCGCCGGCGCGCAGTGACTGGGCGGCCAGGTGGAGCGCGACCAGGGAGGACGAACACGCGGTGTCCACGGTCACCGCGGGGCCTTCGAGGCCGAAGGTGTAGGCGATGCGACCGGAGACCACGCTCGCGGCGCTGCCGGTGCCGCGGTAGCCCTCCAGGTCGTCGGGGGCGCCGAGCAGCAGGGTGCCGTAGTCCTGGCCGTTGGTGCCGGCGAAGACACCGGTGCGGCTGCCGCGCAGGGACGTCGGGTCGATGCCGGCGCGTTCGAGGGCCTCCCAGCTCAGTTCCAGCAGCAGGCGCTGCTGGGGGTCCATGGCCAGCGCCTCGCGGGGCGAGATGCCGAAGAGGCCCGGGTCGAACTCGGCGGCGGCGTGCAGGAATCCGCCGTGCCGGGTGTGGGAGGTGCCGGGGCGCTCGGGGTCGGAGTGGAACAGCCGGGTGGTGTCCCAGCCGCGGTCCTCGGGGAAGCCGGTGATGGCGTCGCCGCCGGCGCGGACCAGTTCCCAGAGGTCTTCGGGGGTGTGGACGCCGCCGGGCAGCCGGCAGCTCATCGCGACGATGGCGAGGGGTTCGTCGGGGTCGCCGGCGGTGTCGTCGGTCGGGTCGTGGTCGACGTGCGGGTCGGTGCCGCCGAGGAGTTCGTGGTGGAGGTGGTGGGCGAGGGCGCGCGGGGTGGGGTGGTCGAAGAGCAGGGTGCTGGGCAGGCGGGTGCCGGTGGCGGCGGTCAGCGCGTCGCGGATCTCCACGGCGGTCAGCGAGCCGACGCCGAGGTCGGTGAACGGGCCGTCGTCGGCGATCTGTTGGACCGGCACGGTGTCGAGGGCGCGGGCCACTTCGGTGCGGACGAGGTCGAGCAGCGCCCGGTGCTGTTCGGGCACGGTGAGGGTGGCCAGCTGCCGGGCGTCGGTGGCGGGCGGGCCGGCCGGAGGCTCGTCGTCGAGCGGCCGGCGGCAGCGGGCCAGGGCGGCGTCGAGGGTGGTCGGTTCGTCGCGGTCGCGGCGCAGGGCGGGGACGACGGTGGCGGGGGCGTCGTCGGGGAGGCAGTCGCGGACCAGGGGGGTGAGGGTGGCGTCCGGGCCGAGTTCGAGGAAGGTGCGCACGCCGGCGGCGTGCAGGGTGCGGATGCCGTCGAGGAAGCGGACGGGGCGGCGGACGTGGCGGACCCAGTAGTCGGGGGTGGTGAGGTCCTCGGGGCGGGCGAGGTCGCCGGTGACGTTGGAGACGACGGGGATGCCGGGCGGGTGGAAGGTGAGGGCCTCGGCGACGCGGCGGAACTCCGCCAGCATCGGGTCCATGTGCGGGGAGTGGAAGGCGTGGCTGACCCGCAGCCGGCTGGTCTTGCGGCCGGCCCGGGACCAGTGTGCGGCGAGGTCCTGGACGGGTTGCGCGTCGCCGGAGAGGACCACGGAGGAGGGGCCGTTGACGGCGGCGATGTCGACGGTGTGGTGCGTGCCGTCGGCGTCGGCGAGTTGGGCGCGGACCTCGTCCTCGGTGGCCTGGACGGCGACCATCGCGCCGCCCTCGGGCAGCGCCTGCATGAGCCGGCCGCGGGCCGACACCAGGGCACAGGCGTCCTGGAGCGAGAGCACGCCGGCCACGTGCGCGGCGGCCAACTCGCCGACGGAGTGGCCGATCAGGTGGTCGGGGCGCGGTCCGCGGCTCTCGACGAGCCGGTAGAGGGCGACTTCGAGGGCGAAGAGGGCGGCCTGGGCGTGGTCGGTGCGGTGCAGGAGCGGGTGGTGGTCGTCGGCGAAGAGCAGCGTGGCGAGCGGAATGTCGAGACCGGGGTCGAGGTGGCCGCACGCCTCGTCGAACGCCTGCCGGAACGCCGGCTGGGTGCGGTGGAGTTGGCGTCCCATGGCGTGGCGTTGGCTGCCCTGGCCGGAGAAGAGGAACGCGGTGCCGTGGGGGGTGGTGGGCCGGGGGGCGTCGGGTTCGTGGGACCGGTGGGGCTGCACTGCGGCCGTGACCTCGATCTCGCCGTTCTCGCCGTCCGGGGTGCCGCGGCCGCCGTCTCGCGGCGCGGGGGGCCGGCCGTGCGCGCCGCGGTCCAGCCGCCGGACGGTCTCGGCGAGCGCCGCCGTTCGGGCCTCGGGCGCGGGATACGCCTCGGTGTGGTGGGGGTCCGTGGGCTCGGGGAGCGCGCCGTCGTGGAGGAGGCACAGGACGGGGTCACCGTCGGCCCGGGCGCGGGCCTCGGTCTTGAGGACGAGGACGGCGCCGGCGTCCGCCCCGGGGCGGTAGCGGCTGCCGAATTCGCCCGTTCCGTCCGGGTGTTGGGGTGGCCAGATTCCGACGATGACGGCGCGCTTTGCGGTACGGGTGAGGAGCATGGTGCAGGCGTGGCGTACCGCGCGGTCGAGGGAGGGGGCCTCGTCCTGGCCGGCCGGGTGGCAGGTGAGGTCCCCGAGGAGCGGCGACAGGAGGTGGACCTGACGGCGGGCGTCACCGCAGAGGAACACCGCGGTGTCGTCGCCGACCTGGTGCGCGAGGGGGGCGAGCGCCTCCCTGGTCAGCGCGACCAGGACGGGTTCGTACGGCTCGCCGGCCTCCTCGGCGGGAAGGGTGTCCGGTTCCTCCGCCGGTGGAAATCGGTGGGCCAAGCCGACGACGACCACACCGTTGCCCGGCACGTCATGCCTGTCAGACATCCAAAGCCCCCGTTACCCCCGTGTGTTCACGCACTCACCGAACGGCAACGAATGCCGGCGTGCGCACGAATCGCCCGTGGCCGGCTCCGGCGACTTACTCGCCGGGCGACCGGACGCCTACACCGCGCCTTTTCCTCGCAATGTGACGCGGAAATTCCGACATCTTGAATCGGCGACGAACGGAATCCGGCCGATTCATATCTTCGTTCGGAGGCTACGCTGCGGCCGCGTCGGGCTACCACCCCTAGCAACCCCTAACAGGCGTCTTGGAGGCGCCCCCTAAGGGCCGCTACCGGGTCGACGGGGAAGAAGGTTCAGACCTCCCACCTCCGACCGGCGCGCACGGAAAGACGCGCGCCGCTCCCGGTTGTGAACAGCCCTTCACATCACCGGACGACCGCGGGCCAGTGGGTAGACTGCGAGTCACCAACGCGCCCGTCGTAGTGAGTTCTGCCCTTGGAGCCGCAATGCGAGTCGTCCTCGCGGAGGACCTCTTCCTACTGAGAGACGGGATCAGCAACCTCCTCAGTTCCCACGGGTTCGAGATCATCGCCTCGGTCGGCAGCGGCCCGGAGTTGGAGGAGGCGCTGCGACGGCACGTCCCCGACATCGTCGTGGTCGACGTGCGGCTGCCGCCGTCCCACACCGACGAGGGGCTGCGCATCGCGCTGTCCGCCCGGCGCGAGAACCGCGGCCTGCCGGTACTGGTGCTCTCCCAGCACGTGGAGCAGTTGTACGCCCGGGAGTTGCTGTCGGACTCGGCCGGCGGGGTCGGCTATCTGCTCAAGGACCGGGTGCTGAACGAGTCCCAGTTCATCGAGGCGGTCCACCGGGTCGCCGCGGGCGGCACCGCCCTGGACCCGGAGGTCATCGGCAAGTTGCTCACCAGCAACGCCGGCACCACGTCGCTCGCGACGCTGACCGCCCGGGAGATCGAGGTCCTCCAACTCATGGCCGAGGGGCGCTCCAACGCGGCCATCGCGGCCCGACTCCACGTCAGCGAGGGTGCGGTCAGCAAGCACACCACGAGGGTCTTCAACAAGCTGGGCCTGGCCGCCTCCGACGACGACAACCGCCGGGTGCTGGCGGTGCTGGCGTACCTCAATCGCACCCCCGGGACGTGACCGCGGGATCCCCGCGCATCCGCGACATGTGACCCGTGTCTCAATTGCCCGCGATGCACCGAATCTTGACCAAGACCCGGTCGCGAACCCCGAGCTCCGGTGGCAAGATTTCGACGGGAATCGCGCGCAGAGCAGCGGACCCGGAACGGACGCCGGCCCCGATACCAGATCGGTCGCCTAATTGCCGAACCCAACCGCCGGCCATATGCGATAGATTTACCACTCACGGAATTGGCCAGCTCCTTGACGTCGCCTCAGAAAACCCCTCGTTAACAAGTATTGACTGAAGCTTTGCGGCGACGGATGGGAGTTTGGAAGGGGGACAGTGCATGCTATTCGCCGAACGCGACTTCGAGATGGCTCTACTGAGAAACCTGTACTCCAAGTCGGAACAGGGCAAAGCTCAGACGGTCCTGGTCGAAGCGCCCGTCGCCTGCGGCAAGACCGCATTGCTCCACAGGTTCGCCGAGCAGGCCGAGGAAACCGGCGCCGTCGTTCTCACCGCGACCGGTTCCCGCGCCGAACAGACCCATCCGTTCGGCCTCATCAGCCAAGTACTCCACCACCAGGAACTCCAGCCAGCGCTCGGCGGGGACGCCGACGCGCTGCTCGCCCAGGCACCGGCCCCCGCCGAGGGGCCGGATCCGGTCACCATGCAGCAGACCACCGCGCAGCTCGCCCGGGCCCTGTGCGGCGCCCTGTTGGAGCTCACCGCCCAGCGGCACGTGGTGCTCTCCATCGATGACATCCAGCATGCCGACGAGTCGTCGTTACAGATCCTGCTGTTCCTGCTGCGCCGCCTGCGGAGCGAACGGCTGCTGGTGCTCCTCAGCGAGTGCCAGGTCTCACCCCCCGCCCACCCCACCTTCCGTGCCGAGCTGCTCCGGCAGCCCAACTCCCACCGCATCCAACTGCTTCCGCTCACCGTCGCGGGAATCACCGAGGTGCTCGCCGAATACGTCGACGAGCTCACCGCGGCCCGACTGGCCCCCGCCTACAGCGAGGTGAGCGGCGGGAACCCGCTGCTGCTGAGCGGGCTGATCGAGGACGCGATGGTCCAACAGCCGGGTGGCGGCCGGACGTTGTCGGCCCGGCCGGTCGCCAAGGAGTCCTTCCAACAGGCCGTGTTCGCCTGCCTGTACCGCTGGGACGAGAGCACCATCGAGGTCGCCCGCGGCCTGGCCCTGCTCGGCGGCCACGCCAGCCCGTCCCTCATCGGGCAGGTGACCGGCATGAAGAGCGCACAGGTCGAACAGATCATGGGGGTGCTGACCCACTCCCGCTTCCAACGGGACGGTCGACTGCGCCACCCGGCCGTCAACGCCGCCGTGCTCAACACCCTCCCGCTCGACGACAGCGGCCGGATGCACCTGCACGCCGCGCGACTGCTGCACGACTGCGGCGCCGATCCGCTCAGCGTCGCCGAGCACCTGATCGCCGCGGGCAACGCCCCGGATGCCTGGGCCGTTCCGGTCCTCCAGGACGCCTGTGCGCAGGCCCTCGCCGAGGAGCGGGTGGACCTCGCCGTGGAGTGCCTGGAACTGGCCCGGTGCAGTTGCGACGACGATCCGCAACGGGCGGCGCTGGTCACGCTGTCGCTGGCGCGGCTGAAGTGGCGCCGCGACCCGTCCGCCGCCGCCTGCCACCTCACCCCGCTCAAGGAGGCCCTGGTGGCGGGGCTCCTTGAGGACCGGGACGCGATCACCGTGGCCCGGTACCTGCTCTGGCACAGCCGGGTGGAGAACGCCCAGGAGCTGTTGGCGCGGCTGGAGTCCGTGGTCGACACCTCCGACCCCTCGACCGCGGCCGACCTGGGCAGCCTGGAGGACCTCCAGCACTGGCTCCGCCTGGACCGCGCCCCGGCCGACCGCGACGGGGCCGGGACCCTGGCCGCCATCGGTCTCTTCGTCGCGCAGCCGGCGGAGTTGACGACCTCGTCGGTGCTGGCGTCCGCGCTCCGCGACGGCCCGGACGGCACGGCGGTGCACTGGGCCGAGTCCGTGCTGAGCAGCATCTCGCTGGGCGACACCACCATCGGCACGGTGCAGTTCGGGCTGTCGCTGCTGCTCCACGCCGGCCGGCTGGACCGGGCCGCCACGGCCTGCCGGGGCTTCCTGGCGGAGGCCCGGGCGAGCCGGGCCAACACCTGGCAGGCGCTGCTCACCGCCATCCACGCCGAAATCGCCCTGCGCCAAGGGGATCTGCCCGCCGCGGAGGAGCGGGCGGTCCAGGCGCTCGGGCTGATCTCCGCGCACGGGTGGGGGGTGGCCATCGGCTATCCGCTGGCGGTGCAGCTGCTGGCGCAGACCGCCATGAGCAAGCACGAGGACGCCTCCCGGGTGGTCCGCCGGGCCGTGCCGAAGGCCATGTTCCAGGGGCTGTACGGGCTGAAGTACCTGCACGCCCGGGGCCATCACTATCTGGCCACCAACCGGCTCCAGGCCGCCCTCGCCGACTTCCGGCGGTGCGGCGACCTGGCCCGGGACTGGACGCTGGACCTGCCCGCGCTCGTACCGTGGCGCAGCGATCTGGCACAGGTGCAGCTCGGCATGGACCGACCCGACGCCGCCCACGGGATGGTCGTCGAGCAACTGTCGCTGCCGGGCGCCGACTCGCCCCGCACACGCGGCATTTCGCTGCGCGTGCTGGCGGCGACGGAGTGCCTGAAGCAGCGCCCGGGGCTGCTGCGCGAGGCCATCGGGCTGCTCCAGGAGTCCGGTGACCGCTACGAGCTGGCGCTGACCCGGGCGCAGCTCAGCCGCGCCCACCACGAGCTCGGGGAGTACAACCGGGCCCGGATGATGGGGCAGTTGGCGATGCAGGTCGCCGAGGACTGCGGCATGGAGACGCTGTGCCGGCAGGTGCTCTACCCGTCCGACGGCGCCCACCGCCCGGACGGGGCGCCCACCGACGCCGTGGACACCCTCAGCGACGCGGAGCGGCGGGTCGCCGCGCTCGCCGCGACCGAGCACACCAACCGGGAGATCGCGCGCAAGCTCTACATCACGACCAGCACCGTCGAGCAGCATCTGACGCGGGTGTACCGCAAGCTCAACGTGAAGCGCCGGTCGGACCTCCCGCTGCGTCTCAAGGACGGTGAACCGTTAGTGGCCGACAACGCTGTCGGGCGCAGCAAGGGCGCGCTGCCGCCCGAGTCGGTCGCCTCGTAAGGGGGCGTTGCGCGAGTGGGAGCCGCTGCCGCGGGAGGTGGCGGCTCCTGCCCGTCTCCGGCGATGACTGGGGTGCGATAGGGGTTGCTCCGGTGGTCCGGCGCGTCTTGTATGGGGCCGGCTCGGCCCGCTCCCCCGTTCTCTCGTGCGGCCGCCGCACCCCGCCGTCCGAGACGCCGGTGGCGGGCGACAGGGGCGAAGCTCCACCGGCCGGTACCGGAACTCAAGAGGAACGACTGGGGGAACCCTCGATGTCAGATCTGCACGGTGGGCCGCTGCTGTTCGTCAGCAGCTCGGAGTCCGGCCGGATCAATCCGCTGCTGGCCATCACCGCCGAACTCGGCCGGCGCGGCGGCGTCGAGTCGGTCTTCGCCACGACCGAGGACTGCCGCGGCGACATCGAGGCGCTGCCCGGCACGCCCCCCGTGCGGTTCGCGTCCCTGGGCGAGCCCAACCCGGCGCACCTGCCGAAGACCTGGGACAACGAGACGTTCGCGGCGTTCACCGTCGCCTCCCGCGCCCAGGCGGTCTCCGCGTATCTGGAGCGGGTCACCGACGCCGACTTCCTGCAGACCGTCTACGACCGGCTGTTGACGGTCGTGGACGAGGTGAAGCCCGCGCTGATCATCGCCGACCAGGACGTGCCCTACGCCTTCGACGCGGCGCTGGCCCGGGACATCCCGTACGTGATGACCGTGCCGATCCCGATGGGTGCGGTCTACGGCCACCGGGTGCCCGAGGAGTACCCGAAGACCTTCACCGGCCTGCCCCTGGACATGACGCCCGAACAGCGCGCGGCCAACGAGGAGTTCACTCGGGAGGTCGGCGAGTGGGCCGCGAACTCGGCCGGCATCAGGAAGTTCGTGGAGCAGCGGGTGGCCGCCGGCTTCGCCAACCCCGCCTGCGTGTCGTCCCAGTACGCGGACGGCGCCCGGTCGGTGCTGGGGCTCACGGTGTTCGGCGTCGACTACGCGTTCCCCGACCTGCCGGAGAACCTCACCATGGTTGGCGCGCTGGTCCCGCCGGAGCCGGCCGGGGCCGAGCGGACCGCGCTGAGCGACTGGCTCGACGCGCACGAGTCGATCGTCTACATCGGCTTCGGCACCATCATGCGCCCCTCCGCCGGACAGATCGCCGCGCTGGTCGAGGCGGTGCGTCAACTTCCTTCCCGGCACCACGTGTTGTGGCGGCTTCCGGAGTCCCAGCAGCACCTGCTGCCGCCGCGCGAGGAGCTGCCGGCCAACCTCCGCGTCGAGTCGTGGCTGCCGTCCCAGACCGAGGTGCTGGCCCATCCGCACGTGCGGGTGTTCTTCAACCACGGCGGCGGCAACGCGGTCAGCGAGGGCTGCTACTTCGGCAAGCCGCTGCTGGTGATGCCGTTCTGGATGGACTGCTACGACTGGGCGGCGCGCGTCGTGGACGCCGGCTTCGGCCTGACCGTCACCTACGCTGCCGAGCCCGACGCGGCATGGATCGCCCGGCAGTTGACCGCGCTGCTGGACCAGGAGGGCTTCACCGAGCGTGCGCGGTTCTGGAGCGCGCGCCAGCGGGAGGCGGGCGGCCTCACGCGGGCCGCGGACCTCGTCCTCGCGCACGCCGCCACCGGGCCGTCGCCCCGGGCCTGACCCGTACCGCTGGAACAGGAGCCTGATCAGTTGCGCGTCCTCGCCACCGTCAACGCCTCGCCCTCGCACGCCCGCAAGTTCGTCCCGCTGGTCCGGGCCCTGACCGACGCCGGGCACGAGGTGCACTTCATCACCTCCGCGCCCGTCGTGAAGGAGCTGGCCCGGGAGAAGGTCGGGATCTCCACCCTGATGCCCAACGCCTACGACGGGCTGAAGGCGATGCTCCAGGGCATGGCCGCGGCCGAGGCCGCCGGGGTGGAGACCCGCACCGACGCCACCGACCACACCGAGGGCTTCAACGCGCTGTTCGCCTTCGACTTCTGGCGGGAGCTGCTGCCGCCGGTGACCGAGGCGGCCCGGCAGTTCAAGCCTGACCTGCTGCTGCGCGACGACTTCGACCTGCTGGGCTATCTGGCGGCCGAGCAGTTGGGCGTCCCGCACGTCACGATGTCGGGCGGCTCCACGATCCTGCTGGATCCGGCGCGGCTGGCCGACCCGCTCGACGCGCACGGCGCCGCGCTGGGCGTGACCGGTTCCGGCCGGGGCCTGTACGGCTTCGGGCGGGTGGACTACGTCCCGGCCGAGCTGTCCTTCACCGCCCACCCGTGGCCGGTCGAACTGCGCTTCCGGCAGCCGGTGTTGGCCCGGCACGGCGAGTCGCTGCCGGCCTGGATCGCGGAACTGCCCGCGGACAAGCCGCTGGTGTACGCCGCGCTGGGCACCTCCCTGCCGATGCAGGCCGAGCTCCAGCAGCAGGGGGTGACCCTGCCGTCGTCGATCCGGCCGGAGCACGAGGCGCGGCTCATCGTGGAGGCGCTGTCCGAGGTGGACTGCGTGGCGCTGGTGGCCAGTGGGGGGATCGGCGCGGATCTGCCGCGGGCCCCGCATGTGCACCTCGTGGACTCGGTGCCGCAGCCGCTGGTGCTGGAGGTCGCCGACCTGTTCCTCAACCACGGCGGCTACAACGGCATCCGGGAGGCGCTGCGGTCCGGGGTGCCGATGGTGGTGTGCCCGCAGGGGGCGGACCAGCCGCACAACGCGCGGCGGATCGCCGCACTGGGGCTGGGACTTCAGGCGGCCGACGCAACGGCGGAGGCGGTGGCGCGGGCGTGCGGGACGGTCCTCGGCGACGGTGCGTTCCACCACCGGGCCGCGGAGGCGAAGCGGAAGGTACTGGCCATGCCGGGCGTGGAGACCGCCCCCGCGCTGCTGGAGCGGATCGCATCCGACCACGCGTGACCGGCAACCGAATCAGGCAAGGTCGACGTGGAGGAGCGAGGAGTTCATGGGTTACGAGTACCCGGTGTCCCAGCCATGGCTCGAAGGGCGTGAGCTGGAGTACGTGACGGAGGCGGTCGGCAGTGGCTGGATCTCCTCCCAGGGGCCGGCGGTCAAGCGGTTCGAGGAGGCGTTCGCGGGCTACAACGACGTGGCGCACGGCGTCGCGTGTTCCTCGGGGACGACGGCGCTGACGCTGGCGCTGCGGGCGCTGGGCGTGGGGCCGGGCGACGAGGTCATCGTGCCGGAGTTCACGATGATCGCCACGGCCTGGGCGGTCGAATACGTCGGCGGCACGCCGGTGTTCGTCGACTGCGGCGACGACCTCACCATCGATGCCGCCCGCATCGAGGAGAAGATCACGCCGCGCACCAAGGTCATCATGCCGGTGCACGTCTACGGGCGCCGCTGCGACATGGACGCGATCATGGACATCGCGTTCCAGTACGGACTGCGGGTGGTGGAGGACTCGGCCGAGGCGCACGGGGTGCGGCCGGTCGCCGACATCGCGTGCTTCTCGCTCTTCGCCAACAAGATCATCACGTCCGGCGAGGGCGGCATCTGCCTCACCGACGACCCGTGGCTGGCGGGCCAGATGGCCCATCTGCGCGGGATGGCCTTCTCCTCGGAGCACAACTTCCTGCACAAGAAGCTGGCCTACAACTTCCGCATGACCAACATGCAGGCCGCGGTCGCGCTGGCGCAGGTGGAGCGGCTCGACGAGATCCTCGCCCGGCGCCGCGACATCGAGAAGCGGTACGACGAGGGCCTGCGGGACATCCCCGGGATCACGCTGATGCCGCCGCGCGAGGTGCTGTGGATGTACGACCTGCGGGCCGAACGCCGGGAGGAGTTGCGCCGCTTCCTCGCCGAGGCGGGCATCGAGACCCGGCTGTTCTTCAAGCCGATGAGTCGGCAACCCGGCTACCTCGATCCGGTCTGGCCGACCCTCAACGCCCACCGCTTCGCGGAGGACGGCCTGTACCTGCCGACCTACACCCAGCTCACGGCGGCCGACCAGGAGCGCATCGTGGGCGCGATCCGCGAGTTCTACGCCGCCGGCTGAGCGCGGGCAGACGCCGATACGACGGGCGGGCCCCGGGAGACAACTCCCGGGGCCCGCCCGCCCTTTGACATTCGCGACGCCCCACACGCCACACCGGCCCCGCAACGCAAGGATCCGGCGTGCGTGCGGAGAACCGGTCTCCGCACGCACGCCGGTGGGCAACGCCGGGCCGCGGGGGTCAGCCGGCGGCGTCGGCCCTCGGGGTGGTGGTCTGTTGGGGGTCGGCGGCCCCGCCGAGGACGCCCTCGATCGCGTCGACGGCCCGCGGGGCACCGCCGGCGTTCCGCGCGTGGTCGGCGAACTCCCGCACCCGCCGGGCGATGTCGGGGTCGCCGAGCACCCGCGCCACCGCGGCCCGGATCCGCTGCCCCGACAGCTCCTCGTGCGGCACCTTCACGCCGAGGCCGGTCTCGACCAACCGGTCGGCGACCGCGGTCTGTTCGGGCAGCATCGGCACCGCGACCTGCGCCGCCCCGAAGTACATGGCCTCCGTGGTGCCGCCCATGCCGCCGTGGCTGACGAAGGCGGCGGCGTGCCGCAGCACGGCGGTCTGCGGCAGCCAGGCGTGCGCCTCGACGTGCGGCGGCAGCGGGCCGAGGTCCTCGGGCGCCAGGTGGCGGCCGGTGGAGAGCACGACGTGCCAGGGCGCGTCGGCGAACGCGGTGACGCAGTCCCGCAGGAACTGCTCGCCGGCGTCGTAGCGGTGCGACCCCAGGGAGAGCACGACGACCGGGCGGTCGGTGGCGGGCGGGGTCCAACTCCGGTCGTCGGCGCGGGAGCCGAGGCAGGGGCCCACGAACACCGGGTCGCCGTCCTCGAACCGCTCGGCGGCGTACTGGAAGGGCTTGGGGAGCACGGCCAGGGAGAGCGCCTCGGACTTCGCGTGGAAGCGGTCCACCGTCATGTCGAGCCCGTGGACGGCGAGGAACTCGGCGAGCATGTCCACGATCATCTGGGAGACGCCCGTCTCGGCCAGCATCTTGCTGGTCTCGGGGAGCCGCTCGTAGAGGTTGAACTTGGCGTTGGCCGCGAAGGTGGGGAACACCTGGACCGCGGGGCAGCCCGCCTTGAGGGCGATCAGTCGGCCGACGGCGAGCACGGTGGTGTCGTAGAGCACCAGGTCGGGGGCGTCCGCGGCGAAGTGGGCCACCGCGACGTCGGCCGCGTCGACGGTCTGCCGGAACTGCGCCGCCGACAGCTCCGCCGCGTTCTCGGCGGTGACGGTGGCGGCCTTGCCCGCGAAGACCGGCTCCGACGCGGGGTGGATCAGCGCGGTGGCGCCGGTGGCCCCGACCCGCTCGGCGAACTCCTCGGTCGTCGGCCAGGTCACCCGGTGTCCCCGGCCCACCAGTTCCTCGACGATCCCGAGGAGCGGGGTGACGTGGCCGCCTGCGGCGTAGCTGAAGACGGCGATGTGGGCGCGCGGCATGGGGGCTCCTGTGGGGGCGGGGCGCGCCCGGGGTGCCGGCCGGGCGCGCGTCGGTGTGCGGGGAACGGGCGGGGTGGCCCTGGGGCGAGGCCCTAGAGGCGTTCCACCGTGGTGCCGTTGAGCCGCAGCCCGCGGCGGCGCATGTAGAGCCGGCCGTAGCGCTTGCTGACGAGTTGGAACAGCACGATGCTCACCACGAACATGACGGTGGTGACGGTGGGCACCGCGTCGATGTCGAGCCGGTAGGCGAGGAACATCCGGATGACGCCGTCGAGGAAGAAGCCGACGCCCCAGATGACGTTGGTGACCCGCATGATGTGGCGGATCTCCGCGTAGTCCTGCCAGAGCGCCTCCCACTTCGCGGTCGACTCGGCCGACGTCTGGAGGCTGATCAGCCCCTGGAAGATCGCCGGGCGCTTGTGGGTGGTGAGCAGCAGCCCGATGCCGAGCACGACGGTGAGCACACCGCTCTTGGCGAGGATCCAGCGGGGGCTGCCGGTGATCAGGGAGGTGAGGCCGCCGATGATCAGCAGGCTCAGGGTGAACAGGGAGACCGGGTCCGCCTTGCGCTCCTTGATGATCGTGTAGAGCGCCTTCAGGAAGGGCGGGACACAGCCGATGAGCAGGGCGTTCAGCGGGGAGACGCCGTACTCGCGCAGCCCGTAGTACAGCCCGAGGGGCAGGATCAGGCTGATGAACAGGGACTTCAGCAGGCCGCGGCGGGCGGCGGCGATCTGCTTCTTCTCCTCCTCGGTGAACCGCGCGTTCCCCTGGGGCGCGGAACCGTACGGCTCCTGATACGGCGCGGCACCGTAGTGCGGCTGCTGGCCCTGGCTCATCTCAATGCTCTCCCGTGTTCGCTTCCCGAACGGCGCCCGGACGCGGGTCCTGACGGTCGTTTCGACGATAGGGCCGGAGCCGGACGCGAGGAATCCGTATAGGCCCCGAAGTGGGGTCTAGTTAGACCCACCCCTTGCCCGGACCCAGCCCTACCCCTACGAGGAGTGGGCGGCACCCCTATACGCGTCCGAACGGGCCCCTACCAGCGGGAGATTGAGGGTGATGGTGGTCGGTCCGCCGAGCGGGCTGACGATGGAGAGCGTCCCGTCGAACGGGGTGAGGCGGCGGGCGATGCCGCTGAGCCCGCTGCCCGGGCCGGGGGCCGCGCCGCCCCGCCCGTCGTCGGTGACCGTCACGGCCAGCGCCCCGTCTCTGGTGACCAGGTCGATCGCCACCCGGGTGGCGCTGGCGTGCTTGGTGACGTTGCTGAGCAGCTCCGACACCGCCAGGTACACGGCGGTCTCCAACGGCTGCTGGATCGGCTCGGTCAGCTCCAGGTGCACGGCGACGTCCAGCGGGCTGTCCATGGCCAGGGCACGGACCGCGTCGCCGAGCCCCCGCTCGGCCAGCACCGGCGGGTGGATGCCGCGCACCAGGTCGCGCAGCTCCGCCAGGGCCTGGGCGGCCGCCTCCTGGATCTCCCCGACGACCTGCTTGGCCGCGGCGGGGTCGGAGTCGACGAGGTGCTTGACGGTGTTCAGCTTCAGACCGATGGCCAACAGCCGGGCCTGCGACCCGTCGTGCAGGTCCCGTTCAATGCGGCGGAGTTCGGCCGCCTGGGCGTGGGTGGCGATGGTCCGGGTCTCGGTGAGCTCCTCGACCCGTTGGGCCAGCAGCCGGCCGCCGGTCGGGGCGAGCAGCAGGTGCGCCCAGCGGGTGTGCAGCCGCAGCAGCGGTTCGGCGAGGACGGCGCTGAGGGCGATCAGCGGCAGCGCGAGCAGCACGCCGAAGGCCGGGTGGGACAGCGCCGACCAGTCGCCGGGCAGCAGCCCGAGCAGCGCGTGCCAGGGCGCCGCGGGGTCGTAGGGGAGGAACGGCCCCGCCAACGGCCACCACAGCCAGGGCCACAGCAGGGCGAAGACCCCGATCAGCGCGGGCAGCGTCAGCGGCAGCACCACCAGGGCCACCAGCAGCGGGTCGGTGGCCAGCCACACCAGGTCGCGCCAGGTCGCCACGTCGCTCCTGATCCACCGCACGCGCTCGCGCTGGGCGGACTGCCGCTGGCTGGTGTAGAGACGCTTGCCGGAGCGGTAGAGGCCGTCGGCGCGCTGACGCGGGGGCGACGGCTCGGGGAGGTGCGGCGCGGGGAGGGTGAGACCGGTGCGGTCGCGGACCAGCCGGCGGCCGAACTCGACCAGCCGACGGGCCGGTGCGGCGACCAGTTCCCACCAGAGCACGGCCAGGCCCAGCACGTGCAGCACGACGAACGCCACGGCCAGGAACGCGAACATCGCCCACTCCGCGACCGCGACGCCGATCAGCACCGTCAGCCGGTGCAGCGCCACCCCGGAACGCATCACCGCGCGCACCGCCGCCCCGTAGCGGGAGCGTCGGCACGGGGCGAGCAACAGCCGCGCGGCCGCGGCGTGGCAGCGCAGCAGCGCCGGGCCGGCGGCGCACCCGGCCGCGGCCAGCAGCACCCCGGCGGGCACCAGCCACGCCCCGGCCGCGTCGAGGGCCCGCAGCGGCGCGACGAGGTCACCGAGGTGCAGCGCGCCCGCGCCCGCCGCGGCGACCACCGCGCCCGCCCCGATCAGCGCGGCCGGCAGCGCCGCCAACGGCCCGCAGCTCAACGGCGCCAGCAGCAGCCACCCCAGGTCCCGCCAGGACGCGTCGTCGTTGACGATCCAGCGCACCAGCAGCTTGTGGTGGGGCATCCAGGCCGAGCGGTAGAGCTTGTTCTGGTACCGGTGCAGCCCGTCGGCGTCCGCCCGCGGCGGGGCGGGGCGCGGGTGGTACGGGACCGGGACGGGCACCGCCGACCAGAGGCCGGCCAGCCGCCGGGTCAGGTTGGTGAGCGCGCGGCCGCGTTCCACGACGGTGACGTGTACGTAGGGGATGCCGAGGAGGTAGGTGGCCTGCGCGGTGATCAGGGTCGCGGCCAGCAGCACCAGCCCGGCGGTGTCGAGCGCCCAGAGCGCCAACCCGCGTACCGGCGCCAGCGCCACCGGCCGCAGCCGGGTGCCCGGGGGCCGTCCGGAGGCGTGCCGCCCCACGGCCGCCCGGCTGCCTTCCGTCCGCACGCCGGCTCCACCCCGCCTTCCACAACGACCTGTTGAGGGCTGGCGCCCGTCCGTGGATCAGGGTCGGACCGGCCCCAGGGCGACCAGTCTCGCAGAGCCGTCCGCCGCCGCCCGTTGCCCGGGCCGAGGTGCCCGAGACGACCGCGGGGCGGACCGGCGGCGCTCTCCGCCGCCGGTCCGCCCCGGGTGTGGTGTGCCGGCGGTTACGCCTCGACCCAGCCGTGCCGGGTGGCGACCTCGGTCAGCCGGCGGCGGATCTGCAGGATCTGCTCCCCGGTCGCGCCGGGCGCCGCGAGCAGCAGCGTCTCGGTGATTTCCCGGGTGAATTCCTTGACGGTCAGCACGTCGCACATGCCGTCCTCGATGCCGTCCCGCGGCACCGGGTGACCGACCGAGAACGAGGCTGCGGGCACGGCCGGGGCGCCCGCAATGACGCGCACGTCGGCCGCCTTGAGGCCCCGGTCGCCCTCTTCGATGTCGAACTCGACCGTGACGCCGGGGGCGATCAGGGACTTGTCCACCAGGAGGTCGTTGACGTGCAGAAAGACGTCTCCCCCACCATTTTCGGGAGACACGAACCCATAGCCGCGAACCGCGTCGAAACGAATTACTTGTCCAGTAGCCACAATAAACCCCACCGCTCACACGAAAATACCCAGGGCGCGGAAAACGCTCACGCCGGCCTGGATGGTATTCGGTGCACCGCGCGAATTTCCAGTCCGGACGAATAACGAGAGCGTCAACCGCGCCGAAACGCGGCGCCCGCGCCGGACTACCGGGCGTCGAGCAGCCCGGAAATCGTCTTGGCCACCGTCGAAATGACCGTCGGCGCCTGCGCGTTGAGGTAGAAGTGGCCACCCGGGTAGGTGTGCAGGTCGAAGGAGCCCTCGGTGTGCTGCTCCCAGTCCCGCACCTCGTCCAGGGTCGCCTTGGGGTCGTCGACGCCGGTGTGTGCCTGGATGGGGGCGGCGAGCTTCGGGCCGGGGGTGTAGCGGTAGGTCTCGGCGGCCCGGTAGTCGCCGCGGATGGCGGGCAGGACGAGGCGCAGCAGCTCCTCGTCGCCGAACACCTCGGCGTCCGTCCCGTTCAGCGCCCGCAGTTCGGCGATGACGCCGTCGTCGTCGCGCAGGTGGACGCTCTCGTCGCGGTGCCGGGACGGCGCGCGCCGTCCGGAGGCGAACAGCACCAGCGGCACCGTGCCCCGGCTCTCCAGGCGGCGCGCCAGCTCGAAGCCGAGGGTGGCGCCCATGCTGTGCCCGAACAGCGCCAACGGCCGGTCGGTCCACGGCAGCACCTCCTCCACCAGCGCGTCGGCGAGCGCGGGCAGCGAGTCGATGCACGGCTCGTGGCGGCGGTCCTGCCGTCCCGGGTACTGCACGGCGAGCACCTCGACGTCGGGCGAAAGCGTCCTGGAGACGGGGAAGTAGAACGGCGCGGAGCCGCCAGCGTGCGGCAGGCACAACAGCCTGGCCCGCGCGCCGTCAGCAGGGTGGAACCGGCGGATCCACGGGCTGGTGTCGGTGGGGTTCGCGCTCACCTGGCGTCGTCCTTTCATGCTGCTCGCGTGGGGCGGCTCCCCGTGGGAACGAGCAGTCCCTCAGGAGCCTGCCGGTCCCGGGCGGGTCCGCACAACCCCTAACTTTTCCGGGCATCGGGGGGCCGCAGTCGGGGGCCGGTCAACACCCGTGGATCCGGGCGGGGTTGCCGGGTGCGGCGATAGGCTGACCGCGGCCGGACGCCCGGTCGCCCGAACCGCGTGCTGGCCGGCCCGCTCCCGAAGTCGGCGCCCGAACGCCCCGAGAGGACGCCGTGATATCCGAGTTGCTGCCCCAGCCGATCGAGACCGCCGAGGCGTTCGGCGACGCCGATCCGCTGCCCCGACTGTTCCCGCAGGAGGCCGCCCTGGTGGAGCGGGCGGTCGCCGGGCGCCGCGGGGAGTTCGCCACCGTGCGGGCCTGCGCCCGCGCGGCGTTGGCCCGGCTCGGCCACGACCCGGTGCCGATCCTGCCCGGCGAGCGCGGCGCCCCGCGCTGGCCGGACGGGCTGGTCGGCAGCATGACGCACTGCCGCGGCTACCGGGCGGCCGCGCTGGCCCGCGCCACCGAGTTGACGACCGTCGGCCTGGACGCGGAGCCGAACGGCCCGCTGCCCGGCAACGGCGTCGCGGAGACCGTGCTCCGCCCCGCCGAGCGGACCCATGTCGCCCAACTCGCCGCGGACCGCCCGGAGATCCACTGGGACCGGCTGATCTTCAGCGCCAAGGAGAGCGTCTACAAGGCGTGGTTCCCGCTGACCCGCCGGTGGCTGGACTTCGAGGAGGCCGAGGTCACCGTCGATCCGGCGGCCGGCACCTTCCGGGCCCGGCTGCTGGTGCCCGGGCCCGAGGTGGACGGCGCCCGGCTGCCGGGGTTCGACGGGCGGTGGCTGGCGCGGGCCGGGCTCCTGGTGACGGCCATCGCCGTCCCGGCGCCGCGGTCCGGAGCTCAGCCGTTCACGGCCGGGATGACCTCCCGCGCATAGGCGTCGATCACCGTCTCCTTCGCGTCGTGCATCGCGTAGAGCGCGAACTGGTCGACGCCCAACTCCCGTAGCCGGTTCAGCTTTTCGAGGTGCGCGGCGGGCGGGCCGATGAGGCAGAAGCGGTCGACGATCCCGTCGGGGACGAAGGCGGTGTCGGGGTTGTCGGTGCGGCCGTGGTGGGTGTAGTCGTAGCCGTCGCGGGCCTTGATGTAGTCCGTCAGCTCGTGCGGGACCAGGCCCGAGTCGGCGCCGTAGGTGGAGACCAGGTCGGCGACGTGGTTGCCGACCATGCCGCCGAACCAGCGGCACTGCTGGCGGGCGTGGTCGAGCGCCTCGGGCGAGTCGTCGGCGGTGACGTAGGCGGGGGCGGCGACGCAGATCTTGACGTCGGACGGGTCGCGGCCGGCCGCCGCGGCGGCGTCCCGGACCGCCTTGATCATCCACTCGGTGAGGAACGGGTCGGCGAGTTGGAGGATGAAGCCGTCCGCCTCCTCACCGGTCATCCTCAGCGCCTTGGGGCCGTACGCGGCCATCCAGACGGGAAGTTGGGCGCCCTCGCGCACCCAGGGGAAGCGGACGACGGTGCCGCCGCCGATGTCCGCCTCGTCGCCGCGCCCCAACGCCCGGATGATCTTCATGGCCGCGCTGATCCGGGCGAGGGTGTTGGGCTTGC
This sequence comes from Streptomyces sp. NPDC090442, assembly GCF_044769405.1. Lineage (NCBI taxonomy): Bacteria > Bacillati > Actinomycetota > Actinomycetes > Kitasatosporales > Streptomycetaceae > Streptomyces > Streptomyces sp. NPDC090442. The sequence continues at coordinate 31,640 of NZ_JBIVXW010000051.1, forward strand.
GGCCCGCCACCCGCATCGCGGAGTCGCCCCGGCCGATGCCGCACACGGTGCGGTTGCCGTACATGTCGTTGAGGGTGGCGAAGGTGGAGGCGGTCACCTCCCAGGCGCGGGTGCTGGGGTTCGTCACCATCGGACCGACGGTGAGGCGGCTGGTCTCGGCGAGGATGCGGCTGTAGATGACGAACGGCTCCTGCCACAGGACGCACGAGTCGAACGTCCAGCCGTAGGTGAAGCCCCCCGCCTCCGCGCGCTGCATGAGGCGGACGACCTCGGAAGCGGGCGGGTCGGTCTGGAGGACGAGTCCGAAATCCATGGTGATGCCCCTTGGTTCCTCAGTTCAGGTATTGACAGGTGCCGCGCGGGACGTACGCGCCGTGCCCGGCACGGCCCGTGAACTCCCTTTGGTCGATGACTGGTTCGCCGCGCGAGAGGACCGTCTCCACTCCCCCGGTCAGGCGCTTGCCCTCGTAGGCCGAGTAGTCGACGTTCATGTGGTGGGTGGCGGCCGAGAGGGTGTGCTCGGCGTGCGGGTCGTAGATGACGACGTCGGCGTCGGCGCCCGGCGCGAGGGTGCCCTTGCGCGGGTAGAGGCCGAACATCCGGGCCGGCGCCGCGCAGGCGATCTCGATCCAGCGGCGGCGGGAGAGACGCCCCTCGACGACGGCCTGGTGGAGCAGGTCCATCCGGTGCTCGACGCCCGGCATCCCGTTGGGGATCTTGGAGAAGTCGCCCCGGCCGAGCTCCTTCTGGCCCGAGAAGCAGAACGGGCAGTGGTCGGTGGAGACCACCTGGAGGTCGTCGGTGCGCAGGCCGCGCCAGAGCGCCGCCTGGTGCTCCTTGGGGCGCAACGGCGTGCTGCACACGTACTTGGCGCCCTCGAAGTCGGGCTCCGCGAGGTTGTCCGTCGACAGGAAGAGGTACTGCGGGCAGGTCTCGCCGAAGACCGGCAGCTCCTCGGCGCGGGCCCGGGCCAGTTCGGCGAGGGCCTCCCGCGCCGACACGTGCACGACGTACAGCGGCGCGCCGGCCACCTGGGCCAGCCGGATCGCCCGGTGGGTGGCCTCGGACTCCAACAGCGCCTTGCGGACCTCACCGTGGTACCGCGGGTCGGTCTCGCCGCGCTGCAGCGCCTGCTCCACCAGGACGTCGATGGCGATGCCGTTCTCGGCGTGCATCATGATCAACCCGCCGTTGCCGGCGGCCTGTTGCATGGCGCGCAGGATCTGCCCGTCGTCGGAGTAGAAGACCCCCGGGTACGCCATGAACAGCTTGAACGAGGTCACCCCCTCGCCGACCAGCCCGTCCATCTCCGCCAGCGTCGAGGCGTTGACGTCGGAGACGATCATGTGGAAGCCGTAGTCGATGGCGCACTGGCCGTCGGCCTTGGCGTGCCAGGTGTCCAGGCCGGCCCGCAGCGCCGCGCCCTTGGACTGCACCGCGAAGTCGATGATGGTGGTCGTCCCGCCCCAGGCCGCCGCCCGGGTGCCGGACTCGAAGGTGTCGGACGCGAAGGTGCCGCCGAACGGCATCTCCATATGGGTGTGGGCGTCGATCCCGCCCGGGATGACGTACTTGTGCGAGGCGTCGAGGACGCGGTCGGCGGTCCACCGCTGACTGCCCGGCGTGGCCACCGCCTCGATCCGCCCGTTCTCGATCAGCACGTCCGCGTGCAGTTCCTCGGCGGCGGTGATCACCAGGCCGCCGGTGATGAGGGTCCGAGTCATTCCCGAGCAGTCCTTCCCATCTTGACTGACGCCATGTCACAAGCTGGTCTACGCCCGTAGATTCCGGACGGGAAGCAGACACCGTAGAAGCATGTCACCCGTCACGGCAAGGGTCTGACGGAAGATCAGCCTCCGGGTTGGTGTCGCCGCGACGGTCGGCCGGGTGGCCGAACGGGCTGCGCCGGGGGCCGGTCCGGGTGGAGGCTGGGGAGGGGTTCCCGGGCTGCCGGATGGGCAGGTAACAGTCCCCGGTACCCACCACATCGAAAGTCAACACAGGACCGCACCTTCACATTTGACACCCAGGGCGTCAGGGAGCGCGGATGGCGCCAGAAAGGCGATGCGTCATGGAGCAGAGCACACCGTGGGAGTTCTCCGACGACCGCGGGCGCCTGGTGGTGGCCGGAGAACGGCCGGAACGGATCGTGGCCTACATACAGGCGGGGGCCACGCTGTGGGATCACGGCATCCGGCCGGTCGGCCTGTTCGGGTCGATGCACGACGGGACGTCGGCCGACCCGGCCAAGGCCGGTGAGCTGCCGCTGGCCGAGGTCCGCTACCTCGGCTCGGGCGCCGCGCTGCACCCGGACACCCTCCTGGAGGGCCGTCCGGACCTGGTGGTCGCGGTCACCTACGACGGCGAGACCCTGTACGGGCTGGCCGCGAAGACCGCGCAGGAGCTGGAGGAGCAGGTACCGGTGGCCACCGTCGCGGTCGGTCCGGGGCGCAGTCTGCCCGAGGTCCGCGAGCGCTTCGCCGCGCTGGCCGGCTCCCTCGGCCACGGCGAACCACTCACCCTGGCACGGGAGTTGGACGCCGCGGAGGACGAGCTGCGGCGGGCCACCGCCGGCCCGGCGCAACCCCGGGTGGTGGCGCTGTCCCCGGCCGGCCCGGACAAGGTCCACCTGGCCCGCCCGGGCACCTGGCCCGATCTGCGGGCGCTGGCCGAGCACGGCGTGACGCTGACCGAGCCGGCGGCCGGCGCGGGGACGAACTGGTCGACGGTCGGCTGGGCGGAGGCCGCCGCGCTCGCCCCGGACGTCGTCCTGATCGACGCGCGGGTCAACGCCGCCCGCATCGGGGCGCTGCGGACGGACGAGAACTGGCGGGCGATCGAGGCGCGCGCCCGGCTGCTGCCGTGGAACCCGGAGGCCCCGGTGAGCCGGCGCGCGCACACCCGCTTCTTCACCGAGGTCGCCGGCGCGGTGCGCGCGGCCGCCGCCCGGAAGTAGTGCCGGGGCCCCCGATGCGCCGCGCGCCGGCCGCCCGCTCACCCCCCTTGACGCCGACTGGCAACAAACCTAACTTTCAACTCCCGTCCCATCCCCCCACGTCGGGAGTACGCCCATGGAGCGCCCCCTAACCCATCGCATCCGGTGGGGAGTTGCCCTCGTCGCCGGTATCGCGCTGACCGGCGCCTGTTCCGCGGCCGCCCAGCAGGCCCCGTCCGCGGCCCGGCCCGGCGGCGCGCGACCGGCCGCCGACCACCACGCGGCCCCCCTGTGGCGCGCCGACCCGGCCAAGGGCACCGCCGCCTTCGAGGGCGTGGAGACCAAGCCGGGCTCGGTCAGGGTCGTCGACGACCCGACCGGGAAGCACGGGAAGTCCTACCAACTCCACACCTCCGGCGACAAGATCGACGGCCCCACCCGGGTACGGGTGGAGACCCGCGGCCACCGCACCGCCAACGGGCCGCTGCGCTTCTCCAAGGAGGGCGACGTCTACTACATCGGCTGGCGCTCGATGTGGGGCCCGCTGCCGACCCAGAAGGGCGGCTGGGTGGTCCTGTGGCAGCTCAAGGACTACGGCTCGGGCGCCGCCACCCCGCCACTGTCACTGCGCGCCCGTGGGGACGGCTCCGTCGATCTGGAGTACGCCGACCCGAAGTTGAAGACCACCCGGCTCTGGCACACCCCGCTCGCCCTCAACACCTGGCACGACTTCGTCATCGGCATCAAGGTCTCCAAGGACCCCGCCAAGGGCTGGGTGCGGCTGTGGCACGACGGCGCGGCCCAGAAGCTGCCCGGCGGCGTGGAGCAGTACCCCGCGGCGACGCTGCGCGCCGACTGGGTCACCGACAAGTGGGGCGTCTACCGCTCCGACACCGTCAAGGGCCAGGCCACCGCCTACCTCAACAGCCCTGCGGTGGGCCGCAGTTACGGGGAGGTCGCGCCGACCGGCTGACGGGCGGAAGCGCACCGCTCACGACGGGGCCGCACCGGACGACGGTCCGCTGCGGCCCCGTGAGGTCGACGCGCTCGACGAAGCGTCCGTGCGCGCCAGGCGTCGCGACGCCCCGGAGATCCGCCAGAAGCCCGCTAGCCCCCCACGAGCCGCCCCTGCACCCACCGCAGGGCGTCCGCGAGGAGTTCCGCACCCTCCTCGGCCTCGGCCACGGTGAGGGTGAGCGGCGGGCCGATCCGGAGCGAGTTGCCGCCCTGGCCGCCCCTGCCGACCAGCAACCCGCGCTCCCGGGCCGCCTCCAGAGCCAGCGAGGCGGCCTCGGGTGAGCGCTCGTCGGTGCCCGGCCGGACCAGCTCGATACCGATCATCAGGCCCCGCCCGCGCACCTCCCGCACCACGTCCAGACCGGCCGCCACCGCCCGCAGCCGCTCGATCAGCAATCCGCCGACCCATCGGGCGTTGCCCTGGAGGTCGTGCTCCAGGACGTGGTTGAGGTTGGCCAGGCCCGCGGCCATGGTGATCGGGCTGCCGCCGAAGGTCGAAATGGAGTTGGCGGTCAGGCAGTTCATGACCTCGGCGCGGGCCACCACCCCGCCGATGGCCATGCCGTTGCCGATGCCCTTGGCGAAGGTGAGCAGGTCCGGCGGTCCGTTGCCGGCGTGCGCCTGCCAGCCCCAGAAGTGGTCGCCGGTGCGGCCCCAACCGGTCTGCACCTCGTCGCTGATCCACAGGATGCCCTCCCGGGCGAGCACCTCCCGGAACGCCGCGTACAGCCCGTCGGGCGGGGCGGTGAACCCGCCGACGCCCTGCACCGGTTCGGCGATCAGCGCGGCGATGCCGCCGGCGGTCTGCTGGAGCATGTCCTCCAGGTCCGCGACGCAGGCCGCGATGAACTCCGCGTCGCCGAGGTCGGCGTAGGGGCCGCGGGAGCGCACCCCGCCGTGGACGTAGAGGGTCTGCAACGGCGAGAGGCTGGTGGGCGACCAGCTCTGGTTGCCGGTGACGCCGACGGTGGAGAACGACCGGCCGTGGTAGCTGTTGCGCATCGCCAGGACCTGGTTGGACCGGCGGTAGGTGGTGGCCAGCAGCAGCGCGGCGTCGTTGGCCTCGGTGCCCGAGGTGGTGAAGAAGACCCGGGCGTCGGGGATGCCGGACAGCGCGGCGATCCGCTCCGCCAACTCGACCATCGGGCGGGAGAGGTAGAGCGTGGAGGAGTGCACGATCCGGCCGGCCTGCTCGGCGACGGCCCGGGTCACCTCGGGCAGCGCGTGCGCCGTCATGGTGGTGAGGATGCCGCCGAAGAAGTCGAGGTAGCGGTTGCCCTCGGCGTCCCAGACGTACCGGCCCTCGCCGCGCGTGAGCTCCAGCGGGCGTTCGTAGGAGAGGCTCAGCCAGGACGGCAGCACCGCCTGGTGGCGCGCGTGCAGCTCGTCGGCGTCCTGCGTCACGGGCGCATCAGCCCCTCGTAGGCGTCCGGCCGGCGGTCGCGGTAGAACGCCCACTGCTGGCGGACCTCGTCGATCAGCCCGAAGTCCAGGTCGCGGACGACCAGTTCCTCCTTGCTGTCGCTGGCCGGCTCGCCGACGAACTGGCCGCGCGGGTCGACGAAGTAGCTGGAACCGTAGAACTCGTTGTCGCCGTACTCCTCCACGCCGACGCGGTTGATCGCGGCGACGAAGTACTCGTTGGCGACCGCCGCCGCGGGCTGCTCCAGCTTCCACAGGTACCCGGACAGGCCGCGCGAGGTGGCCGACGGGTTGTAGACGAGCTGGGCGCCGTTGAGGCCCAACTGCCGCCAGCCCTCCGGGAAGTGGCGGTCGTAGCAGATGTAGACGCCGACCCGGCCGACGGCGGTGTCGAAGACCGGCCAGCCGACGTTGCCCGGGCGGAAGTAGAACTTCTCCCAGAAGCCCTTGACCTGCGGGATGTGGTGCTTGCGGTACTTGCCGAGGACGGTGCCGTCGGCGTCGATGACGGCGGCGGTGTTGTAGTAGAAGCCGGACTGCTCGACCTCGAAGACGGGGACCACGATCACCATCCCGGTCTCCCGGGCGAGCGCCTGCATCCGCCGCACGGTCGGCCCGTCCGGCACCGGCTCGGCCCAGCGGTAGTGCTCGGGCTCCTGGACCTGGCAGAAGTACGGGGCGTTGAAGACCTCTTGGAACCCGATCACCTTCGCGCCCTGCGCGGCCGCCGCCCTGGCGTGCTCCTCGTGTTTCGCGATCATGGATTCGGTGTCGCCGGTCCAGGTCGCCTGGACCAGTGCGGCACGCACAACATCGGACATCGGCTGCTCCTTTGTCGGTGCGTCGACCTGCAAACACGCGGATCTACGCGTGTGGAGGCGACCGTAAGCCCCGTATGTGACCCTGGCAAGACCATCTCCCGGCCCGGCGCGGCGACCGCGCCACCCCCGGCCGTCAGCCCTCTTCCTCACCCCGACAGAAAAACTTGCAAGACTCACTTGCAAGTTTCCCTGTCGTTCTCCTAGCCTGGCGCCATGCCGGACAAGGACCAGAAACGGATCGCCACCGACCTCGGCGCGACCGTGTCCCTGCTGATGCGCCGACTGCGCGCGGCCTCACCGCAGGGCGAGTTGACCCCGACCCAGCGCGCGGTGCTCGCCCGGATCGACGCCGACGGACCGTCCACCATCGCGGCGCTGGCCCGCGCCGAACTGGTCCGCCCGCAGTCGATGCGGGTGACCGTCGGCGCGCTGGAGGAGCACGGCATCCTCGCCCGCAGCCCGCACCCGACCGACGGCCGCCAGGTGGTCTTCTCGCTCACCGAGGGGGGCCACCGGGTCCTCGCGGACGTCCGGGCCGCCAAGAACGACTGGCTCGCGGTGGCCATCGCCGAGCAACTGACCGCCGACGAGCAGCGGACGCTGGCCGAGGCGACCGCGCTGATACGGCGGCTGATCGGGGAGTGAGCGCCCCCGACGCCCCGGACCGCTCCGCCGCCCCGACCGCCGAACCGGCCCGACTCCCCACCGGCGAGGCCGGTTTCGGCGCCCGTCTGATGACCCCGCTGCTGTTGGGGTCGCTCCTCAACCCCATCAACTCCACGATGATCGCCACCGCCCTGGTGGCCATCGGCCGGGACTTCCGGGTCGGCCCCGCCGACACCGCCTGGCTGATCTCGGCGATGTACCTCGCCAGCGCCGTGGGGCAGCCGTCGCTGGGTCGGGTCGCGGACCGGTTCGGACCGCGCCGGGTGTTCGTCGCCGGCACCGTGGCGGTCTGCGCGGCGGGCCTGCTCGGCGCGCTGGCCCCGACGTTCGCGCTGCTGATCGCCTCCCGGGTCGTCCTCGGCGTCGGCACCGCGGCCGCGTACCCGGCGGCGATGGCGATGCTGCGCGCCGAGTCGCGCCGGGTGGGGCGGCCCACGCCGCGCGCCGTGCTCGGGCGGATCTCGCTGGCCGCGCTGGCCAGTGCGGCGGTGGGCCCCACCCTCGGCGGGCTGCTCGCCGCGACCGCCGGCTGGCGGGCGGTCTTCGCGGTCAACGTCCCGCTGGCGCTGCTGGCCCTGGCCGGCGCACTGCTCTGGCTCCCGGCCGACCGGGACACCCGGGCGGCGACCGCGGCCGCCGGCCCCGACGCCGCCGCCCGCGGCTCGCTCGACCCGTTCGGCATCGCGCTCTTCGCCTCCGCACTGACCTGCGCGATGCTCTTCCTGCTCCGGCTCGACGCCCCGCGGTGGCCGCTGCTCGCGCCGACCGCCGCGCTGACCGCCGCCCTGGTGTGGTGGCAGCTGCGCCACTCCCAACCCTTCATCGACCTGAGGATGTTGGCCCACAATCGCGCGCTGGTCCTGACCTACCTCCGGCACGGGCTGACCTACCTGGTCATCTACTGCGTGCTGTACGGCTTCAGCCAGTGGCTGGAGCAGGCGCACGGCTTCTCGTCCTTCCACGCCGGGCTGGTGATGCTGCCGATGTCCGGTGCGGCCGCGCTCTGTTCGCTCGCCGGCGCCCGGACCCGGGGCATCCAGGCCCCGCTGACCGTCGCGGCGCTCTGTCTGACGGCCGGCAGCGCGGTCTTCCTGCTGCTGCGCGACACCAGCCCGCTGCCGCTGCTGCTGCTCGCCGGCGCGCTCTTCGGCATCCCTCAGGGCCTGGCCGCCACCGGCAACCAGGCCGCGGTCTACGCCCAGGCGCCGGCCGACGGCGTGGGCGCGGCCGCCGGCCTGCAGCGCACCGCCCAGTACCTCGGCGCGATCACCGCCTCCAGCCTCATCGGGCTGCTCTACGGCCAGCGCGCCACGGACCCGGGCCTGCACTCCATCGCGGTCACCGGCGCGGTGCTCGGCGTGCTGCTGCTGGCTCTCACCCTCGCCGACGGGACGCTCCGCACCACGGGCGCCCGCACCCTCGGCTGACCCCTCCCCTCAACCCCCCATCCCCTACTGAGGAGTTACCGTGCCCGCAACCACCCTGGACGCCACCACCGCACTGGTCCTGATCGACCTCCAGAAGGGCATCACCACGCTGCCCACCGTCCACCCGGCCGCCGAGGTCGTGGCCCGCGGCGCCCGACTCGCCGCGGCGTTCCGCGCCCACGGCCTGCCGGTCGTCCTGGTGAACGTCACCGGCGGCGCCCCGGGCCGCACCGAGGCCGGCGGCCACGGCGGCACCCCGCCGGCCGACTGGGCCGAGCTGGTCCCCGAACTGGACGCGCAGCCCGGCGACCTCCGCGTCACCAAGCAGCGGTGGGGGGCGTTCCACGACACCGACCTGGACGCCGAGTTGCGCCGCCGCGGGGTCACCCAGGTCGTCTTCGCCGGGATCGCCACCAGCATCGGCGTGGAGTCCAGCGCCCGCGCCGCGCACGAGCACGGCTACCACGTCACCGTCGCCGTGGACGCGGTGACCGACCTGGACGCGGACGCGCACCACAACAGCGTGCGGCGGATCTTCCCGCGGCTCGGCGAGACCGACACCACGGAGGCGGTCATCGACCTTCTGGGCTGACGCCGTCGACCGGGGCGGGGTGTCCGTCGGGGCGTCGCCGGTGCCACTGCAACGCGTCCTGGAGTTGGGCGGCCAACGAGATCAGCCGCGGCTCGCCGTGGGCCGGACCCAGGAGTTGGCCACCCAGCGGCAGCCCGTCCGCGCTGAAGCCGGCCGGGACGCTGATGCCGGGCCAGCCGAGCACGTTCCACGGCCAGGCGTACGGGCAGGCGGCGATCATGGCCCGGTCGGTCCCCCAGCCGCTGAGCCCGGCGAGGGCGCCGATGCGCGGCGGCGGGGTCGCGGTGGTCGGCGTCAGCAGCACGTCGTAGCGGCCGAACAGCGCCCCGATGCGCCGGCGTTGGCGCTGCTCGGCGGCCCGGGCGCGGCGCAGCGGCGGCCCACCGAGCAGCCGTCCCATGCGCGCCGCCCCCTGGGTGCGGCGGTCCAGCAGCCGGGGGTCGGGGACCCGGGCGGCCCACTCGCCGACCCCGGCGGTGGCGCGCGGGACGAAGGCCAACCCGACCAGCCCGTAGTGCGGTTCGGCCTCCTCGACGAGGTGGCCGAGGCCGGCCAGGGTGCGGGCGAGGGCGATCACCGCGGCCCGCACGTCGGGGTGGAGCGGCTTGCGGGTGAAGGTGGTGGCGGCCTTCCAGGACAGCGCGATCCGCAGCCGCCCGGGGTCCCGGCGGGCGGCCTCGCGGGCCGCGATGGCCGGTGGTCGGTGCAGGTCACCGGCGTGGTTGCCGCTGGCGACATCGAGCAGCAGCGCGGCGTCCTCGACGGTGCGGGCCAACGGGCCGATGCCGGTGATGCCCTGGAACGCCTCGGCGTCCGGCCAGGTCGAGATCCGGCCGCGCTGCGGCTTGATGCCGACGAGGTGGGACCAGGCGGCGGGGATCCGGACCGAGCCGGCGCCGTCGGTGCCCAGCGCGGCCGGCACCAGCCCGGCGGCGACCGCGGCGGCCGAACCGCCGGACGAACCGCCGGGAGTGTGCGCGAGGTTCCAGGGGTTGCGGGTGTCACCGAAGGCCGGGCCCTCGGTGAACGGCCACTGGCCCAGCTCGCAGGCGTTGGTCTTGCCGACGATGACCGCGCCGGCGGCGCGCAGCCGCCGCACCACCTCGGCGTCGTGCTGCTTGACCGGGAACTCCCCGGCGCAGCCGAACGCGGTGGGCTCGCCGGCCACGTCGGTGTCGTCCTTGACCGCGACCGGCACGCCGAGCAGCGGCGCCCGCTCCCCGGCCGCGAGCCGGCGGTCCGCCTCCGCGGCCTCGGCCAGCGCCGCCTCGGCGCGGACCCGGCGGAAGGCGTTGACGCTGTCCTGGGTGGCCGCGATGCGCTCCAGGGAGCGTCGGACCAGGGCGGTGGCGGTGACCGCGCCGTCGGCCAGGGCCCGGGCCTGTTCGGCGAGGCCCTCCCACTGGCCGTCGAGCTGCCCGGCGGGTGCGGGGCGGCGGGGGTGGTCCGGGGACCGTCCGGTCCGGCGTTCCTGGCTCTCGTCGACGCTCACGCTGCGTGCCCTCCCTGGGACCGCTCACTCGAACGAACGGTCCCAGGAGGCTAATCGGACCCGCGGGGGCCGGCAACGACGCCGCGCGGCGCGACACATCGACGACACACGGACGGCACACACCGGCCCCGCGGGGGCTGGCTTCCGGCCTACGGCGCCGGGTGGACGACCTGTGCGGAGCCGCCGCCGCGGCGGACCTTCTCGGCCGCGGCGAGCCAGCGGCCGTCCGGCAGCCGCTGCACGCCGGTGGCCGCGCCGATCTCCGGGTTCAGCTTGAAGGAGTGGCCGAGCGCCTCCAGTTGTTTGCGCAGCGGGCTGTTGTAGAGGGCCGGTTCGAGCTCGGTGGCGGCGGCGTTGCGCTGGCTGGCGCGCGGTGCGGCGATCGCGTCCACCAGGGACATCCCGCGGTCGAGGTGGTTGATCAGGGTCTGCAGGACGGTGGTGATGATGGTGGCGCCGCCGGGCGAGCCCACGGCCAGCACGGGCTCACCGTGGCGCAGCACGATGGTCGGGGAGATGGACGAGCGCGGCCGCTTGCCGGGGCCCGGCAGGTTGGGGTCGTGCACGGCCGGGTCGATGGGCGTGAAGGAGAAGTCCGTCAGCTCGTTGTTGAGCAGGAAGCCGCGGCCGGGGACGGTGATGCCGCTGCCGCCGGTCTGCTCGATGGTGAGGGTGTAGGCGACGATGTTGCCCCACTTGTCGGCGACGGTGAGGTGGGTGGTGTTCTCCCCCTCGTACGTCGTCGGGACGGCCTTGCCGGTGCTGCCGCAGGGCTTCGGGTGGCGCGGGTCGCCGGGCGCGAGCGGGCTGGTGAGCGCCTTGTGGTCGTTGATCAGGCACGCGCGGGAGTCGGCGAAGCGCTTGGAGGTCAGGCCCTTGACGGGGACGTGTTCGAAGGCCGGGTCGCCGACCCAGCGGCCGCGGTCGGCGAAGGCGATCCGGCTGGCCTCGATGTAGCGGTGCAGGAACTGCGTCTCGGACAGGTGCGAGAGGTCGCTCTTCTCCAGGATGTTGAGCGCCTCGGCCATGCTGGTGCCGCCGGAGGAGGACGGCGCCATGCCGTAGACGTCCAGGCCGCGGTAGGTGGTGTGGGTCGGCGGGTGGAGCAGCGTGTGGTAGGCGCGGAGGTCGGCGGTGGTCAGGTGGCCGGGGCGGACCTTGCGGTCGGCGCCGGCGCGGACCGGCGGCCGCTGCACGGTGTGGACGATGTCGCGCCCGATGGCCCCGTGGTAGAGGGCACCGACGCCCTTGCTCCCCAACTCCCGGTAGGTGCGGGCCAGATCGGGGTTCTTCAGGGTGGAGCCGACCACCGGCAGCTTGCCGCCGGGCAGGAACAGGGCGGAGGTGGCCGGGAAGTCGCGGAACCGCGCCTCGTTGTCCGCGGTCTGCTGACGGAAGGTCTGGTCGACGGTGAAGCCGTTCTTGGCGATCCGCTCGGCGGGCTTGAGGACCTGCCCCAGGGAGCGGCTGCCCCACTTCTTCAGGGCGCTGTCCCAGGTGGCGGGGGTGCCGGGGGTGCCGATGCTGAGCCCGCTGGTGACCGCGTCGGCGAACGGTATCGGCTTGCCGTTCTCCACGAAGAGGTTCTTGGTGGCGGTGCGGGGCGCGGTCTCCCGGCCGTCGAGGGTGCGCACGGTCTTGGTCTTGGCGTCGTAGTAGACGAAGTAGCCGCCGCCTCCGACGCCGGCCGAGTACGGCTCGGTGACGCCGAGGGCGGCGGCGGTGGCGACTGCCGCGTCGACCGCGTTGCCGCCCTTGCGGAGCACCTCGATGCCGGCGGCCGAGGCGTCCGCGTCGACGCTGGAGACCACGCCGCCGTAGCCGACGGCGACCGGGGTCTTGGCGGGGGTGGCGGGGCCGGAGCGGGGTGCCGCGGTCCGGGCCGCGGCGGGGACCGCCATCAGGGAGCCGGCCAGCGCGGCCGTGACTCCCAGGACGGTGAGACGTCGGGCGTTCGACATACCTGGACTTCCTCCAAGTGCAGTGCGAGGGGGGCGGCAGGGGCCGGAGCCTACCTGGGCCAACTGCCCACCGACAGGGGATGATTGGGTTATTGCGGGCGCTTCGCGGTCCGGACGGTTTCGGGCCCAGGCGCACGGTCCCGCCGTATCCGCACGGATCCGGGCAAGCGGTACGGGTCGGCGGCCCGCCGTCGAACACCCGCCCGACGGTTCGCTACGCTCCCCCGCCATGGACGACACCCTGCAGCTCCTCCTGATCGCGGTGGCCGCCCTCGTCGTGGGGCTGGCCGCCGGCTGGGCCGGGCAATCGGCGGCGGCCCGCCGCAAGCTGACCCGGGAACAGCGCTTCTTCGGGCTGCCCGCCGGTTCCGAATGCGTCGTGGTCACCCACCGGGACAGCGCCGCGGCCCAATGGAGCATCCCCCGACACGACGCGCTCGCCCTGCTCGGGCTGGCCGCGGTGATCGAGAACTGCGGCGCGCACCCCGAGGTCGCCCCGCACGACACCGGGCTCCAAGGCTTCGGCGCGCGCACCGAGTTCTGCGTCGGCGACCCGACCGCGCACCGCCGGCTCGCCGCCCACCTGGCGAACCTGCTGCCGGGCGTCGCGGTGCACCCGGGTGACGCGACCGGCGCCGGCCGCGGCACCCTGACCGTGGGTGGGACCGCGTACCGCATGGAGCCGGGGGCGGTGGAGTACGTGCTGCTGGCCCGGCTGACGGCCGGAGAGGTCGGCCGGCCGGTGTTCCTGGCGGCCGGTCAGCGGCCGGTCACCCACCGGGCGGCGGTCCGCCACCTGGTCCGCAACCGGGCCAGACTGGCCCGCCGCTACGGCCCGGACGGACAGTTCGCGCTGCTGCTGAAGGTGGTCAACTCGCAGGCGTACGGCCCCGATGTGGTGGAGCTGGTGGCCGACGTCAGCAAGGCGGCACTGGATCCGGCGGAGGTCAAGGGGCAGCACCGGGCGACCGCCTGAGGCGGCCTCACCGACGGGCGGGGGCCCGCCTTCTCTGCCAAGCTCAGGGGCATGAGTCCCCGTACTCGTAGGCGTACTCCCTTCCTGCGCTGGACCGGTGCGCTGCCGGTCGTGGCGGTGGTGCTGCTGATCCTGGTCTGGGGCCGGTCGTTGCCCGCGCCGCTGGTGGGGGTGGTGTCGCTGTTCCTGGCCGGGGCGGTGCTGGCGGCGGTGCACCACGCGGAGGTGATCGCGCACCGGGTGGGCGAGCCGTTCGGTTCGCTGGTGCTGGCGGTCGCGGTGACCATCATCGAGGTGGCGCTGATCGTCACGTTGATGGTCGACGGTGGGGACAAGAGCGCACCGCTGGCCCGGGACACGGTCTTCGCGGCGGTGATGATCACCTGCAACGGCATCGTCGGACTCAGCCTCCTGGTCGCCGCGCTCAAGCGGAAGGTGGCGGTCTTCAACGCCGAGGGTACCGGCGCCGCGCTGGCCTCGGTCGCCACGGTGGCCGGCCTCAGCCTGGCGCTGCCGACCTTCACCACCACCACGCCCGGCCCCCGGTTCTCCGGCCCGCAGTTGCTCTTCGCGGCGATCGCCGCGCTGGCGCTGTACGGCCTGTTCGTCGCCACCCAGACCTTCCGGCACCGGGACTACTTCCTGCCGGTCACCGCCACCGGCGAGGTGATCGACACCGAGGACCACGCCCATCCGCCGTCCGCCAGGGAGGCGCTGGCCAGCCTGACGTTGCTGGCGCTGGCGCTGATCTCGGTGGTGGGGCTGGCCAAGGCGGTCTCCCCCACCATCGAGACCGGAGTGGCCGAGGCCGGTCTGCCGTCATCCGTGGTGGGCGTGGTGATCGCGCTGCTGGTGCTGCTCCCGGAGACCATCGCGGCGGCCCGCGCGGCCCGCCGGGACCGGGTGCAGACCAGTCTCAACCTCGGTCTGGGCTCGGCGATGGCCAGCATCGGCCTGACGATCCCGGCGGTCGCGCTGGCCACGGTGTGGCTCAAGGGCCCGCTCGTCCTGGGCCTGGGCGCCACCCACATGGTGCTGCTGGTGCTCACCGTCGTCGTCGGCACGCTGACGGTGGTGCCCGGCCGGGCCACCCTGCTCCAGGGCGGCGTCCATCTGACGCTGCTGGCGGCGTACCTCGTGCTGGCGGTCAGCCCCTGACGAACGGCCGTGCCCCGCACCGGCGTTGACGCGCGGCGGTCCCGTCGGACGACGGGGGAGGGCGCCGGCGCCCGTGCCGCTCCGGGCCGACCGCGACGACCACGGAGCGTGAGAGCGGTCACCCTGTGCACCGGCACCCGACGAGATGGTTTATCGTTCAATTGGAAGCGGGCCCCAACGGGCCGCGCCCCCTCTGACCGCCCCGGCCGGGTTCCCCCGTCCGGCCGGGGCTTCCCCTCTCCGGCCCGGCCGCGCCGCGCCCGCGCCCCGGCGACCGGACCACCCGTCTTCCTCCCCCCGCATGCCGTCGCCCCGGAACGCGCCTTGAATGCGAGGCATGTCCTTGCCGAATGCGCCGGGCCGCCGGCGGCCGGACGGCGCCCTGGAACGCCTCGGCGAGTGGTGCGCCCGGCACGCCGTGGTCGTCGTGGTGCTGTGGCTGGTGGGGCTGGCCGCGGTCCAGGTGCTCCAACGGACCTTCGGCGGGACGTACTCCGACGACTTCTCGCTGCCCGACGTGCAGTCCCGGCAGGGCCAGGAGATCCTCGCCGCGCACCAGCCCGCCGTCGGCTTCGCCGGCCGGGTGGTGCTGCACGCCGACCGACCGCTGACCGCCTTCGCCGGGCAGCTCACGGACGCCACCGTCGCCCTGGAGAGGCTCCCCGATGTGCGGGCAGCGGAGAGCCCGTTGACCCCGCCCGGGCCCCGGACCCCACCGCCGTCGCCCGGTGCCGCGCACACCGGGCCGCTCTCCGCCGACGGCCGGACCGGGTACCTCACGGTGCGCTTCCGGGACCCGCCAGCGCACCTGGGCCCGGACGCGCTGCCGGGCGTGGACCGGGCGGTGGCTCCGCTGCGCGCGGCCGGCGTCCAGGTCGAGTACGGCGGCGCGCTGGGCGAGCTGGCGCAGCCGGCCACCGACGAGCGGCCCAGCGAGGCGATCGGGTTCGCGGTGGCGGTGCTGGTGCTGCTCGTCGGGTTCGGCAGCGTGCTGGCGGCCGCGGTGCCGCTGCTGACCGCGTTGATCGGGGTGGTCTGCGGGCTGGGCTGCCTGGGGCTGCTGGCCGCCGCGTTCACCTTCGCCACCGTCTCCCCCGCCCTGGCCACCATGATCGGCCTCGGGGTGGGCATCGACTACGCGCTGTTCCTGATCACCCGCCATCGCCAGCTCCTGGCGGACGGCGCGGAGCCGGCCGTCGCCGCGGGGCGGGCGGTGGCCACCAGTGGCCGGGCCGTCCTGATCTCCGGCGTCACCGTGCTCATCGCGCTGACCGGGCTCTCCGTCGCGGGCATCGGCTTCATCGCCAAGCTGGGCACCGCGGCCGCGCTCACCGTGATCACCGCGGTGCTCGGCGCGCTCACCCTCGTCCCCGCGCTGCTCGGGCTGCTGGGCCGCGGCATCGACCGGCTGCGGGTGCGCCGGCCGGTCGCCGAGCCGGCCCCGGACGCGGACACCGGCGGCCGCCGCGGGTTGCGCTA
Source organism: Streptomyces sp. NPDC090442 (assembly GCF_044769405.1). Classification (NCBI taxonomy): domain Bacteria; kingdom Bacillati; phylum Actinomycetota; class Actinomycetes; order Kitasatosporales; family Streptomycetaceae; genus Streptomyces; species Streptomyces sp. NPDC090442. Next base: position 47,586 of record NZ_JBIVXW010000051.1, read on the forward strand.
CGCCCGGCGGGTGACCCGCCACCCCTGGCCGCACCTGGTGGGCGGGGTGCTCGTCCTGGCGGTGCTCACGGTCCCGGCGTTCTCGATGCGGCTGGGGCACATCGGCGACGGCGCGGACCCGACGTCGTTCACCTCCCGCCGGGCCTACGACCTGATGGCCGCAGCGTTCGGCCCCGGTTCGACGGGACCGCTGACGCTCGTCGTCGACCAGCGGGCGGTGCCGGCGGCGGACCGCCCGGCGCTGGCGGCCCAGGCCCGGCACGCCCTCGGCCACCTCCCCGGCACCACGGCGGTCACCCCGCTACGGCCCTCCCCGGACGGCGCGGTGCTGTCCGCCACCGCCTACCCCACGGGAGCCCCGCAGGACGCGAGCACCACCGCGCTCACCCACCGCCTCGTCGACTCCGCTCTCCCCCACGCCGTCCGCGGCTACGACGCCCACGGCTACGTCACCGGCACCACCGCGGCCGAGGTGGACTTCCTGGACCTGCTCGCCGCCCGGCTCCCGCTGATCATCGCGGTGGTGGTGGTCCTGGCCTTCCTGATCCTGTTGATCGTCTTCCGGGGCGTGCTGGTCGCGGCGAAGGCCGCGGTGCTCAACGTGCTGTCGATCGCGGCGTCGTACGGGGTGGTGGTGGCGGTCTTCCAGTGGGGGTGGGGCGGGCCGGCGCTCGGGGTCACCGGCACCGTGCCGATCGAGAGCTATGTGCCGATGATGATGTTCGCCATCGTCTTCGGGCTGGGCACGGACTACGAGATCTTCCTGCTCTCCCGGGTCCACGAGAGCCGCTCGCGGCACGCCGAGCCGGCCGCGGGCGTGCTGCACGCCCTGGCGGTCACCGGCCGGGTGATCGGCTGCGCCGCGCTGATCATGGTGGGCGTCTTCGCCGCGTTCCTGTCCAGCGAGGCCGTGGTGGTCAAGATGCTCGGGGTGGGCCTGGCCGTGAGCGTGCTGATCGACGCGACCGTGGTGCGGCTGCTGCTGGTGCCCGCGGCGCTGACGCTGCTGGGCCCGCGGGCCTGGTGGACGCCGTGGTGGCTGGACCAGGTGCTGCCGGAGCTGGACCCGGAGGGGGCGCGGCGGCCCCGGCCCGGGCCGCCCCGCCCGGTGGACCCGCTGGGCCACGGCGGCCCACCGGCCCGCTGACCGCCGCACCGGCCCGGCCCGCCCTGCGGGGACCAGCGGCTCCGCCGATCATCGGAGTATGGTCCCGACCCCCGGGCCCGGCGCCGCGGGCCCGCCCCCGTATCCCGTGATCCGGCCGATGCTGGCCGTGCTCGGGCCGCTGCCGCCCGGGCCCGAGCAGGCCGGCTGGGCGTTCGAGGGCAAGTGGGACGGGGCCCGGTGCGTCGTGAACGCCCCGGGCGACGGCACCCTCCACCTGGTCACCCGGGCCGGCAACGACGCCACCGCCAGCTACCCCGAGCTCGGCCCGCTCGGCGAGCAACTGCGCGGCCGGGCGGCGGTGCTGGACGGCGAGGTGGTGGTCCCGGACCCCACCGGCCGGCCCGACTTCGGGCTGCTGCAACGCCGGATGGGGGTGCTCAACCCGCGCCGCACCGCCCGGTTGGCGATGGAGCTCCCCGTTCAGCTCGTGCTCTTCGACGTGATGTACCTGGACGGGCCGCTGACGGCCGCGCCCTACGAGGAGCGGCGGGCGGTGCTGGCCGGGCTGGGGCTGGCCGGCCCCAACTGGTCGGTGCCGGGGTACGTCGCGGGCCACGGCCAACGGGCGTGGGAGGCGGCGCTGCACGGCGGCCTGGAGGGCGTGATGGCCAAGCGGCTGTCGTCCCCGTACCTCCCCGGGGTGCGCTCCACGGACTGGGTGAAGACCAAGTACCAGGAGACGCTGGACGTGGTCATCGGCGGCTGGACGGAGGGGCGCGGGGCGCTCGGCGGGCTGCCCGGGTCGGTGCTGGCGGGCGTGGCGGAGCCGGGCGGGCTGCGGTTCGTGGGCGCGGTGGGCTCGGGCCTGTCCGACCACGAACGGCGGGATCTGGCGCAGTACTTGAGCGTGATCCCGCTGGACCGTTCGCCGTTCGTCAACCCCGTGGACCTGGCGGGCGTGCACTGGGCCGAGCCCCGGCTGGTCGCCGAGATCACCGTCAGCGGCTGGACGGCGGCGGGGCGGGTCCGGCATCCGGTCTGGCACCGGCTGCGACCCGATCTGACGCGGCTGGACTGAGCCGCGGCGGGGACGGCCGTGGGACGGCACGGCCGTGGCCACCGGGCGCGGGTCAACGCGCGCCGCGGCCCGGTTCGGTCACGGGCGGCAGAACCGGGCGACGGCGACCGATCCGCCGTCGTTCTCGTCGTCCGAGCCGAGGATCCCCGTGCGGGAGCCGGGCAGGCAGGCCAGCCCCTCGACCTTGTGCCCGGAGAAGGTCGCGAGGCGGTGCGGCGCGTCCGACACCGTCAGCCCGATGCGGCCGGTGCGGGAGACGGCGACCCGCCCCGCGTCGTGGAGCGCGGAGGCGAACGGGCCGTCGTCGCCCGGGTCGGCGGCCGAGGACACGGTCAACCGGCCGTCGGCGGCCGCCTTCACGTCCGAGGCGTGCCGGACGTGCGCCGCCGGGTACGGCACCCGGAAGCGGGCGGAGACCGGCGGTCATCCCGTCCCCGACCCGCTGCCGGCCGCCCGTGCCGGGGCGGGACGCGGCGGTCGGGGCGTGCTCCTGTGCGGTGGCCGTCGTCGGCGCCAGCAGGGCGACGCCGATCACGACCACACCTATCGCGCTCCTGATCACCGGGCGATGATAGGTGACTCCCTTTCCCCACCGGCCAGTTGGCGCGCCCCGCCTCGTGGCCGCGCCGGACGTCCCACGGGACGCGCCGTGCGCCGGGTGGCTGACGCCCCGGGACGCGCCCCCGCAGCGCGGGAAGCCATCCCGGCATCCGCCCGACCCGACGGAAAGGACCCCGACGATGCCCGCCCCCGAGAACGACGGCACCACCGGAACCGGCGACGGCAACCGCGCCTACGGGCACAAGCCGTTCAAACGCTCCCGGAGCCACTTCGCCGACCGGATCACCGCCGACGGCCGCGACGGCTGGCCGGTGGCGGCCGGCCGCTACCGGCTGGTGGTCAGCCGCGCCTGCCCCTGGGCCAGCCGCGCGGTGATCTCCCGACGGCTGCTCGGCCTGGAGGACGCCCTGTCCATGGGCATCGCCGACCCCCTCCAGGACGACCGCAGTTGGCGCTTCACCCTCGATCCGGACGGCCGGGACCCGGTGTTGGGCATCCGCTTCCTCAGCGAGGCGTACGACGCCCGCGAGCGCGGCTACCCCGGCGGCGTCAGCGTCCCCGCGATCGTGGACGTCCCCAGCGGGCAGTTGGTCACCAACGACTTCCAGCAGATCACCCTGGACCTCGCGACCGAGTGGACGGCGCTGCACCGGCCCGGCGCGCCCGACCTCTACCCCGCGGCACACCGGGACGAGATCGACGAGGTGATGGCGGGCGTCTACCAGGACGTCAACAACGGGGTGTACCGGGCCGGTTTCGCCACCGGGCAGGACGACTACGACGCGGCCTTCGAGGCACTGTTCCACCGGCTCGACGAGCTCGCCGAGCGGCTGACGCACCGGCGGTACCTGGTCGGCGACACCCTCACCGAGGCCGACATCCGGCTGTTCACCACGCTCGTCCGCTTCGACCCCGTCTACCACGGCCACTTCAAGTGCAACCGGTTCAAGCTGGCCGAGGACCCGGTGCTGTGGGCGTACGCCAAGGACCTGTTCCAGACGCCCGGGTTCGGTGACACGGTGGACTTCCACCACATCAAGCAGCACTACTACCGGGTCCACAGCGGCATCAACCCCACCGGCATCGTCCCGCTCGGCCCGGACCTCTCCGGCTGGCTGACGCCGCACCACCGCGAGGAGTTGGGCGGCCGGCCGTTCGGCGACGGCACCCCGCCGGGCCCGGTCCCGGCGGGCGAGCGGGTCCCCGCCGCGGGGCGCCCCTGACCCCCCGACCGCGACGGGCACCGACGGTCTGCAGACCCGGTGGGCGGACGTCTACGGGGCCCTACTCCGCGCCGGCGTCCTCCGGGGCCCGGCGGGCCAGTCCGACCAGCACGTCCAGGGCGTCCGCCAGGACGTCGACGGGCGGGGCGGACAGCGCCAGCCGTACCGCGTTGGGGACGTGCCCGGCGCCCACCGCGAAGGCGCCGGACGGGGTGACCGCGATGCCGCGGCGGGCCGCGGCGGCCACGAAGGTGTCCGCCCGCCAGGGCTCGGGCAGTTCCCACCAGCAGTGGTACGCGTGCGGGTCGGTGCGCAGCCGTTGGCCGGCGAGGCGGTCGCCGGCGATCCGCTGGCGGGCCGCGGCGTCGGCCCGCTTGTCCGCCTCGACGGCGGTGGCGGTGCCGTCGCCCAGCCAACGGACCGCCGCCTCCAGGGCGAAGCCGGACGCCGTCCAGGCGCCGGAGCGGAGCGCCGCGGCGAAGTCGGGGGCGGCGGGGCGGTCGGGCGGCACCAGGAACCCGAGCGTCAGGCCGGGGGCGAGCCGCTTGGAGAGGCTGTCGACGAGTACCGTGCGCTCCGGGGCGAGGGCGGCGAGCGGCGGCAGGTCGGGGCGGAGGAAACCGTAGACGGCGTCCTCGACGGCGTAGAGGTCCAACTCCCTGAGCAGCGCGGCGACTTCGGCGCGGCGGACCTCGGGCATGGTGGTGCCGAGCGGGTTGTGCAGCGCGGGCTGGAGGTAGACCGCGCGCAGGGGGGCGGCGGCGCGCAGCGCGTCGGGGGTGACGCCGTGCTCGTCCATCGCCAGCGGTACGAGGGTGATGCCGAGGCGGGCCGCGATGCCCTTGATGACGGGGAAGGTCAACGCCTCGACGCCGAGCCGTTCGCCGGGCGGGACCAGGGCGGCGAAGGCGGCGGCGAGGGCCTGGCGGCCGCTGCCGGCGAAGAGCAGCCGCCGGGCGTCCGGGGTCCAGCCGGCCCGGGTGAGGTGGGCGGCGGCGGTGTGCCGGGCGACGGGGGTGCCGGCGGCGGCGCCCGGGCACAGCGCCGCGGACATCGCCTCGTCCTGTTGCAGCAGCGGCCCGAGGCTCTGCGCGAGGAGCGCGGACTGCCCCGGCAGAACGGGGAAGTTGAGCTCCAGATCGATGGGGTGACCGCCGGGCTCGGCGAGCGCGGGCTCGGTCGCCGGTGGCGCGGTGCGGACGAAGGTGCCGCGGCCGACCTCGCCCACCGTCAGGCCGCGCCGGCCCAGTTCGCGGTAGACCCGGGCCGCGGTCGAGTCGGCGATCCGCCTGCGCCGGGCGAACCGGCGCAGCGGCGGCAGCCGGTCCCCGGGGCGGAGCCGGCCGGCCGCGATGGCGGCGGCCAGTTCGTCGGCGATGGCGCGGTAGTCGTCCCCCGTCATTGCACTCCCCTCCCACAACATTGCACCGAGCACATTATCCCTATTGTGCCGAGCAATTGCCCCTCATAGCATCGATGCAATCGACTCCCGGGCGAACTCGACCAACTCACCACCACAGCAACGCCGCACGTCATGCGGCAAGAAGGGGTGCCCCATGCCCTCGGTGCAATCCAACGGGATCACGATCGCGTACGACGACGAGGGAAGCGGTGCACCGCTGGTCCTCCTCCACGGCCACCCCTTCGACCGCTCGATGTGGCGCCCGCAGACCACCCACTTCAGCGCCGCCGGGATGCGGGTGATCGCCCCGGACCTCCGCGGCTACGGCGGGAGTTCGGTCGTCCCCGGCACGACCCCGCTCGCCACCTTCGCCCGCGACCTCGCCGCCCTGCTCGACCGGCTCGGCATCGAACGGTTCGTCCTTGGCGGGCTGTCGATGGGCGGGCAGATCGTCATGGAGTGCTACCGGCAGTTCCCGGAGCGGATCAGGGCGTTGCTGCTCGCCGACACCTTCGCGGCGACCGACAGCGACGAGGGCCGCGCGCTGCGCCTGCGGACCGCCGAGCGGCTGTCCGCCGAGGGGATGGCCGGGTACGCGCACGAGGCACTGCCCAAGATGATCGCGCCGGCCCATGTGACGGCGCTGCCCGAAGTCGCCGCGCACGTCCTGGGGATGATGACGAACGCCTCGCCCGAGGGTGCCGCGGCCGCCCTGCGCGGCCGGGCCGAGCGCCCGGACTACACCGGGCTGCTCCCGCGGATCGCCGTGCCCACCCTCGTGGTCGTGGGCACCGAGGACGAGTTCACCCCGGTCGCCGACGCCCGGCTGATCCACGAGGCGGTGCCCGGGTCGCGCCTGACGCTCGTCCAAGGCGCCGGCCACCTGCCGAACGTGGAGTGCCCGGAGGAGTTCAACGCGGCGCTGGCGGAGTTTCTGGAGACGATTCCGGTCGAGGGCGAGGCCGAGGCCGGGGACGGGCGCCGCGCCCGCTAGCGCTCCGCCACCCTCCCCACCGCCAGCAGCGCCGCATGCGGCAGCACCAGTTGGCCGGCACGCCGACCGCCCGGCTCGGCGAACTCCCCGGCGAGCGCGACGAGATGACGCCTGATCCGCTCGGTGGCGGCCGGCCCCTGCGAGGTCACCACCCGCCCGATGGCGGCGACGCCGGCCGCCGGGCCGCGCCACCACTCCTCCACCGTGGTGCGGTGCCCCCAGGAGACCTCGGAGCAGCGCACCCCGCCCAACCCGCCGGCGGCGCGCAGCAGTTCCGCGAAGCCCTCGGCCGTGCGCGGGAAGTCGTCCTCGGGCGCGAGCGCGGGGACGTCCGGCGGTCGGGGCACGCCGGCAGCCCGCACCGCGCGGCCGAGGAGCGCCTGACCCGGCGCGGGCGGCGCGGCCCAGATGGTCAGCGCGATCCGGCCGCCCGGGCGGGCCACCCGGCGGAGCTCGGCCAGGGCGGCGCGGGGGCGTCCGACGTGGTTGAGCACGAAGTTGCCGACGGTCGCGTCGAAGGCGTCGTCGGCAAAGGGGAGTTGCGGCAGGGCGGCGAGCCGGACGGCGGCCTCGGGCGCGGCGGCCGCGGCGGTGCGCACCATGTCCGGTTCGGCGTCCACGGCGGTCACCTCGGCGCCGCGGTCGAGGGCGGCCACCGCGGCGGCGCCCGTTCCGGTGCCGACGTCCAGCAGCCGGATGCCCGCGGTGACGCCCGCGGCGTCCAACAGCCGCGGCACCGTATACGCGCAGAGCCCGCCGAACCCCGCGGCGTACGCCGCGGCGCGACCCGCCCAGGCCCGCCGTTCGCTGGCGTCGAAGGGCGTCTGCGTCGCGATCCCCACCTGTGCACCCTCGATATGCGTCACGCCCGCCCTGGCTCTCCCGCGCGTCCCGTTCCGTCACATCCGTTACACCAACGCCCGCGGCACCCTCGAACTCTCCCCCACCCCAAGGGCGTTACCCACCCGTAACCCATCGATGGGTTACCACGGGTAAGCAATGGACCTTACTCTCCAGTCACATCGAGCCGCCGGGTCCCCCTCCTGTCTCCGGACAGTCCCCGAGCGGTTCGCGTCGAGACCTGGAGCAGAAGATGACGCCCTCCCGCACCACTCTGCGCGCCGCGATCGGCACCCTCTCCGCGGCGGTGCTCGCCACCACCGCCCTGACCGGCGCCCCGGCACACGCCGCGCCGGCAGCCGACCGCACCGCCGCAGCCACCGCCGCCCGCCCGACGGCCGCCGGCTCCCCCACCCTGCGGTTCGTCGACATCGCGGGCGCGGGCGGGACCATTCTCAAGGCGAACGTCTTCACCCCGGCCGGCGCCGACGCCACCCGGCGCCACCCACTGATCGTGCTCCCCACCAGTTGGGCGATGCCGCAGGTCGAATACCTGGTGCAGGCCCGGAAGTTGGCCGCCACCGGCTATGTCGTGGTCGGCTACAACTCGCGCGGCTTCTGGCAGTCGGGCGGGCGGATCGAGACCGCCGGGCCCAAGGACGTCGCCGACGCCTCCTAGGTCATCGACTGGGCGCTGGCGCACACCCCGGCCGACCCGCACGAGGTGGGCATGGGCGGGGTCTCCTACGGCGCCGGCATCAGCCTGCTGGCCGCCGCGTCCGACAAGCGGATCAAGGCGGTCGCGGCGCTCAGCGGCTGGGCCGACCTGATCGACTCGATCTACAGCGGGCACACCCCGCACCGCCAGGCCGCCGCGATGCTCGGCGGCGCGGGCGAGCTGACCGGACGCCCCGGCCCCGAACTCCGGCAGATCCTCAAGGACTTCCTCAGCGCCAACATGGCCAAGGAGAAGGAGCTGATCGCCTGGGCCCGCAAGCGCTCCCCCGCCACCTACCTGGACCGGATCAACGCCAACGGGGCGGCCGTCCTGCTCGGCAACGCCTGGGGCGACTCGCTCTTCCCGCCCAACCAGTACGCCGCGTTCTTCGAGAAGCTCAAGGGCCCCAAGCGGCTGGAGTTCCGCCCCGGCGACCACGCCACCGCCGAGGGGCTTGGACTGCTCGGCCTGCCCAACGACACCTGGAACGACACCGAGCGGTGGTTCGACCACTACCTCAAGGGCGTCGACAACGGCATCGACCGGGAGCCGCCGGTCCTCCTCAAGTCCCGCTCCACCGGCGCCTACGAGGGCTACCGGAGCTGGCGGGACGTGCCCTCCGCGCACCGCCGGATCGCCCTCGACGGCACCCACCGCATCCGCACCGGCCTCGACTCCGGCGCCGACGGCGGGCTGATCTTCCTCTCCAGCATGCTGGACCAGTTCCTCCGGCTGCCGCCGATGGCCTCGATCCCGCTGCTGCCCCGCTCGGCCGCCGCCGTCTGGCAGTCCGCGCCGTACCCGAGCGGCCAACGGGTGCGCGGGACCGCCCGGTTGCACACCACGGTCACCAGCACCGCCCCGAGCGGCCCCGCCATCGCCTACCTCTACGACGTCGGCCCGCTGGGCCTGGGCAGACTGGTCACCCACGCACCGGTCACCTTCCACGACCGGACCCCGGGCCGCCCGTTCGGCATCGACCTGGACCTCTTCGCCACCGCCTACGACGTCCCCGCCGGACACCGGCTCGCGGTGGTCGTGGACACCGTCGATCCGCTCTACACCGCCCAGAACCCCGACGGCGCCCGGCTGACCTTCTCCTCCCCCGCCGGCGATCCGTCGTATGTGTCGGTACCGGTGCGCGACTGACCGGTACCGCGGCGGTAGGGGCCCGGTCCTACGTCCGCGGCCGTACGGCCAACGCCCGAAGCGGCGGGCGGAGCACGGTCGTTAGGCTCCCGGTCATGCGACCACTCCCCCCACCCCGCGATCCCGCACGGCGCAAACGCGACGCCCTGCACCGTCTGGAGGCGGACGAGGACGCCTGGGTCTCGACCGTCACCGCCGACGGCGCGCCGACCCTGGTGCCGCTGTCGTTCGTCTGGCACCGCGAGCGCCTGGTGATGTCCACCAAGGGCAGCAACCCCACCGCCCGCAACCTGGCCGCGCGCGGCGAGAGTTGGGTAGCGATCGGCCACACCCGGGACGTGGTGCTGCTGCACTGCACCGTCGAGGTACTGGCCAACGACGCGCTGCCGCAGGACGCCGCGGACGCCCTCGCCACCAAGCTGGGCTGGAATCCGCACGGCCGCGATCCGTGGGTCTTCCTCCGGTTCGCCCCGCAACGGATGCTGGTGTGGCGGGAGGAGAACGAGTTGCCGGAGCGGGAGCTGATGCGGGACGGCGTCTGGCGGGTCTGACGCCGCCCGCACCCCGGTCGACGCCCGGAACGCCCCCTTACGGCAGGATCGTTGTCATGCGACACCGCGATGCGCCCCCGCCCGGCCCCCGACACCCCCACCTGCCGACGACCGAGTCCGCGGTCACCGCGATCCGGGAGATCGCCGAGGGGCACGGGCTGGAGGTGACGGTCACCGACGACATCGGCGCGGACCAGACCACCCGCCGGGCCTCCGCCGGGGCGTTCACCGTGCTGGACCCGGACGGGTCGCTGCCGCACGAGGCGTTCGTCGAACTCGGCGGCACGCCGGCCGTCACGGTCCAGCTCTATCCCGAGGACGACGCCAAGATCACCGTGGAAGCGGTGGAGTTCGCCGATGTCCCGCGCGACGCCGTGCCGGCGTTCCTGCGCGCCGTCCACGGCGATCTGGCCTACGTCAAGAGCCGGTTCTTCCCGCCGGGGCAATGGCTGGTGGTGCCGCTGCCCGGCGACGAGACCTACAAGGAGCTGATCGGGCGGCTGGCGCTCACTCCGTGGCTGGCGCGCCGGGTGCGCTGAACCGGCGGACGGGCGGGGCCCGTTCGGGCCGGGACGCCCGGGGCGCCCGCGGCGTACGGGGGCGTCAGCCCTCCGCGACCTCGGCGTAGACCTGGGAGAGCTCGGGGGCTCCGTCGTCGGCCCACTCATGGCCGGTGGTCACCACGTCGATCTCCCGCCCGGACGCCAGCCGCACCACCGGCTGCCCGTCCGGCCGGACGTGCCAGACCGTGCCCGGGACCGTGCGCACCAGGACCGTGCCGAGGTAGAGCCCGGCGTCGTTGCCGAGCCAGGGCAGCACCTCGGGGTCGTCCCGCCACACCGGCTGAAGCTGGTCGAGCTCCTCCAACGACCGTACGGAGTCGTCGAGTTCGACCCCGGCGGTGGCCGCCTGGTCGCGCAGCAGCTCGCACTCGGAGAGCAGCTCGACGACGCTCTCGGGATCCGCGCGCACCGACTCGGCGAGCGGCACCGAGCCGCCCGGGGCGGTGCGCCTACGCCACATGTCCAGGAAAGACAGGTTCATGGTGCGAGGGTCCCATCCACCCCCGCACCAGGGCCACAGGCGCGCGGCACGGCGCCGGGGCCCACCCCACGCCCCCGTGCGCCTCCCCCGCGCGCCGGGGAGCGGGCCGGCGCGCGATCGGCTCAGAGCTCAGACGTCCAGGTCGACCACCACGGGCGCGTGGTCCGAGGCGCCCTTGCCCTTGCGCTCCTCGCGGTCGACATAGGCGTCCGAGACGGCCTTGGCGAACGGTCCGTTGGCGTAGACGAGGTCGATGCGCATGCCGCGGTTCTTGGGGAAGGCGAGCGCGCGGTAGTCCCAGAAGGTGTAGGGCCGGTCGTACTTCAGCGGGCGGGGCACCACGTCCGACAGGCCGGTCTCGCGCAGGGCGGCCAGGGCGGCGCGCTCGGCCGGCGTGACGTGGGTCAGGCCCTCGAAGACCGCGGGGTCGTAGACGTCCTCGTCCGTCGGCGCGACGTTGAAGTCGCCGAGGACGGCGAACGGGCGGCCGCCGGCCGCGTCCTCGGCGACGGCCGTCTTCAGGGCCTCGAACCAGCCCAGCTTGTAGGCGTAGTGCGCGTGGTCGACCTCGCGGCCGTTGGGGACGTAGACCGACCAGACGCGGGCCGGGCCACAGGTGGCCGACACGGCGCGGGGCTCCTGGGCACCGTCGTAGTCCGGGCCGCCGGGCAGCCCCTTGACCACGTCCGCCAGGCCGACCCGGGAGAGCAGGGCGACGCCGTTCCACCGGCCGTCGGCGTTGACCGCGGCCTCGTAGCCCAGCTCGCGCAGCGGTTCGTAGGGGAACTGGGCGTCGGAGCACTTGGTCTCCTGGACGCACAGCACGTCCGTGCCGGACTGCTCCAGCCAGGCCAGCAGCCTCGGGAGGCGGGCGGTGATCGAGTTGACGTTCCAGGTCGCGATGCGCATATCGGTAAACCTACCGCCCGGCACCGACAGTCAGCCCACGTCGGTGTGGGCGCCCGGCGCGAGGCGGTCGTGGCCGGCACCGCCGAGCTTTTCGAGCAGGCCGTCGTAGATCGGGCGGGCGTGGTCCTGGAGCAGGCTGTCGTGGATGTCGACGGACCGGCGCGGGGCGACCGCGCGGACGTAGTCGATGACCTCGGCGATCTTGTTCCAGGGGGCGTGGACCGGGAGCAGCAGGGTCTCGACGGTGCGGCCCTCGGGGACGGTGAGCGCGTCGCCGGGGTGGAAGACGGCGCCGCCGTCCAGGAGGAAGCCGACGTTGGTGATCCGCGGGATGTCCGGGTGGATCACCGCGTGCAGCTGCCCGTGCACCTCCACCTCGAAGCCGGCGGCGGTGAAGGCGTCGCCCTCGCCGACGGTGTGCACCCGGCCGGGGAAGGCCGCGGAGACCTGCCCGGCGACGCTCGCCAGGGTCCAGAGCTCGGCCGCCGGATTGGCCTCCATGGCCCGGCGCAGCCGCTCCTCGTCGAAGTGGTCCAGGTGCTCGTGCGTCACCAGGATCGCGTCCGCGCCAACGGCCGCGTCCTCCTCGCTGAACACCCCCGGGTCGATGACGAGCGTCTGCCCGTCCTTCTCGATCCGAACGCAGGCGTGGGTCTTCTTGGTGAGTTCCATGGGGCCATCTTGCCGCGCGCAGCGGCGGCGCGGGCGGGCTGTGGACAACGGCCGTGTCCGCTCAGCCCTCGGGGGTCGTCTCCTCCTCGATGACCTTCTTGGCCACCGCGAAGGCGGAGTTGGCGGCCGGGACACCGCAGTAGACCGCGGTGTGCAGCAGGATCTCCTTGATCTCCATGGGGGTGAGGCCGTTGCGCAGCGCGGCGCGGGTGTGCAGGGCGAGCTCCTCGCCGTGGCCGCGGGCGACCAGCGCGGTGAGCGTGATGATGCTCCGGGTGCGGCGGTCCAGGCCGGGCCGGGTCCAGGTCTCGCCCCAGGCGTAGCGGGTGACGAAGTCCTGGAAGTCGGCGTTGAAGTCGTCGGTGCCGGCCTCCACCCGGTCCACGTGGGCGTCGCCGAGCACCTCACGGCGGACCTTGATGCCCTGCTCGTACGTGGCACCGCGGACCTGGGCGGGCTGCGTCAGTCCGGACTCGATGGCGGCCGGGGCGTGCGTCGGCATCGGCGGCGCTATCTGCGGCTTGGGGGCGGCCGCGCCGATGGCGGGCGTCCCGGGGCCCGGCTTGTCGTGCCAGGCGGTGCTGAAGTGCCGGATGAGCAGTTCACTGACGGCCGCGGGCTGCTCGACGGGGGCCAGGTGCGAGGTGCCCGGGACCATCGCCAGGCTGGCGTCCGGTATCCCGGCGACCAGGGTGCGGGCGTCGGTGGTGGGCGTGACCGTGTCCTCGGAGCCGGCGACGACGAGGGTGGGCACGCCCACCCGGCCCAGGGAGGACCGCACGTCGTAGGCGGCCAGCGCCTCGCAGGCCGCGATGTAGCAACCGGGGTCGGTGGTCCGCACCATCTGGACGGCCCACTCGACGATGGCGCCCTGGGCGCCGGCGAAGCCCGACGTGAACCAGTGCTCGGGCGCGGTGCGGGCGATCGGGTCGAGCCCGTTGGTGCGGATCACCACTCCGCGCTGCCGCCAGGCGTCGGCGGTGCCGTAGCGCGGGGAGGAGGACACGAGCGCGAGGGAGGTGACGCGGTAGGGGCGGGTGAGGGCCAGTTGCGTGCCGATGGCGCCACCGATGTCGCAGCCGGCGTAGCCGAACCGCTCCACGCCCAGGCCGTCGAGGGTCGCGACCAACCGGTCGGCGAGCTCGGCGACGGAGTTGGCCGCGTGGGCGGGCGATCCGCCGTGGCCGGGCAGGTCGAAGCGGATGACGCGCCATTGGCGGGTCAGCTCGGGGATCTGACGGTCCCACATGTGCCATGTGGTACCCAGGGCGGCACCCAGAACCAGGACTGGGGCGTCTTCTGGCCCGTCAGAGCGGTGCTGAAGGGTGCGCGTTGGTGTCTCACTCACGCCCTGCACGGTCTCACATTCTCACCTGCAGTCCTACCGCCAGGGCCAGAAGGTCTGGGGCGATGCCGGCATGGAAGCCATGTGGTCCGCCTCCACGATCAAGGTCATCGGCAGCGATATTGACGACCCCGACTTCGCCGACAAGCTCTCCCGGCTGATCGGCGACCACGACGTGGAGACCACCTCGACCTCGATGTCGGAGTCCGGGAAGTCCACCTCGGTGTCTATGCGGCAGGAGCGGATCCTGCCGGCCGACGCGATCCGTGCGCTGCCCAAGGGCACCGCGCTCGCGTTCGCCACCGGGATGCGCGCGGCCATGCTCGACCTGCGCCCCTGGTACCTGGAGCCCGGCGCCGAGGAGCTGTCCGCTGCCTCCGACCGCGCCTCGAATGCGATCACCCACCACGCCCTGGCCAAGTACACCCCTCACCAGGACGACTACGGCACGGCCGCGTAGCACCCCCTCATCTCGCCCCTCTCCTTGGACACGACCATTTCTGTATACGAGCCCGACGATCTCGACTACATGACGCGCCCCGAAGCTCTCGACGCCGTCCTCACCGACCTCCGCGCCCACCAGGTCGCCCCCGGCCCCGACGGGTTCTTGACCGCCCTGCGCCACATCGACCTCTTGGGCCACCTCGCCCTACGGTTCACCGCCGACGCCCGCCACCTCCTCGCCAAGGAGATCCCGACCACCAACCCCACCCAAGACGCCCTGAGATCCAGCCAGGCGGCGGCGACGATCGGGCGTGCCCTGGCGCACTACACCCAGGCCCTCCCCGCCCTGGCCAAGGTCACCGACCCCGCCAGCCGCGCCACCATCGACGCGCAGCTGGCCGCTATCCCGCACCACTCCGCTCTGCGCCGCCATCTCGACGCCGCCCAACGGACCCTGGATGAGGCACGGATCGAGCTGACCGGTGCCGTTCCCTCGCTCCCCACCCGCAAGGCGTCGGTCGACGCGAAGCCTCCCGCGACGCCCCGCCCCCTCCACCGTCGCGGCCTGTAACGCCACACACTCCCGGTGCCCACGCACCGCGGCACGACGTTGCGACACAGGTCTCGTCGACCTCCACGACCAGCTCCGCAGGCACCTCGATGCCCCTTGGCCCACCCCGCACCGCTCAGCAGTCAACGCAGCAGATCGCCTGTCCCCGACGCCCAGGAATCGCCACGTCTTCCGACTATTTCCTCTCCCCCTCCCTCCTCCTCGCCTCACCACTGCACGTGGCCGGCGAGGGCAACACCACCAGCACCTTCCGAGCGATCCGAGACCGGGCCCCCGGCTGGAGCCTTAGATCGGATCCAGACACCGGTCAGGTCGCGCTGGCCTCCCCGGACGACGCCACGACGATCAGCTACCACATGCTGGCCTCCGGCCCGGTGCCCCGCTGGACCGCCGCCCACAGCGGCCCCCGCCCCTGGACCGCCACCTTCTCGTGCAACACCCCGCGCGAACTGCCCCACGCGCTATTGGAACCGCTGACACGGCTGCCCTCCCACCCCCTCACCGACACAGACCCGTTGAAGGACCTCGCCGAGGACCTCTACGACGCCGGGTGGAAGCGCACCGCCTACGGCACGCGAACCGTGTACCTCTCGGCCGACCGCCTGTGCCTCCTCGCGCACACCCCCCACGAGGAGACTGCCTGGCAGATCGCGACCCAGGCACCTCGCAGTGACGGCTCCGAGCGCTGGAACCTCTCGCTCAGCCACGACGCACCACCGCAGCTCGCCCGCAGCGTCATCCGCACGCTGGTGCGAAGCGAGCCCGTGATGCGCCGCCTGCCCGGTGTCGGTGAGGTCGGCGGGTTCGTCAGCTCGCGCGGGTGGCGGTGATCCCGCCGTCGACCGCGATCGTGGCGCCGTGCACGTACGCCGCCTGGTCCGAGGCCAGCCACGCGACCGCGGCCGCGATATCGTCCGGCGTGCCCGCGCGCCCGGCGGGCAGGTTTTCGGTCATGCGGCGGATGACGTCGGCTGAACCGTCGTTGATCGGCGTCCGGGTGGCGCCGGGCGCGACGGTGTTGACGCGGACGCCGCGCGGCCCGAACTCGGCCGCCCAGCTCCGGGCGAGCTGCGCCTCGGCGGCTTTCGACGCGGAGTAGAGGCCGACGAAGGCGTGCCCGACCTCCGCCATCCACGAGCCCACCACGACGATCGCGCCGCGGCCTCGCTCCGTCATCGCGGGTGCCAGCGCGGCGGTGAGGACGTGCGGGGCACGGATGTTGACCGCGAGCGTCCGCTCGAGGTCCGCGTCGGACAGGGCGAGCGTGTCCACGGCCGGGCACACCGCGGCGTTGTGCACCAGCAGGTCAACGATGCCACCCGCGGCGTCGGTGGCTTCCCGGGCGAACGCGCGCAGGGCGTCCGGAGCGGCGGTGAGGTCGGAGGCGATGAACAAGGCGTCGCCGCCGTTGTCGCGGATCTCCTTCACCACGCTCTCGCCGCGAGCGGTGTCGCGGCCGGTGACGACGACCCGCGCGCCCTCGGCAGCGAGGCGGTGCGCGGTGGCGGCGCCGATGCCGCTGGTCGATCCGGTGACGAGGGCCGTGCGGCCGGTGAGTGTCTGGTTCATGCCCGCCAGGCAACACCGGTTCCGGACGGGGTACCAGTGCGAGCGCTGCCTGGTCACGGCATGACCAGGCAGGCGATCGCGACGCTGTCTATGCTGGTGGGCATGGCAGCGGACCGTGCGGCCCTCGGAGCCTTCCTGCGTGCGCGGCGAGACAGCCTGACCCCGGCACAAGCAGGGATCGAGCCGTTCCCCGGGCCGCGACGCGTTCCCGGACTGCGCCGCGAGGAACTGGCCGTGCTCGCCGGGCTCAGCCCGGACCACTACAGCCGTATCGAGCAAGGCCGGCAGCCCACGATCAGCGAGGACGTCGTGGAGGCACTGTCACGGGCGCTCGGACTCGACGGCGTAGAGCGCGAGCACCTTCGCCACCTCGCCACCCCAATCCGGCACGCCCCACGTGACGACAGCACGGCACAGCGGGCGGACCCCGGCCTGCTGCGGCTGATGGACAACCTCGACGTGCCGGCTCTGCTGCTCGGCCGCCGCGGCCTGGTCCTGGCCCGCAACACACTGCTCACCGCCGTGCTCGGCGCGCCGATGGAGCCAGGTTCCTCCTTCCTGCGCTGGCTCTTCCTCGACCCACTCGCCCGCGAACGCATCGTGAACTGGGCCGACTTCGCCGCACCGGCAGTCGGCGCGATGCGCTACGAAGCCGGCCGGCACCCCGGTGACCGGCGCCTTGCCGCGCTGATCGCCGAGCTGCGCGCCGGCGACCCGGACGTGGCACGCTGGTGGGACGACCACGGCGTCACCGACCGTACGTCGGTGGGCAAGCAGATCGCACACCCGGTGGCCGGGCCGCTGGAGTTCGGGATCGAGTCGCTCGAGAAACCCCGCGACCCCGACCAGCGGCTCATCGTCTACACCGCCGAACCGGACTCCTCCACCGCCCGGAACCTGCCGCTGCTCGCGGCATGGGAAACGGTCACCTGACCGCCACCCACCTGCTCCACCGGGCCACGTGGATCGTCTTCAGAGTTCAAGGCCGGTGAAGAAATCGGCTCCGCGCTCAACACGCTGGACTTGACAGGGAACACGCCTGGTCGGACGAGACCACCCACGCCGTCCACGAATCCCTCGTCCTGCGCGCCGAGTTCGTCCACGAAGCCGGCCCCGACGACACTCAGTGGAGGATCGCCGCGTACGAGAGCCCGGTCGGCGAGCGCCTGTGGCACGCCACCGCGAGCGCCACGGTCCCCGTAGAGATCATGCGGGTACTCCTCGACAGCCTCGCCTCCGAGGACGCAGCAAAGATCGCGGCGGGCAGCCAAGTCTCGGAAGCGACCATCAGCGAGGCCACCCGCCCGCTGGCCGACGTCGGCTGGGAGCACACCGTCGACCGCCGCTGGATCCGCTGGCACGCCCCAGCGGATGACCCCTCCGGCGTCCAGTTCGACGCCTTCGCAGCCCAGTCCCCTCACAGCCCTCTGCCCGCCTGGACGTTCTGGGGCGGCGGCGCAGCCGACACCCCTGGGTGGACGCTCCACTTCTCTCCGCACGCCGCAGCCTCCGTGCTGCAGGACGTGGCTTTCGAGGTGGCCCGCGGACTCACGCAGAGGCAGCTTGAGTCCAGGCCCCGGAGGCTGAACGCCCTGTGTAGGTTCCGCGTTTCGGTGTCCAACGGCATCGCCGTGACCTGCGGGGCTTCCGCATTCCGCGCTCGTGTCTCCGAACGTGTTCCGCGGAACCGTGTCCAATCCTCGCCGGGCCTGTTTCGCATGGCGGGCGGGCCTCAACTCTTGACGGCCTCTGCGATCTGCAGGGCTGCCTGTGCGGGCGTGAGGTGTGTGGTGTCGATGACCTCGGCCTCACCGTGTAGCCAGGTGTGGGCCGCCTCGGCATAGGGCTCAAGGTATTTGAGACGGAACGCGGAGTTGGGGCCAAGAACCGTGTCGCCCGCGATGCGCTCACGGAGGGTGCCCTGGTCGGCGTGGAGGACGAAGTGCTGTACCGGAATGGCATGGTTGGCGAGGCCCGTGCTGATCTCGCGCCAGTACTCCTCAATCAGGACAGTCATAGGGACCACCAGAGTGCCGCCGGTGTAGTCGAGTACGCGGCGGGCGGTCTCGACCACGAGCGGCCGCCACGGCGGCCAGTGCTGGAAGTTGTCCGTCTCAGGCAACCCTGGCGTGATATCCATGAGTGTCTCGCCGACCTTCTCCGCGTCGAACACTCGTGAATCCGGGATCAATTGCTGCACAAGTGCACTGGTTGTCGTCTTGCCTGCGCCGTGGGTGCCGTTGAGCCATACGATCATGGAACCGACGCTACCGTCGTGCAGGCCTGCGAATCTTCGGTTTTGTGTCATTTCCCCGCTCGGTGACTTGAAGACGAGCGGCTCTCTTTCAGCGTGGACTTCAGTTTCTCCTCGGTCTCCTTCAGCGCCTCACGCAACTGATCACGCTCGGCCTCGGTCTCCCGCAGCCGCGACATGCCCGCCTTGAGCTGATCCCGCTCCGCGCGCAAGATTCTGAGCTCTGCCGTGGCGCGTAACGTTGCTGACGAAACAACGCTTCCTACGGACATGAGCACTTCGCCCCCTGTTGCCGCCCCTTCAACCGCCACGACCACGGTGACGCCAGGCCGCGACCGCTGTCTCAACGACGACTACGAGGCAACCCGAAAGAGTAAACGCGCTGACCAGCGCTTCCACGCAGCTTGTCCAATTGGGCATCCGCTAGACATGGCGGTCCGGAATTGGACACTGAAATGCGGAACCTACACCCTGAGCCGTCCCGACATCCGCGCGCAGCCAGCACTGGCGTTATCTAGGGCCCTGGGGCGTTCTTGCAGGTCAGAGCGTCAGGCGGCAGTTCGGCCAACCCGCTGTCACGACGAAATAGTCGAGGACCTGCTGCTCGTAGGCCCGCAGAAAGTTTCTCAGCCAGGTCCTCGGCTCCCGCGATCGACTGATCCACAGGTCCCAGCCCGGCCATACGTACACCCCGATCGACTCGATGCGCACGTCCGTGAGCCCGGCCGCCGTGAACGCGTCGGCGAGAGCCCGCACCGGCCGGGCGATGTCCAGGCCGTTCGCGTACGACTCCAGCAGCCGTGCGAGTTCGTCGGGCCGACCGGCCGCGTCATCCACGGTGAAGAAGCTGGTGACGACCGCCCGGCCACCCGGGCGCAGCACCCGCGCCGTCTCCGAGGCGAAGGCGACGAGGTCCGGGAAGTGCTGAGCGGCCTCCACACTGATGACCACGTCGAACTGGCCGTCCTCGAAGGGCATGCGTTCCGCGGCCCCTCGGACGAAGCTCAGCCGGGCCGGATCCGCGTGAAGCAGGACGGCCTGCGCACGGCGGGCCCGCTGGAGCTGCTCCGGGTGGATGTCCATGCCGGTCACCGCGGCGGGCCCGTACTCCCGCAACGCCACCGCGCACCCCATCCCCAGTCCGCATCCGACTTCCAGCATCTCCGTGTCCGGGGACAGCCCCGCAGCGTCCAGAACATGCCGGTAGAGATCCTCCTGGCTGCGGACCCGATCCGCCTCGCTGAGCGAACGGCTCAGGTCAATGGCCTGCCAGTAGCCGAAGTTGATGAACCCTCCGGCGAAGATCGGTTCCCCACTCATGTCAGCCGGGCCGTACGCCTCCTCCACCGTGGGTCGCATGGTCAGGCATGCCCACTGAGCTGCCTCGTCTGTCACTGTCCCGCACCTCCTCAAAGACAGCCGTCATGTCGCGCAGGGTTCTTCGCGAACCTGTGCCGATCACGAGAACCACCTGCCAGTGACACCTGCCCGTACGGCGGGTGTGCGATGCCAAGCCCATGCCTTCTTCGCCGCGCTGCGAAACACAGGGACGGGCAGCATCACTCACCGGGTGCCCGCCTCAGTCTGGGCGGGGATGGCGGCACGGCCAGCCTCGCGCAGTTCCTGAAGGTCGGGGATGTGGTTGTAGAGGGTGCCGGGGCTGACCCCGAGGAGCTTGGCGATCGAGGTGATCGACTGCTCGGGGTTGGGCAGCAGGGTGCCGGCGGCCTGAATGATCTCGGGGGTGGCGGCGACGGGACGCGCGGGTGGGCGAGGAGTTCGGCGGGTGCATTGATGCGCAACTCGGCGGAACCGTACGCCTGCCCTCCGTGCGTGCGCTGACCTTGCGCCCTTACGCCCAGCACCGTCATCCCCTAGCGTGCCGGTGATCTGTACGGCGGTATCCACCAGGGGAGACACATGAACCGCTCACCACACGCCGTCCTGGGCGCCATCGCCTCTGCCTCCCTGGCGCTGACGGCACTGGCAGGGGCCGGCAACGCCTCCGCGCAGACCGGCAGTTACCCGGGGAAGGCCGATGGCACGTCCGCCACGCACGCGACCACGGCACAGCGCGGCGGCGGCACGGACGTCGCATCCGAAGAGGCCGCCGCCAGGCGAATCCAAATGCAACTCGATGGCTACGTGGTGAAAGCGGTGAAGAACTACCGCAATCTTCACATCGGCAAGCGTGGCGGCACGGTGACCATCGCCCGCGGGCTGGCAAAGAGCGAGGTGTTCGCCAAGTGGGTCAAGAACTCACTGGAGGAAGGCGCCCGCGCGGGGGCGAAGCTCACCATTGAGGAGAGCAAACCCAACGGCCAAACCATCCGGCGCATCCAACTCTTTGGTGCCTGGGTCACCAAATGGAAGCCCGGGAGTTCCGGTGAGACGGTAAACGTCTCCTTCAAACGGGCCCAGGTCGACTGAGCCCCTTTCACCCAGTGACCGGCCCAAAGCGTGTGGCCAGCCTGGACGACAGTTCACTCAGGCAGCATGACGCATCGACTCAGCTCGCCGCGTCGCCAGGGCCAGAAGATCGAAGAAGCCGCCGGTGCGGGGAGTCCTTCCGGCCCACCCAGAAGGATAATCTCCTTCGTCACTCCGTCCCGTCGCGACGGCGTCAGGCACTGAGCACCACCCCGTACGGCTTCGACGCGGCGAAGCTGCGAGCCGCCCGCACCGCCGCTGGCGCCTCGGTCACCCGGATCGCCCGCGCCCGGAGGCGCTGCCGCGACTGGCGACCGCCGTCGGCACCACCCGGCCGGCCTCTGCACGATCGAGCACGAGCGCCTGGTCCACCTCCGGGTGTTCACCGGGCCTGGCCGCTGACCACGTGGGCCGCCTCACACCGGTGTCTCGCCGCCGTTCCACTGGGGGGACAGCGTCGGCGTGATGCCCCCTACAACCCGGGCTTCTTGCGCCAGTACCGTGGCTTGCTCACGCGGTGGGGATACCGGACCTTCGGGGGCTTGCCCAGTGGCGGAAAACCAACTGACGCTCGGAAGAAAGATCGCCAAGGCACGCAGGCGCAAGGGATGGCCGCAGCGGGACGTGGCCGCGATGCTCGACAATGGCCAACGTGCCTAACACCCCCCAGATACTTGTAAGGCAAGTAGAAGATCACCCTACTTGCCTTACATGACGGAAGTCAGTCACCCTAGATAACCACGCGCGAGTTCGGCGAGGTCACGGTGACGTCTGGCCAAGCCGGTGGCAGCGGTCATCGCATCTGCGCCACGATGCTGAGATGCACGACGAACAGGAGCCGCTGGAGGACTGGGCACGGCGACGCGAGGAACGTCAGAACGCCTCGAAGGGCAAGCGTCGCGCAGTGCCACTGACCGAAGGTCCGCACCGCGGGCAACACGTCGGCCCCAACGCACCACGCGTGATCCAGGAATGGAACGGAACCGAGTGGGAGACGGTCAGCCTCGTCAGCAATCTCGCCGAGGCCAAGAGCCTTTTTCACGTGTAGATCATGAGGGTGAGGATGGCTGCGGCGACTGACGTGAGCTTGTTCGGGCTGATGCGGGCGTGGCGGAAGATCCGCC